>NZ_CP113524.1:2515000-2835000 GCF_026723765.1 Lacrimispora xylanolytica
ACCATACGGTCAAGGACTCTTCTGGCCTGCTGGGCATCCACCAGATTCATATCAATGGCTCTTGGGGTCTTTAAGGAGGCTTTTACTGCATTCTTTGTAATCTCATTAAAGCTGATTCGAAATACCTGCTTTTCCTTCAGCTCATCAAGCTTTAAGGCCTTTAATAAATGCCAGGAAATCGCTTCTCCCTCACGGTCAGGGTCAGTCGCCAGATAAATCTTATCTGCCTTCTTTACTTCCTTCCTGAGCTTTGCCAGAATATCCCCTTTTCCTCTGATTGTTATATATTTTGGATCAAAATCATTCTCAACGTCAATTCCCATCTGACTTTTCGGGAGATCTCTTACATGACCGTTGGATGCATCCACTTCATAGTTCGTCCCCAAGAACTTTTTTATTGTTTTTACTTTCGCCGGTGACTCCACAATTACTAAACAGTTCGCCATACCAAACTCCTCGCCTATAGTTTCTTACCATAATATTGATGGGATGTCTGCAAAATGAGGCCGTTAAATTCTAGCTCCAAAAGGGCTCCCATACATTCACTGACAGACAATCCACTTAAAGATACAATCTCTTCCAGATTCTTTGGTTGTAAATCTAGGCAACTATACACCATTTTTTCTTTTTTGGCAAGCCCGTTCTTATTTTTTTCATGAACTCTTAATATTTTACCATTTTGTAAATCAAAATATTCCAGAACAGAATCAGGACTTAAAATCACACCGGCACCCTCAGAAATCAACCGGTTACAGCCTGCACTTAATGGATCTGTGACTCTCCCTGGAAGAGCAAAAATTTCCTTCCCCTGATCCAGTCCCAGGTTTGCTGTAATGAGAGAACCGCTCTTTTCTCTGGCTTCAATCACAAGGATTGCATCAGACAGACCACTGATAATCCGGTTTCTCATCGGAAAATTACAGGGCCTGGGGGCTTCATCTGGGACAAACTCTGTAAGAATGCCTCCTCTTTCTTTTATTTGTTCAAACAATCCATAATTCTCTTTGGGATAACAGATATTGATTCCGCAGCCTAATACACCATAAGTGTCTCCCTTTCCTTCCAGCGCACCCAGATGACCTGCCCCGTCGATTCCACTGGCAAGTCCGCTTATAATCTGAACGCCGCAGGAGGCCAGTTCCTTGGAAAGATAAGAAGCCATCTGCCTTCCATAATTCGTGCAGTTTCTGGCTCCAATCACCGCGACTGTGGGACGAGCTTTATCTGGAAGTTTTCCCTTGTAAAAGATACCCATAGGATAATCATATATTTGAAAGAGACGTGCCGGAAACCCGGCATCATGTGATGTGACAAACTCTATCCCTTGTTCTTTTAAACCATAAAGTTCCTTATCACACCTTGTCTTCCTTTTTTTGCTATCTTCAAATGCAGATACAGCAGACGACTTAAGCAGTCCCAGCCTCTGTAACTCTTTTCCTTCTATATTATATATCTCTTTATAGCTTCCCATGTAATCATAAAGCCGCTTTATGGTCACAGCCCCTAACATAGGGACATGGCAAAGCCAGTATAAATATTCTCTCTCCTCATGACTGACCATAGATTCCTCCCCAGTATTTTCCTTCCAGACTGCGCAGACCGGCAGCCTCAGCCAAATGTGCTCTCCGAATCTCACAAGAACCTTCCAGATCCGCAATGGTTCTGGATATTTTAAGCAGCTTTTCATATCCCCTTGCACTAAGCCTCTGAGATTCATAGATTTGCTTTAAGAATTCCCTGTCAGACTTCTCCAATATACAGAACCGTTCAAGCTCCCCTTTTCTCATAGAACTGTTAAAGTATATTTTCTGTCCCTTAAACCGCTTTGCCTGTATCTTTCTGGCTGCTTCTATCCGGCTTCGTATGGAGGCTGAGGACTCTCCTCCCTCCTTTTGCTCCAGTTCCTCATATGTAATCATTCTGGATTCGACGCAGATGTCAATGCGGTCTAAAAGAGGCTTTGATATCCTGCTTAAGTATTTATATACCTGTTGTTCTGTGCACCTGCATTTGGTTCTGTCAGGATAAAAGCCACAGGCACAAGGGTTCATGGAAGCAGCCAGCATGAAATTTGCAGGAAATTCATAAGAACCATGCACCCTGGAAATTGTTATCTTTCCTTCCTCCAATGGCTGTCTTAAGATCTCAATGGTGCTTTTTTGAAATTCAGGAAATTCATCCAGAAACAGAACGCCTCCAGATGCCAGAGAGATTTCTCCTGGTTTGGGAATTCGCCCACCTCCAGAAAGAGCCTGAGGGCTGATGGTATGATGCGGACTTCGAAAGGGCCGCCTTGCCATTAATGGCATCTCAGGGGAAAGCAGTCCGCTGACGCTGTAGATTTTTGATATCTCTATGGTCTCCTCTAAGGATAACGACGGCATTATGGTCGGAATTCGATTTGCCAACATAGATTTGCCGGTTCCTGCCGGACCTATATAGAGAATATTGTGCATTCCAGCGACTGCAACCTCCGTAGCTCTTCGAAGAAGAGGCATTCCTCCTATTTCAGAAAAATCCACTTCATAGGAACAAGACTCAGCTTGTCTCCAATCTCCCGGCATCTCTCCCTTTTGCTGAGCACCTGGGAAATTCAATTCATCCACCAGCTCCTTTAGCTTACTTACCCCAATTATATTGATTCCTTCAATTACCAGGCCTTCCTGCACATTCTCCCTGGGAAGAAAGCATACGGACTTTCCGTCCTTTCTTGCAGCTGCTGTAATGGAGAGTGCTCCATGAACGGGTTTGATCCTTCCGTCTAACCCCAGTTCACCGGAAATTACACAATCCTCCAAGGCAGAAGATTTGATATGGCCGGAAGCGGATAACATGGAAATTGCAATAGGCAGATCAAAGGCCGTGCCTTCTTTTCGTATATCAGCAGGGGAAAGATTTATAGTAACTTTTTTGGCTGGAAGACGAAAGCCGGAATTTTTTAATGCCGTTCTAACCCGGTCCTGTGCTTCCCTGACCTGGGAAGAAAGATATCCTACCATGGAAAAGCCCGGAAGTCCATCACTGACATCCGCCTCTACCAAAATAGGAACTCCTTCCACCCCTGTAATACCAATGCTATGAACTTTGCTGTACAAAAACGCCTCATCCTTTCCTTATTCAGTTTTATAATTTCTTACATGGATAAACGTGCAGAAACGCACATGGAATGTTCCTGAACCGGAACGTGTTTCCATCATACCTCAAACGGTTGAAAAAGGCAAGATTTGATTCATTATGTGTCCCGTAACCCATGGGAAAATTCTGGCATATAGGGTCGGTAACGCAAAGGCATATGGTTTTGCTGGCAAACAGGATTTTCCCGTTCTTTGATGGAAATGCTTTTCCGAAAGCATTTAAAAAGTTCCTCGTATTCATCTTCCTCGGAGGCCTTTTTTAACTTACTCTCCCACTCCGGTGAAATAAGATCCAAAAGATACCAAGGACGATTGGCAGGATGAAGTACTGCCTTTTTACGATTCTCGTCATAAATCACCCAGTTTTCTCCTGACAAACGATCTGCAAAGTGAGGCGCCAAAAGAACAACCACATCATTCTTCGGGCCAATGCGGCTTACCAAAAGCTCTCCTTCCATCTCAATAAATCGCACAAACCCCGTCAGAAGATGGGTTTCGTTGTCGATGTGGCGGCACATTTGAAAAATTTCATAAACCTCCGGAAGCTGCAGCATGTCAATGATACTGGAGCCAATATGAAATCCGTAGATAAGAAAACGGTAAATCTTATCAGCCCGGTCGGGGTCTTTGCTCAGGGCAGACTTATAGACGAGAGAATATGCTTCTTTTGAAATCTTCTCTTTCATCGCCTTTATCACCTTTCCTGCTTTCACCGAATCAATTTTCACTTCTTCGTATTGGCAGAACAGCTCCATGGTATCTTCCGTTCCCATGATCTTCAATTTTACGTTATCATGACCTTTTCTACTGGTCCATGCAGTGTATACACCACTTAAGATTCCTTCTACACTATTCTCGCATAAATAGACTGTTTTCATCTTCTATAAACCTCCTGACACCGTTAATGACGGGGCATTCATGTCATCAAACAGAGAAATCTGACGGTAGGAACCGAAAGAGCCTATCTCCCACACCTTTCTTTTTTCATCTCCAATCAAATGGCTGGAAATATAATCCTCGTCAATTTTCACCGGATACATCATCCTGCCAGAGCAGGTAATAAAATAGATTGCTCTTTTTAATACGACACCAATCTTTTTCAGCGCATCAAAATCAAGCGGTCCGTTTTTCCTGGCCGCTACGATGCGTTGTGCTGATTTGACTCCCATTCCGGGTACCCGCAAAAGGGTATAATAGTCCGCCCGGTTCACCTCAACAGGAAATAACTCCAGATGCCTTAAAGCCCAGTCGCACTTTGGATCTAGCAGCACATTAAAGTTGGGGCGTTCCTCTGAGAGCAGTTCTCCTGCCTGAAATCCATAAAAACGCATCAACCAGTCCGCCTGATACAGTCTGTGTTCCCTTAAAAGAGGTGGACCACCAGGCAAAGAAGGAAGATTAATATCCTGATTCACCGGTACAAATGCAGAATAAAACACTCTTTTTAAATCATACTTCTGATAAAGTGCCTCAGCCACCATCATCATCTGAAAATCATTCTCTGGCGTGGCACCTACGATCATCTGGGTACTCTGTCCGGCAGGAACAAAGGCCGGCGCCTTTTTATATTCCATCAGCTCAAACCGATTGGCAGTTATACCATTTTGAATCTGCTTCATAGGTGTGAGTATCTTACTTCTGCTTTTTCCCGGTGCCAGTTTCTTTAAGCCATCAGCCGTCGGCAATTCCAGATTGATGCTCATACGGTCTGCCAAAAAGCCTGTCTTCTCAATCAAAACAGGATCTGCACCAGGAATGGCTTTTACATGAATATAACCGTGAAAGTGGTATTCTTCTCTTAGTTTTTTCAAGGTCTGATAAATTAAGTCCATGGTATAATCAGGACTGTGCAAAATACCTGAGCTCAAAAACAAACCTTCTATATAATTGCGCCGGTAAAACTGTATGGTCAGCTGGCATACTTCCTCTGGAGTAAATGCCGTACGGGGCACATCATTAGAGCTACGATTGATGCAGTACTTGCAATCGTAGACACATTGATTGGTAAATAAAATCTTTAGCAGAGAAATACATCTGCCATCCGCAGAAAAGCTGTGGCAGATTCCTGCTTTGGCCGCATTTCCCAAAGTTCCTGCTTTTCCTTTCCGGTCAACACCGCTGGATGTGCAGGCAACATCATACTTTGCAGCATCTGATAAAATTTCAAGTTTTTCCTGAACACTTAATTCTTCCTGTATCAGCATCTTCTCACCTCGAACGCACGTTCTTTTACTAAGATCATATCATAAATCAACAATATAATCAAGCATTTTCGAATGTATGTTCTTATCTGGGAGAAGATACCATTTACTTCTTATTAGTATTGATTCACTTATAAGGAAAGCGGGAAATTCGGAATATATTTATATAGGAAGAGATACCTTCATTATGGCGTATTTTTTCATATTAATGAGAAATTTAAGATATCAAAAAAAGACCATAATTGGTACATTATGGAGTCTGGCATGCGGTGACGAAAAAAAGAGAGACGTGAGTAACTGCAAACTTTTAAAATTATATCGTTCTATTATAACAAATACCGCCAGCCGTCTTTATACGGAGGCGGTATCTATTCGTATATAATATTATTTTACATATCCTTCTGGATTATTTTTCTGCCAGTTCCAGGAATCGCGGCACATATCTTTTAAGCTCCGCTCTGCTTTCCAGCCAAGTTCTTTCTCTGCCTTGGAAGGATCGGCATAGCATTTGGCGATGTCTCCTGGTCTTCTCTCTTTCATTACATAAGGAATCTTTAAATCATTGGCTTCTTCAAATGCATGAATTACGTCCAGAACGCTGTAGCCGATGCCGGTACCAAGATTATAGACCCAAACGCCGCCCTGACTTTTAGCCACTTTATTTAATGCTTTCACATGGCCTACTGCAAGATCCACGACATGGATATAATCCCGAACACAGGTACCGTCTTCCGTTTGGTAATCGCCTCCGAACAAACCAAGGCAATCTAATTTCCCCACTGCCACCTGAGTGATGTAGGGAAGAAGATTGTTTGGTATTCCTTTTGGGTTTTCTCCGATACGTCCGGATTTGTGTGCACCGATTGGATTAAAGTAACGAAGTAGCATTACCTTCCATTCAGGATCCGCCGTATGTAAATCCGTTAAGATCTGCTCCAGCATTGCCTTTGTCCGTCCATATGGATTGGTAATCTCTCCTTTTGGACATTCTTCGGTAATCGGAACAAAGGCGGGATCTCCATATACGGTTGCAGAGGAACTGAACACAATGCTCTTTACTCCGTGAGCTTTCATCACTTCGCAAAGAACTAAGGTTCCTGTAATGTTATTATGATAATATTCAAGCGGCTTTCCTACCGACTCTCCTACCGCCTTCAATCCGGCAAAATGAATCACCGACTCTATGTTTTCTTTTTCAAATATCTCTAAAAGTGCCCCCCGGTCCAGTAAGTCTGCTTCATAAAAAGTCAGGCTCTTACCCGTGATATCCATCACACGTTCCAGAGATTCTTTACTGGCATTGCAAAGATTATCAACTACCACTACTTCATATCCTGCATCCAGCAGCTCTATGCAGGTGTGGCTCCCAATGTAGCCTGCACCTCCGGTAACCAAAATAGCCATTTTGTTTCCTCCTTCAAAAATGTACATCTTTCCTTATTATAAGCATAAAGGAGCAAAATGACAATGCAGAATTCTTAGAAAAACCTATAGTTTTTTTTCGTTTATCCCTTTACACTGCCTGCTGTAACTCCTCCTATGATGAATTTAGACAGACATAAGTATATAATAGCCACTGGAATAATGGCAATGGTTATCAGCATGTAAACCTGCCCCATATCAAACTTTAAAAAATCTGCACTACGCAGCTGGGCGATAAGGATAGGGAGTGTCTTCCTGCTATTTGATTTTAATACCAGGGATGGAACAAAATAATTATTCCAGGAGGCTACAAATCCAAAGATTCCCTGAACAGCCAATGCTGGTTTCACAATAGGCAATACAATGAAGTTAAAGGTGTAAAATTCATTGGATCCATCAATTCTTGCTGATTCCACAATCTCCAGCGGAAGGTTGCTTTCAAAATAAGACACCATAAAGTAGAAAACAACAGGAGCTGCCATAGACGGTAAAATCAAAGGAATAAAATTATCCATAAGGTTCATTGCATTGATCAGTCTTAAGAATCCAAGGGTAGTTACCTGTGTGGGAATCATCATAATTAAAATAATGAATAAGTAAATCGTCTTACGGAACTTGAATTCATAAGCATGGATTCCATAGGCAGTCATGGCGGAAACGTATACAGAAAGGAGGGCCGAGCTGCCTGCTATGATCAAGCTGTTTAAGATTCCCTGAACAACTGGGAGATTCTTATTGTTAAGTACGTTATGAAGATTGGCACCAAAGGATTTGCCGGGAATAAATGAAAATCCTTTTGAAATCTCTGGATGAGATCTTGTTGCATTGATCACCAGGCAGTAAAAGAAGAAGAGACATAAAAATACCAGCAGGGACAGTACAACGTAAGCCACGGCTTTTTTCAATTTTTCTGCTTTGCCCATGATTAACGTCCTCCTTTCTTATCGCCGGAATTAGTCAGTATGAAAAATACAAACAGACTTAGGACTGCTGTGATGATGAACAGTATGACAGATAAGGCACCTGCCATTCCGTAATTCTTACTGTAAAGGTGATTGTTTAAAAACATAATCAAAGTCATACTGGTTCTGTCAGGTGTACCCTGGGCGTTAGTAAGTACCTGTGGCACATCAAACATCTGAAGGCCACCAATCATGGATGTAATAAGTACATAGACGAAAATGGGTCTGATGATAGGCATGGTAACCTTAGTGAAAATCTGCAAGGATTTCGCTCCGTCAATGGAAGCAGCCTCAAAAAGGGAAGCATCAACTCCCATAATAGCTGCCATTAAAAGAATGGTCGTATTTCCAAACCACATCATGAAATTCATAAGACCAATTAGTCCCCTGGTCCCCCAAACCGTAGCCAGAAAGCGAATCGGTTCATCGCTCATTCCTGCTTTCATCAACAGGTTATTCATTGGACCATTATCAGAAAATAACGCAAAAATCAGCATGGCAAAGGATGCCGCCATTATGACATTAGGCATATAAATAATTGTCTTAAAAAACGCGCTTCCTCTAAGCTTCATCCGAAAATCAGCAAACCAGACAGCCAGAATCAAGGAGATAATGATCTGAGGTATAAACCCTATAACCCATAAAATCATGGTATTTCCAAAGTATTTAAGCAGATCACTTTGAAAAATAGAGATATAATTTTGAAATCCTACAAAATTAGGACCGATATGGGTTAATCCGGAACGGTAATTTTCAAACAAGCTGTTATAAAATGTATTGATCAGCGGGATCAGTGAGAATATAGAATATGTGGCAAAAAATGGTATCAGAAAAATATATCCCCATTTTGCATAGCTGACTTTTTTTCTGGTCTTTGCCTTTTTTTCTTTTACCATAGCAAAACCTCCTGCTTTTTTCAGGGCGGGGTGTCCCCGCCCTGCTATTTACAGCTACTCGGTTTTTAATTCCGGGTATTTTTCTTTGATAGATGTATAGAAGTTCTTCATCGCTGTGTCTTTGTCAACAGTTCCGTTAAAGTAATCGTGCATAGCGGTCTGAATGCTCTCATTAAGACCCTGATCGTATGGAGAGATCTTGCTCATATCGATCTTTTCAGCTGCATCACAGTACATCTGAAGAGGATTCTGTCCACCAAGGAACTGGGACTTATAATCGCTCTTTGCAAGTGCTTCCATAACTGTCTTGTTGTTTACAAAGTCATTCTTCTCTTCTACAATCTTCTTCATCGTTGCATCATCGGTACAAATAGTCTTCATAATATCAGCTACGATATCAGCATTGTCGGTTCCAGCCGCTGCACACAGCCAGGTTCCGCCCCAGTTATAGGATTCTGGTCCAATGGTTGCTGCCCAGTCACCAAATGTACCATTGCCTGCCTCCTGCTTTCCGCCATCAGCTTCTGCTTTTGCAAGAGAGTTCTTTGCCATAACGAAATCAACACCCCATGCTGGCATGAAATAACCAAATACTTTGGAATCAGGTCCCTGTCCGGAAGCCCATTCCGCTGCCCAGAGAACTGTTTTCTGATTGTAGCCCTTGTCTGTGTAGTTCTTTGTCTGCTCAATCCATTTCTCGATCTTAGGATCGATGACAACCTTATCACCATTTACCCAAGGAGAAGAAACGTTATTGGAGAATGTACGGTATGTATCATCAAATCCAGATACCATATAATATCCTTTATCCTTCATCTTTGCTGCTGTCTTATCAAAGGAATCCCAGTCGTTGATTGCTTTTTGAACTTCAGCCGGATCATCGGTTCCAAGAACATCCTTTGCAATGGAACGGCGATAAATATAAAGTCCAGGACAGCCCTGCCATGAAATACCCTTCTGAACGCCCTTGGTATCCTGAGCGATGACCTTGGTATAATCATACTGCTTTGACATATCCTGATCCGTAATACCGATTTCCTTTAAATCAAGGGTACTGTCGGAATTTACATACTTCAATATATAATCAGCCTCTACAAGGAACATATCTACTTTATCATCTGCCTTCGCATCTGCCTGATTTAACAGCGCTTCATCAAGGGCGTTCTGATACGCATTATTCTCACTTGGAGTAGTAACGAAATTCACTGTATACCCTGCCGGCAGCTTTGAAGCATAATAGTCTTCATATCTTGCCTTGAATTCGTCATTCCACACGTAAATGTTAATGACTTTTCCCTCTTTACCTGGTTCTTCTTTTTTTGCCTCTGCTTCCTTGCTTGTTGTTTCTGTTGTGCCGCCCTTTGTTGTTTCCTGGGTCTGGGTACTCTTTGCACCACAGCCGGCAGTCAATGATGCAACCATGACTGCACACAACAATCCACTTACTACCTTCTTCTTCATATTACCTCTCCTTTTCTTAAAAACTATTTTAATTCATATGCATATCCAACCGATTCCCCAACAAGCAGATCTCCCTCCACAATGATCTGCTCCGTAAATGTAGTTTTAGGTTTCTCGATGGTGCTTATCAATTTCTCTGCTGCCCGCCTTCCAATTGCTGCCGTATCCTGCCGAATGGTTGTCAGCCTTGGGTTTAAAAACTGAGAAACCCGGCTTCCATCGTAACCGGCAATGGAAATATCCTCCGGAACTCTCATATCCCTTGCTCTAATCTCATTTAAACCGCCAATCAAAGCGGTGTCATCCGGATAAAGAATGCAGGTAGGCGGATCTTTTCGATCCAACAGCTTTTTCGTTGCTTCTGACGCCTGGCTGACATCCAGATAATTAGCTTCCACTGCATAATCATCCGGCACCTCCAGATGGTGATTCTCTATAAATCTGTAATAACTGGTGACTCTGGTTTTTGTAACGGCTGTACTTGACTGGCCATGAATATAGGCGATTTTTCTGTGCCCCTTTTCATAGACATGCTCCAAAAGTGTAGTAATTCCTGTTGCATTATCAGATAAGACAGAGGAACAGTTCTCATGAATGTGATCCACAGTTACAACTGGAATATCACCTGCCAGGAGTTCTGCTACTTCAGGACTGTCAAAGTTTACGCAGGCAATGACAACACCGTCTACATTCCGGTATTTGCAATGCTCGTAGTAAGAAACTTTTTTCTTACCAATCTGGCTGTTAATAAAGGTGATATCATACCCCTGTTTTTCAGCTTCCACCTTAAATCCTTCCAATACGGCTGCAAAGTATTCATGAGTGAGGCCACTGTTAGCCTCATCTACAAATAGAACACCAATGTTATAGCTTTTATTGGTTTTTAAAGACCTTGCTGCTGCATTTGGAAAATATCCCAGTTTTTCCGCTGCCTTTTTAACTCTTAATTTTGTGCTCTCACCAATATCGCTTTGATCGTTGAGTGCTTTACTTACTGTGGCAACAGATACCCCGCAATGCTGCGCCAGTTCTTTCATAGAAATCATATGTCTCATCCTTTTAACTTAATCGTTTTCGTAATTCCACTATACCCCTATTTCTGGAAAAAATCAATAGTTTTTTAGAATTTCATCTAATTTATATAGATTATACGTTAACATTTTATGCATTATAACGGTTGATATAGAAAGAAAATCCAAGTACCTCATAAATTTCTCTTGTATTTCTAAAACAAATGAGCTATTATTGCAGTATGGCTCCAATTATTTTTACTTAATCGTTTTCGAAAAATGTCATTTTTAGTAAAATATATCTTTCAGCCGAAAGGAGTTATCCTATATGAAATATGGTTATTTCGATGATCAGGAAAAGGAATACATCATAACTACACCGGACACTCCGCTACCCTGGATCAATTACCTGGGCAGCGAAAATTTCTTTTCCCTGATGTCTAATACCGGAGGCGGCTATAGCTTTTATAAAGACGCAAAGCTTCTTAGACTGACCCGGTATCGTTATAACAACGTTCCTTTAGACAGCAATGGTCACTACTATTATATCAATGACAACGGAACTGTATGGAATCCGGGCTGGCAGCCTTCTCAGACTCCTCTGGATTCTTATGAATGCCGTCACGGCCTTGGCTATACTTGCTACAGCGGTACGAAAAACAAAGTCAAAGCAAGCGTTACTGCCTTTGTTCCCCTCCATGATTCATGCGAGATTCATAAAGTGACCTTGGAGAACGCATCCGATGCTCCAAAGGATTTCTCCCTATATTCCTATGTAGAATTCTGTTTATGGAACGCCATGGATGATATGACAAACTTTCAACGTAATCTAAGCACCGGTGAAATTGAGGTGGAAGGTTCTGTCATCTACCACAAAACCGAATACAGGGAACGCCGCAATCACTATGCTTATTATGCTGTTAATGCAGAAATCGACGGCTTCGATACAGACAGGAATACCTTTGTGGGAACGTATGGCTCCAACAAAGAGCCGGTTATGGTCGGGAAGAACTCATCCGGTAACTCCATGGCAAGCGGCTGGTCTCCCATTGGTTCCCATCGTCTTTCCATCCATTTGGAACCAGGAGAAGCAAAGGAACTGATCTTTGTACTTGGTTATGCCGAAAATCCCGACGACAAAAAGTGGAGCGCTCCAAACATCATAAACAAAGAGCCTTCAAAGTCTGTTTTAGACAAATACAGTACAAGTGCTCAGGTAAATGAAGCCATTCTTTCATTAAAGAAACACTGGGAACGGCTTCTATCAACCTATTCTGTTTCAATGTCAGATGAAAAAGCGGCCCGTATGGTCAACATCTGGAACCAGTATCAATGTATGGTGACCTTTAACATGTCCCGCTCCGCTTCCTACTATGAATCAGGTACAGGAAGAGGCATGGGATTTCGGGATTCCTGCCAGGATCTTCTGGGCTTTGTACATATGATACCAGAACGGGCAAGAGAACGTATTATCGACATTGCCTCCACTCAGTTTGAAGATGGAAGCGCTTATCATCAGTATCAGCCTCTGACGAAAAAGGGCAACCTGGATATCGGAAGCGGTTTTAACGATGATCCTCTTTGGCTCATTGCAGGAGTTTCTGCCTATATCAGAGAAACAGGTGACTGGGATATTCTAAAGGAATCTGTTCCCTTTGACAATGACGAGACGAAGAGCCAGTCTCTGATGGAACACCTTAGGCGTTCCTTTGGCTTTACAAAAAATAATCTGGGACCTCATGGACTTCCCTTAATTGGAAGAGCGGACTGGAATGACTGTCTGAACTTAAACTGCTTCTCCACAGAGCCTGGAGAATCCTTTCAGACAACAGGTCCATCGGAAGGTCCAGTTGCCGAATCCATTATGATCGCAGGAATGTATGTAAAATACGGGAAAGAATATGCGACCATTTGCCGTATGACCGGGCTGGAGGAAGAGGCTCTGAAAGCAGAGGAATCTGTAAAAGAAGTTTACGATGCCGTACTGAAGTCAGGTTGGGATGGCAAATGGTTCTTAAGAGCCTACGATGCATTTGGAGAAAAGGTAGGTTCCAAGGAGTGCGAAGAAGGACAGATTTTTATAGAGCCTCAGGGATTTTGCGTAATGGGAGGCATTGGAATTTCAGAAGGCCTTGCCGAGAAAGCTCTTGACAGTGTGAAGGAACATCTTGACACACCATACGGCATTGTAATCCTTCAGCCGGCCTATTCAACATATCAGAAGCATCTGGGAGAGATTACCTCTTACCCGCCAGGTTATAAAGAAAATGCAGGTATCTTCTGCCACAACAACCCATGGATTACCATTGCTGAAACCATGATCGGCAGAGGTAACCGGGCATTTGAAGTATACCGGCGCACCTGTCCTGCTTATATCGAAGAAATCAGTGAGATTCACAAGACTGAACCTTATGTATATTCCCAGATGATAGCAGGTAAGGATGCCAAAAACTTTGGAGAGGCAAAAAACAGCTGGCTGACTGGTACAGCAGCATGGACCTTTGTCAGCATCTCCCAATACATTCTTGGAATCCGCCCTGGCTTTCATGGGCTCATTGTAGATCCATGTCTTCCTGATTCTATTGAAGAATTCACCGCCATCCGTAAATTCAGAGGCGCCGACTATCATATTCAGGTCAGAAAAAGCAAACATGGCGAACCAAAAGCGTTCTTGGTTGACGGTATGTCTATGGAAGGAAATGAAGTTCCATTTGAAGAAGGTAAGAAAGAATATCATATTACGGTGGTTTTACCGTAAGTCTCAGGGCAAGGTCATTACGGCTTTGCCCTTTTTTAAGTTTCATGATATAATAACTAGAAAAATCAGTAAGGAGAGGAAAGAATGGATTTCTTAGAACTGGTCAAAGAACGTTACTCTGTAAGAAAATTCAGCAACAAAAAAATTGAAAAGGAAACCCTCGATTTAATACTGGAAGCAGGAAGACTTGCTCCTACTGCTGTTAATTTTCAACCTCAAAGAATTCTTGTCATTGATAGCGAAGAAAATCTGGAACAATTAAAATCATGTACGATTTACCATTTTCATGCTCCCATGGCTCTTCTCGTTTGCTACGATAAGACGGTGAGCTGGAAGCGGTCTTATGATAAGGAAGATATGGGAGTGGTGGATGCCAGCATTGTAACCACTCAGATGATGCTCCAGGCTGCCGCTCTGGGACTTGGCACTACCTGGGTAGGACATTTTGATCCGGAGGCGATTCGGTCTGCTTTCCAAATCCCTGATTATCTTATTCCCGTGGCACTGCTTCCCCTGGGATATCCCAGAGAAGACTGTGTCCCTCATCAGCTCCATGGTACCAGGTATGAGATGGAGCACACTGTTTTCTATAACTCCTTTGAGGGTATTCAGGAAGGAAAATCCTCTAACAAATAATTCAAAAAGAACCCCCTTACGTTTCGGCTTTTTCTGATTAAACCGAAGCATGAGGGGGACTTTAATTATTTACCTTCTCCATCAAAGGCTTTTAATGCGATGGGAAGAGAATGTATCACTGTATTGCCAACGGCCGGAAGCCCAACCAGTACGCTGCTTATGATCTCTTCTCTCGTAGCGCCGTGGGCTTTTGCCATCTGCACGTGGAAGGGGATACCGCTATCCAGCTTTACAGCTGCCATTACTGCGATATAGGCTAATTCCTCTGTCTTTTTGTCCAGAGCGCTTGCTGCATCTAATTTCTGAATGGTCTCCATCCATGCTTTATGAACCTCTGGTGCCTCCTCTTGAAATGTCTGAAATGCATTACTTACCTGCATATTAATTCTCCTTTCTATGATCTTCTGCCCCTAAAAAAAGTGCTTCCAGGCTGGCAGCTTTTTCATGCCATTTAACGCAATCTCAATTGCTGCAAATTCATCAAATCCCTGTGTTTTCATTATAAAACCAACTGTACTTGCTTTTTTCTCTTCAAATGACTGCATGGACCCATCTGGCCTTGCACAATGAATACAATAATCCTTTTCCATATCGCCTCCCGGAAAATCAGAAGCATTTTCCATAGGCATTCCACAAGCGATGCATATCTTCATCCTATTTCCTCCTGTCAACATCTTATCAGCGTTAGAAAGGTATCTTTTAATTCCCTGGAGTAACGGCTGATTACCGGACCTTGGGGCGCAAAAAAATCTTTATTCCATAAATAATATTGAATCATTCCAAGCCATGTGGAATATAGCATATGGACGGGAATATTCTTTATGGTCCCTTTGTTTATTTCCTCCTCAAAAATACGGCCAAAATGATGTGCAATGGTAGTCTGGGTATTGGCAAACGTATACTGCACTTCTTTTGGAAGCAGACTTCTTTCTGTCATCAGCCGGGTATAAAAGCCCTCATGGCGGCTTAAAATTTCCAGATGCATCTTAAGAAGCTCTTCCACACTCCCGCTTTCCTCTGCAAGCCTTCGAATCTCCAAGGCAAGAGATGTGCCAAAGCTTTCGATCAGGCATTCCAGCAGTTCATTCAACGACTGAAAGTGGGAAAATACAGAACCATGAGAAATCCCAGCTTCTCTTGCTATCTCAGCAGTCGGTGCGCCAAACCCCTGCTCCATATACACCCGATATGCCGTATCCAGTATCTTCTGCCTTGTATTCTCTTTTTGTATCTGTCTTTTTGATTTCATATATTGACCAACCATTCATTGAGTGTGTACTCATTATAATTCCAATTGATGAAAAAAGCAATCATTATTTTAAATTCCTGCACATTTTTTCGTTTCATCTCTTATAATATCAGTTTTATGCAAACCGCACAGACCGTCTGCATAGTATATACATATACTTTGCCTTGTAAGGCACAGGAGGCAATTCATGCAAAAAATTTTGGACAATGAATATTATGATTTAATCATAAGCAATGCCCTGATTCCCGAATCGGTTGACAAAGGCAATGTAACGATGATTAACGAAAAACACTCTCTTCTCCACTTGCATAGAAGCCAAATGAATGCCTGTGACCTTGGAATTTATCCTTACAGTAGTTTCCCCTCTCTGTTTACTCTGGCTTCTAAGGTGAGTGTAGAAAAATCCGGAGTTGGAAGCATACAAAGAGAACCTGGCCTTAATTTATTTGGTCTGGGCATTATCATTGGAATTATTGATACAGGGATTGATTATCAGCACCCTGCCTTTCGCAACCGCGATGGGTCCAGCCGGATTCTCTCTATCTGGGATCAGTCCGATCAAAACGGAAAACCTCCAAAAGGCTTTGAATTCGGTTCCGTCTATACAAAGACCAACATTGATACTGCTTTAATGTCTACCGCTCCCTTAAGCATTGTTCCAAGCGTTGACACTCATGGTCATGGAACGGCAATCGCCAGCATTATTTCCGGCACCCCCAGTCAGGATAACTCCTTTATGGGAGTAGCTCCCCAGACAAAATTGGCTGTTGTAAAGCTGAAAGAGGCAAAAAAAAGCTTAAAGGATATCTTTGCAGTACCAGAAGATGCCTTATGCTATCAAGAATCTGATATCATGCTGGGAATCCGTTTTATACTTTCTCTTGCCCAGCAATTAAGCCGTCCAGTTATAATTTGTATTGCTCTTGGCAGCAGTCAGGGAGGTCATTGCGGAAGGAGTGCCCTGGCTCGTTATATAGACAGCATTGTAAATCTGCAAAGAATTAATGTAACTGTAGCTGCAGGCAATGAAGCGGATAAACGCCGCCATTACTACAACAACATCACTTCCTCTCCCTATGAAAATGAATTTTATTTAAATGTAGGAGAACAGGATAAGAGATTTTCTATGGAAATATGGCCGTTCCCGCCGGGAAGAATTACTCTGGATATAGTTTCACCTAACGGAGAATTTCTGGAAGGAAGGCCCCCCTCCCTTAACCGATGCGAAAAATATCAGCTTACCGTGGGCAATTCATCCGTCTGGGTCAATAACATAGATATGGATGGAGAGACCGGGGATCAAGTGATTTTAGTTCGCTTTGATAATCCTTTACCAGGACCATGGCTGTTAAAAATCCACAGCATGGAAAACGAACCCTTTTTTGTCCACTCCTGGCTTCCCTCCGGTAATCTCATAACCAATGAAACCTACTTTCAGATTTCAACGCCTAATACCACAATCACTTCACCTGGAAACGCAAAAAATCCTCTTACGGTAGCAGCTTACAATCAGTTTTTTGACTTGATTCTGGAAGAATCGGGAAGAGGCTATTCCAGATTTGGCGATGTCGTTCCAGATATAGCTGCTCCTGGCTACCGAATCCCCTGCGCCATTCCAGGTAATCAGTATGGCACCTTGACCGGTTCAGGCGCTGCCTGTGCTCATGCCACCGGCGTTGCCGCCATGGTCATGGAATGGGGTTTTGCCCGGGGAAATTATACAGAAATGACTGGCCTGCAGGTTAATCGTATGATTATCCGAGGCGCAAGAAGAAATGATCTTTATCAATTTCCCAACAACATATGGGGATATGGCCAGGTGGATATTTACCATATATTTGAACGGCTGTCAGTTATTTAAAGTCAGTGACCGTGCCAGGCTGTTACTTAATAGCTCTTTCCAATATCAAGCAATAAAAATACGTCTTGACCAGTTTCCAGCGTAGTGCCATTTTATTCATGGCACACCACACTGAATACTGTTCAAGACGTATTTTTCAGTAAGAGGTATTATATTTTTGCACTATTGCTCATTACAGATTTGTATCGTTATAGCTTCTTAACGATTTTTTTCAGCTCTGCTTTTATTGATATAATATACCGCAGATACGATAGTGCCTATGAGAGAAATTCCTGCCAGCACTAAATAACCGCAATGGATACTAAAAGCAGAGGCCAGGGCTCCCGTAAAGATTGGAAATGTAGTCATACCTATGGCATAGACTGCCTGAAAAAGACCCATGGCTGTGGAACGCTTTTCTAATGGAATTCCGCACATTGCTTCAGAATTAAGATAAGAAAACAAAATACCGGTAGACATTCCAGGAAGTATCTGCAGGAATAAAAGCTGTGATATTTTATTTGCTGACGGTACCAGGATACAGTATACAGATACAATGACAAAGACGGTAGGTATCCAGAATCTGGGACCTTTCCTGCAACAGAGAAAGGTGGAAGCAAAAGCTGCAAATCCCACTGCTGAAACCATATATATGATAGAAGATAATCCAACAAGCCCATTGGAAGCTCCAAGGTCTTTTAGGATTTGATTTGTAAATGACATTACAGTCGTAAGCTGAATGCCCTGTTGAATGAGAGCAAGTATGGCAAATAACCATAACCGTTTTAACTTACATACGGAGAGAAGGTCTTTTATATCAGCCTCTCCAGTCTTTTTGCATGGTTCTTTTATTTGAAGTGAAAGAATAAATGCAAGCAGTCCGGCACACACACTGAGAATGCAGATTCCCATCATCCCGATTCTGCTGTAGCCAATGGTACTTAACAGAAAACCAACGAGCATGCCAAGGTTATTAAACATTACAATCCTGCTGGTGGCTTCCTGCTGGTTTTTGTTTGAAAAGTGATTGGTGTAAAACACCATAAAAGATATCCACATGGCCGAAGCAAGGCCTGAAAAGAGATTTGCTGCTAAAAATCCCATTCCATTGCCCCAGAATATCCGAAACAAGGAGGCCAGACCGGAAAAACAAGTTCCTGCCATAATGAAACATTTATGCCTTCCAATGGAATCCGCACAGAGTCCTATGGGAAGCCGAAATACCAGCTGGGTAATCCCATAGGCGCCTAAGACCATTCCGGTAAATGTACTGCTGACACCTAAAAAAGTCAGATAAGTCGTTTGATAGGGAATGTATATGTACTGCGCAAACCAAAAGAGGGAAACCATGGCAAGAAAACGGATTTCCTGTTTGCGAGTAAAAGTTTGTTCGTTCAATTTGTGTCCCTTCATTTCCTGTTCTGCTGAGAGTATTCCTCCAAAATCCGATGAATATGGACCGTTAAGTACATTTCTTCCTGTCTGGACAGTCTGGAATCAAATTTTTCCTGAATAAAGATCCCAATTTTTTTCACACAGTCGTACTCCCTTTCACAGCTTTCAATGACATGAGTATAAAAAGAATCCTCATAATCATATAAATCCTGACTGCCATTGACAAGCCGTTGTGCAAAAAGCCGCAAGTGAGTGACGAAACGGGTATAACCGATCCCCTCTTCATTGTAAATAATGGAGAAGTTGTATTTCACAATATCTAAAATTCCTTGAACGGTTTCAAAAATGGTCTGGTTGTCAGTACTATCAGAGTTATTTGTTTGGGCATTGATAAAATGAAAGGCAATGTTGCCGGCCTCATCCTGGGGTAAGTCCACATGCAGCTGCTCCCTCACAAGCTGCAGGGCATATAATCCGACCTGGAATTCTTTCGGATTAAAGCGCTTTAATGTCTGTGTATAAAAATTCTGTATTAAAATCCCCTCATGATATCTTTTTACAGCAAAAGAAAGATGGTCCGTAAGCCCCAGATAAATGTGCTCCATTAAAACCATCCCATATACTTCTATGGCATGGTCTATCACCTGCTTTGCCAGTTCAAAATAAGTACTGTCAATCTCAGATGCAAGACGGATGATATTCTTTGAAATGGACCGGTCCTTTAAGACGAACACTTTCTCAATGTCTTCACTTTTTAAATGGTGGCCAATGGATTTATTAAATCCAATTCCCTTTCCCATCAAGATCACTTCTCTGCCGCTGTCGTCAAGCGCCAGCAGCAGAGAATTATTCATTACCTTAACAACCCTCATAACCAAACCCCATTTCTGTTATTTAGAGTTCTTCCCCGTTCGTTTCAATTACCCGCTGATACCAGTAAAAGCTGTCTTTTTTAATGCGGCTCATATCTTTTAAGTCATGATCGTCACGATTGACATAAATGAAACCATAACGTTTCTTAAATCCCTCGTGAGAGCTAAGGAGATCCATAAAGGTCCAAGGGGAATATCCCAGCATCTCAACTCCGTCTTCTATTGCCTGGCTGCAAGCCAGAATATGAGCCCTCAAGTAATCGATTCTATAATCGTCATGGACCTTTCCGTCTTCTGTTAAGGTGTCAGCGGTACCCAGTCCATTTTCTGTAACGATTAGAGGAAGATGATATTTTTGATGATAATTATTTAATACGGTACGAAGGCCTAGCGGGTCAATCTGTGCTCCGTATTCACTGGATGCAAGATGCTCATTTTTCAGATGATGGAAATATCCATACTGGTCAAAATCAACCTGATTGATCGGGAAAGCTCTCTCTCCTACAGGATGAGTTTCATCCGCCGGCAGATACTTAACGCAAAGAGTGCGATAATAATTAAGAGCAATAAAATCCATCTTTGCATCCTTTAATATTTCCTCATCCTCCGGCATCATAACGGGAACGATGTTTCTTTCCTCCAGGTAACGCATGTAATAACCTGGATAGCGGCCATAGTAATGCATGTCCAGACAGTAATCTGTCTTAAACCAGTCATTTAACCTGGCTGCCCAAACATCTTCCGGACGGTTGCTCTCCGGGTACGTACAGGTGGAAGAAACTGCCGGACCAATCTTGCCTTCCGGAATGATAGAATGGCATGCCTTCACTGCCAGTGCATGAGCGAGGAACATGTGGTAATCCATCTGTGCTCTCTGACGGTCAGCCTCCCAGCTGTCTTCTGCGGTAATATTCACTCGTTCATCCACACGGACCATGAGGTTTTGTTCGTTATGAACCTGCCAATAGGTCACCCTGTCACCAAATGTTTGAAAACAGACCTTTGCATAGCGCTCAAATGCTTTTACGCATTCTCTGGATTCCCAGCCATTGTATTTTTCAACCAGTGCATAGGGAAGATCAAAGTGATATAAAGTAATAAAGGGCTGAATATCATTGTCTAACAGGCAGTTAATGACATCATTATAAAAATCGATTCCTGCCTGATTAATTTCCCCGTCGCCATCTGGTATGATTCTTGCCCAGGCAATGGAAAAACGGTAAATATTAAGTCCCATCTCTTTCATTAAAGCGATGTCCTCTTTCCAGTGATGGAAGAAATCGCTGGCAACCTTACTGTCAGCCTGTAAATGAGAACGTTTAAAGGAGTTTATATCCGCAACCGTAGGCCCTTTTCCGCCTTCATCCCAGCCACCTTCAATCTGAAATGCAGATGAGGATGCTCCCCATAAAAAGTGATCAGGAAACTTCGTTTTTATTTTGTTCATGTCAAAACTCCTTTACTGATTTTTTTTGATGGCAATGACCGACTTCTCAA
Source organism: Lacrimispora xylanolytica (assembly GCF_026723765.1). Classification (NCBI taxonomy): domain Bacteria; kingdom Bacillati; phylum Bacillota; class Clostridia; order Lachnospirales; family Lachnospiraceae; genus Lacrimispora; species Lacrimispora xylanolytica. Next base: position 2,536,334 of record NZ_CP113524.1, read on the forward strand.
GAGTAGCCCCTTTTCCTGTAATCCCGGAAACCTGCTGAAATACCGGAGTATTGCTTACGATAATCGGAACAATGGTATCATAGCCTTCTTTTTTTAATGCATCAATATCAAAGGACAGAATTTTAGTTCCCTTTTTAATATGACTGCCTTCTTCTACAAACTTCTCAAAATGCTTTCCTTCTAACTGAACGGTGTTAATTCCAACATGGATAATCATCTCTACCCCATTATCCAGCATAAGACCAAGTGCATGAAGGGTTGGATAGATTAAGGTCACAGTACAGTCTTCCGGAGCCACTACCTCTCCTTTTTCCGGAATAATAGCAATTCCATTTCCTAATGCCATAGAGGAAAATACTTCATCATTTACTTTCGTCATGGAAACAGCTTCACCTTCAATGGGTGAATATATGAATAAATCAGCTTCTGATGGATCGAATTCCGTATTCTTTGTTTCGACTGTTGTCTTTGATTCTGGTGTCTGGGCCACTGCTGTTGCTTCTGTTTTCTTTTTCTTATCTCCCATTTCATCAAAGCCAAACAGGTAAGTAAGTATCATGGCGCCAAAGAAGGATACGCCTACTCCGACCAGATAATAAACAAATGGTTTCATACCAAAGGCCGCATACGTTGCAAAGGTAAGAATTCCGTTATTTGCAAAGGAATCGCCATATACACCGCCAACGCCCATGATAGCTCCGCCAATGGCACCGCAAATGATAGCATAAATCATCGGTCTTTTTAAACGAAGGTTACAACCATAAATGGCAGGTTCCGTAATACCACATACGGAAGCAGATATTGCTGCTGATGCTGCTACCGTCTTTAAATCTTTATTCCTTGTTTTTAACATAACACCCAGAGCTGCTCCACCTTGTGAGAAGTTGGCTGCGCCTGCGAAAGCAAGAAGGTTCTGGTGACCGAACTGAGCTACATCGTTAATACCAATTGGAAGAAGTGCTCTATGCGCACCGAATATAACAAACACGCACCACATACCGCCGATAAAGGCACCGCAGATGGCCGGGCTTAAATTCATCATACCAGTATAAACAAAGGTGATTGCGTTACCGATGTAGATACCAATGGGACCAAATACCATAAAGGTTGCCGGAAGCATCACAAGGAGTGACAGACCAGGAACCAGAATGATTTTTAAGACTTCTGGAATTACTTTTTCTAAAAATTTCTGCACATAGGAAAGAATGAAAACTCCAATGATAATCGGAATAACAGAGGAAGCATAGCTTGCTTTGGTGATGGTAACACCAAACATGCTCACTACATCTTTCCCAGTCATCAGCGCTACGACTGACGGATAACACATGGTACCACCAAGTGCCATTGCAATAAATTCATTTGCCTTAAATACCTTGGCACTGGTATATGCTAAAATAACAGGCATGAAATAGAATAAGGCATCCGTACCAGCCATAATCAGCGTGTATGTCTGATTTACCGTAATATCCACACCTTGCTTCGCTGCCAGAATCTTTGCAATGGTAAGGAATCCCTTTAAAAGACCGGAAGCTGCAATCGCAGGAACCATAGGGGTAAACATAGCAGAAACTGCAATCAGAATGCGGTTCCAGATGGATACCTTCTCTTCGCTGATCTCTGTTGTTTCATCTATGGATATCATAGGAACCATGGCATCATAAACCTGGTTTACCTTGGTTCCCAGCACTACCTGGAACTGTCCTCCGCTCTCTACAACAGAGATGACACCTTCCAGATGTTCGATGGTTTCTTTATTTGCTCTTTTTGAATCCTTTAATTGAAATCTTAATCTTGTAAAGCAATGGGTCAGTCCTTTTACGTTACCAGAACCGCCAACATTTGTTAAGATATCTTTCGCTATTTGATTATAATTCATATACAAAACCCCTTTCAAGTATTTTCTTATCTCCTCATCCGGCCGGAATGACAAAATAAAAAGACCCAATTAAACGAACTCTTCATAAGACAAAATACCCCATCCGTCTTATAACCATTCGTCTAATCCGATCTTGCCTGCATTACCAGTAACACGTCTTCATATTCATTTATTTAGTTGTTCTCAACTTAAGCATAATATATCACTATTTTTTTAATCGCGCAATATCCTTTTTTGTTTTTCTGCATTTAATACAATCTTACTATGTATTTTTTGTCGAAAGTAGACAAATGACAGGAATCTGTTTCACATTCCTGTGGGAATGCCTAAATGCACTCCCACAGTCTGCTTTATTTATCAACCTCCTGGTTACTTGCCATTTTCTTTTTTATATTCATCCATATCTTTTTGGAACGCTGATTTCACTTTGTCATATCCTGCATCCTTAATCTTTCTCCTCATTTCATCAATGGCTTCCCGGGGATTGTCATATTTTCCATAGGCAAGCTGAGGAAGATATTCTGATAAAACATTGGCAATGGCGGCCTGTTCCGCTTCCACCTCATGTTTGTTCAGGATTAAGTTCTCAAATTCATAGGTATAAGCAATTTCATTGAGATTCTCAATCATTTCCTTTGTACCGCTCCAATTGAAGCTGTTTTCCAGCTCCAGGTCATCGTTTCGTCCGCACCAGAAATTAGAATCCAGTTTATCCGTACTCTGGTCCCAGCCTTCCGGGTAAGCAAGCTTATTATCTGAAGTAATGATATAATCTGTCCCCTCGATTCCGTAATTGATATACCGGTAACAGGTTTCATCATTGCGAAGAAGATCATATACCATAAGGGCTCTTTCGGGGTGTTTGGAATTAGCACTAATGGCCGCTGCTCCGTGAGTTTTTAATGGCTTTGCTATGTTTTTATTTTCCTGGCCCCAGGGATACATCTTTGCATCAGAACCCGGCTGCTTCTTATCCATATTAGGCTTTATCTGTGAGTAATAGGTCTGGCTGTGATGTTGATCGCTTCCACTGGTTCCTGCATACATCTCTTCTCTGGAATCCCCGTCAAAATTAAGGACATCCTCTCGCCAGACACCGATTTCATTCCATTGTTTCATCAGCTCGGCTGCTTCATAGATAACATTTGACTCCATATACGGGGAATAGATGGTATAGGGATCCGAAGCGCTGGTAAACCAGAATTCATAGTTACCCGCGTTACAGCCTACCATGACCCGGCTGTCTGTATTGGACTGTATGAACCCTCCGAGTACACCTCCGGAGTTATTTTTCCCAGCCACATCCCAGGGAATTACACCTTCTTTATTTTCTTTAACATACTGAAAATAGGTGGTCAGATCATTAAATTTAGTCACAGTTCCATTTAAAAGACCTGCCTCTTTGGCCCAGTCTCCGCGGTAGAACATCCCGTGATTGGTATACTGAGTGTAATGATCTTCCGGGATAAAATAAATCTCACCCTTATATTTGCAAATATTCCAGTTACCAGAAGCATCAACCTGACTCCAGGTCTTAGGCGCATAAGTTTTTAACATTTCTTCGGATAAGGGAAGAAATGCTCCCTTCTCCACATTTTCCCAGCCGTACAGCCAGTCAGTAGCCGTCGTGATAATATCCATGGAGCTGTCCCCGCTTAGGAGCTGGACATTGTACTGGGTCTGCCAGTCTGCCCATTCTACATAGGTAAGCTTTAATTCTGCATTGACCTTTTCCGTAAGAACCTGATTTAATTCCTTAAGCATTGCCTCACACCTGCCATTGCTTGGCTTATCTCCAAGTACCAGCATGTTGATTACCTCGTGACTGGAGGTATCTACACTTCCGTCCCCCTTTTTCGGCGATGTGTTTTTTGAGACTCCCTCCCCCTTACAGCCTGCAAGACCTACGGCCATAACAGCAGACAGTATGACTGCCATTGCAGACGCTACAAAACCATGTTTTCTCATGACACTCCTCCATTTCATACTTTTTATATAGGAATCTTAAGAAAGAAACTCCCTCTCACCCCTTAACTGCTCCAATGGCAATACCCGATATAAAATACCGTTGGACAAACGGATACATAAATATAATAGGACCTGTTGCAATAACGGCCGTCGCCATTTTCAGTGTATTAGAGGGCAATGCTGTTATGGAAACATTGGCTCCGGCCACTGAAGATTTTAATGCATTTGCCATGTTTATTACGTTATACAGATAATACTGCAGGGGCTTATAGGTGACGGAGGACCCCAGATAAAGGGAGGATAAGTACCATTCATTCCAATAACCAAGGGCGAGAAACAGACCTACCGTAGCAAGCGCCGGCTTTAACATGGGAAATATAAGGGTGGCAAAGATCGTAAAATCACCAGCACCATCTATTTTTCCAGACTCCGTGATTTCATAGGGCACGGATTTGGCAAAGTTTTTCATGAGAATTATGAGCCAGGGAGTCATAAGAAGCTGCAGGAATACAGCAAGGTAACTTCCCTTTAAATTCAGATATCTGGAAACCCAGATATAGGTGGGGGCCATTCCTGCGGAAAACAAGGTTGTAAAATAGATAAAGAAGGAAAGTATATTGCGAAACGGGAAATCCTGCCGCTGCAGGGCGTACCCCGTCATGGCTATAAGAAACAGGCCAAGCATGGTTCCGCAGACTGTCATGAGGATGGTAACGCCATAGGAACCAAGTATCATTTTAGGATACCGGAATACCCACTGGTATGCAGTCAGTGTAAGTCCTCTGGGAAGCAGACCAAACCCCTGCCTGCTGATTACGCTTTCCGTGCTTAAAGATGCAGAGAGAATCAGTATAAAAGGGAGAAGGCATACCATGGTAAATAACACCACGACCGCATAGGAGATACCCTTTATGAAAAGATTTGTTTTACATTCTTTTATTTTCTTTTTCTTCATTTCTTTCCCCCCTCTAAAACAGAGCGTAATCCGGATCAATCTTCTTTACAACCCAGTTGCTGAACATGACCAGAGCAAACCCAAACAGTGACTGATATAACCCCACTGCTGATGAAGTGGAGAAATTGTTCTGTGACATCATCATCCGGTATACTGCTGTTTCAATGATGTCCGTGGTGGGAAACAGCTGTGAATTCGCCCCCACCAGGTTCCAGAAGAGACCAAAATTCCCCTTCATAATTCCTCCCAGTGCAAACAGCAGTAAGATAATAAACGTGGGTTTCAGGCTGGGGAGAATGATGTAGCGGATTTTCTGCCAGCTGTTAGCCCCATCCACTTGGGCAGCTTCTACGATCCCAGCCTCTATTCCGCAAATAGCCGCAAAATAAACCACAGACCCATATCCGGTCTGCTGCCACATCTGGCAGAAAACTACAATAAACGGCCATATTCCTGCCATACTGTAGATTTTGACCGGATTTCCTCCAGTCTCCCGCAAGAGTGTATTAAGGGCACCTGTATCATAATTTAAGATGTTAAACATGATCGCCCCAATAAGAACAACCGAGATAAAATAAGGCAGAAACATAATTGTCTGAGATACTTTTCTGAACCATCTGCTGTTAATTTCGTTGAGCATAATGGCCAGGGCAATCTGAAGTACATTTCCAAGAAGTATAAAAACAAGATTATAGAGGATGGTGTTTCTGGTAAGCAGACTTAGCTGGCCTGATTTTATAAGGAATTCAAAGTTTTTCAATCCAACAAATGGACTGCCGAAGATGCCATCCCTGAAATTGTAGTTGGTAAACGCTATGTACACACCAGGAAGAGGACAATAATTAAATACGATAAAAAAAGCCACTGCCGGAAGACACATTAACAGCAATGTCCGGTTATTCCTCACCTTTCTGCGAAAACTCCCTATCCCATGATGGGTTGATACTGCTTTACGTTCCGTATCCATACACATCCTCCTTTCCAATACTGGTTGCAAAATGAACCGTTTTTACGTTACAGCCCTTTCTCATGAAACCGTCTTACTCCCATGTATATTCAGGAACGGCCTGTGAAATGCGTTTGTCCACCCTTTTTCACAATCACTGATACTCCTTCTATTCTATAAAAATCTGTAGTATACTAGAAAAAGGTTGCAAAATATGACACTTTTAACATGTAACGAGGAAATGGGGAATTTATGAATAAATCAGAACGTTTAAGCGATATGATTATGTTTTTAAAAGACAAAAGCGCCTTTCGTCTAAAAGATATTATGGAACGCTTTGAAATATCCAAAAGTACCGCACTCAGGGACGTGCAATCTTTAGAGAGAATGGGATTGCCCATCTATTCCAAGCAAGGCAGAAATGGTCATTATGGAATCCTTAAAAATCGGCTGCTGTCTCCCATTTTATTCACAATGGACGAGGTTTTCGCTTTATATTTCTCCATGCTAACATTAGAAGCCTATGAAAGCACTCCTTTTCATTTAAGCGTAGAGCAGTTAAAAACAAAATTCGAAACATGTATATCTTCTGATAACATCTCATTGCTGCACCGCATGGAACAGGTTTTTTGTTTGGGTTCCATCAGACATTTTAATCATTGCCATTTTTTAAAGGATATTCTTCAATATGCTATAGAGGAAAAAGTTTGTGAAGTGGTTTACAGAAAGAAAGATATGGATCGCAGCTATGTGGTACAGTTTTTTGATATTACCTCAGCCTATGGTCAATGGTATGCCACAGGGTACAACTTTGGGACCCATGCACCTCAGGTATTTCGATGTGACAAGGTTACAGAATTAAAAGAAAGTTTTTTATATCAGGCTAAACCTTTGGAGGAATTTCAAAGAAAGGCAGATCATTTATATAAGAAACCAGGTGCAATCGAATTCGAGGTAGCTATTTCTAATAAGGGAGCAGACTTATTTTACAAGGAACATTATCCATCTATGGAGCTGTTCCTGGAAAATGGTCAATATATGATCCGGGGGTTTTATAATCCTGGAGAAGAATCCTTTATTGCTCATTATCTCACGTCCTATGGAGAGAACATTGAATCTATAAAACCTGATGCCCTTAAGAAACTGATGGTAGAGCAATTGGAATCTTTGATCCGACACTTGCATTAACTGACTTTTTCATGATGACCATTCATTTAAAGAACGCCGGCATAGAAATCATCCTTATGCCGGCGCTCATCCTGCAGTTAGTAAGAAGCAGAATTTGTTTGTATTTATTTTTTCTTAATGGGAATCCACAATTCGCAAAAAAGTTCTGGTTCCTTCTGGCCATAGTAAACTTCAAAATCTGTATCGTCCGTATGGGTATAACCGGATTGAGGCAGAAACTCTTTAAAGAAGCGGCTCCAGGTCTCACTGATACAATTACCGCTGTCTCCGTAACATTTAAATACCACATATTCCGTGGGTTCTACATCCCAAAGCTTAAAGCCCTGTTTTTTTAAGGCTATCTCATCTCCAATCACAGTTTCACTGTCAATTAATACTCCTATGCCATAATCAAAGGTTGCTTCCTGCTCTTTGGTAGGACTGCAAAGTCCATATAAATCCTTTTTTCCCGCTGGCCGCATTCCAATGAGCTGGTTTATGATTCCATCTTTACGGCATTCTCCCCAAAACAGTGGAATATCCTGATTGCTCTCCTCATTAATGATCTCATTTCGAAACGCCTTCACCTTTGTGATAAATGTTCTCTTACCCACTTCTTCTACTCTGTAATCCATCGTTCTACCACCTTCCAATATAATCTTAATAACTAAGGCCTGAAACAAGGAAAGCTGAGTCCCTTTTACTTTAGCAAGCTTTGGAGAAACTCCATGAAACCTGGAAAATGCTTTGGAAAAGCTCTCCGGCGTTTCATAGCCGTATTTATAGGCAGCATCAATGATTTTTATATCCGTTAGCTGCAGCTCCTGTCCTGCCAGAGATAACCTTCGATTTCGTATATATTCGTTTGCTGTAATTCCTGCCATCAGGCTGAACGTCCTGTGAAAATTATAACAAGACATGTGCACCTGTTTGGCTGCATCTTCATAATTGATGTTCTCCAAAAGATGTTCTTCCATATAGTCAATTGCTGTTTGTAAAAGAGTTACCCATTCCATGTTCACTGCCCTCCTTGTATGGAATATTATAGATGATTTCAATCACACTTTCCTGTTGCGGCTTGCTTTCTTCTGTCCGTTTTCATGGATTACAGGTTCTGTTATTGATATGCTTCTTATTATACCATGCTCAATACTGCATGAAAATAATAGTTTTCCAATCGCTCATATGATAAACTGGAATCAAATTAGCAAGAATAGTCGAGAAGTTTTCTTTTGCTGCTGTTATGATTGTTACTGTTAGGAGGGGGAATATGGAGGAACAGATTTCAGCGGTCAGCCGAATGCAGGATTATATTGAACGCCATTTGAAAGAGAACATTACACTTGCCGACTTGGCAAATGCATCACACTTTTCTCCTTGGCATTCTCACAGATTATTTTCTCAGTATATCAATATGACACCTGCTGATTATATAAGGCGTCTTCGGCTGTCTAAGTCAGCGCTTAAACTAAGAGACGAATCATGTAAAATTATTGACGTTGCCCTGGAGCTTGGATTTGGCAGTACCGATGGCTATCAGCGTGCATTTTTACGGGAATTTGGCTGTAATCCAAGGGAATATGCAAAATCGCCCATACCTCTATACCTTTTCACTCCATACAAAGTTAACGATCAAATGGTTCGAAAGGAGATTAAAATGGAACGGACTAAAACAGTATTTCTTCAATTGGTTGAAAAACCTGCCAGAAAAGTGATTATCAAACGAGGGGTAAAAGCAGCGGAATATTTTACCTACTGCGAAGAAGTTGGATGTGACGTGTGGGGACTGCTCACCAGTATAAAATCCATTAGCAATGAGCCAGTTTGCCTTTGGCTCCCAAATGTTTACCGAAAGCCAAACACATCAGAATATGTTCAGGGTGTTGAGGTGCCAGTAGACTATGATGGAATGATTCCCGGTGGATTTGATACGATTTTACTGCCAGAAGCAAAATATCTGATGTTTAGGGGGGAGCCCTTTGATGAAAATGATTTTTGCGAAGCGATTAAGGAAGTTCAGGAATCCATGAATCAATATGATCCGTCCTTTATTGGATATGTATGGGATGATGAAAATCCCCGTATTCAATTAGAACCACTTGGGGAACGAGGATATATTGAGCTAAGGGCTGTAAAAGATAAATAATGACGCCATAAGTGGCACGAGCCTGTCCCTTTGTTATAAAATACTTAGGCTGAGTTCTTTCTAATTAGACTCAGCCTATATCCCATCTATTAAAAGCATCTGTTCTGGTGTAAATGATGTTTTATAATATTACAAGAATATCATTTGGCGCTTCTTTGCATAGAAGCCTTAATAATTCCCGGAAAATTGATTCACAATTCCATCTGTCATCATATCTGCCATTTCCAACGCCTGAGTTTCAATTTGGTCATAAGTAGTAATGCTTTTCTCATATTTCCCAGTCAGCATCTCAACAGCTTCATCTTTTGTCATTGCAAGATGGTCAAAGAGCATCGTTTTCCAAGCTTCCTGAGACCAGTAAGGATTAATACTTGCAAGAAAAGAAGCGATTTCCTCTGCATTTGTATACCATTTCTTCTCTGCTTCTTCCGCAGCCTTGCTATCACCAGCTTTTGCTGCCTTTATTAGATCTGCAGCGATTACAAGATGGCTGGTAAACAGCTGTTCAAACCTGGAAGCCGCTATTTCTCCATAGAGGGGCTTAAGTAGTGCTTCAAAATCCTTCGGGTTCTGAAGCAAACGGTTGGTAACCAGATCCACGTCTGGTAAGCCAAAGACCATACTTAAGATGGTCAACCGAGTCCATGTAATGTGCTGTTCCCACAGCATTCGAATATAATTACTTAAATCTACTTGTGCTTTACTTATGTCTTCAGATGCCTGGGTGATACATGGCGGTAAATCAAGAGTATTGGGCTGCAAGCATATGACTTGCCCGATATAAAGATTGCCTGGATCTATTCCTGGATTAGCCGCTAAGATTTCATCCGTACTGGTATTAAACTTTAGAGCAATTAAAAATATGGAGTCTCCAGGACAGACTTTGTAACAAATTGAGCCGTTGGGACATTGTAACATAATAATCACGACCTTAATGATATACTTATTACTATTATAATGACCATGAAAATAAATCGTACCTATCAAACACCATAAATATAAGCTTTTTTGCTATAAATAAGAGCCGGCATTTAGCCAGCTCTATTTATATTAAATCTGTTTACTTTGAACATATCCGCTGTATCAGTTTTGTAATTTCTACAAGAATCAAAGGCAGCAGGGAAAATCCCAGGGTTATCAGCCACTGATGGAAGGAAAGCGTTGTCAGACTGAAAAAGCTTCTCAATTGAGGAATGATCATAATCAGTGCAATGATCACTCCAGAGGCTGCCATCGTTCCAAACAGCGCTTTATTATGTTGGTTTCCACGGGTAAAGATGGAATCAATATTGGAACGCTGATTTAGGGCGTGGAACATCTGGGAAATGGCCAGAACAAGAAATGTCATAGTCATTCCTACGGTATGCCCCTGAGCCGTTAGACCATATCGGTATGCCCAAACCGTGGCTATGGTAATAAAAATACCGTGGAGAATCACGCGGATCACCAATCCTGATTCAAATAAGGTTCCTGACTTCACCGGTTTATGCTTCATAATATTTTTGCTGGCAGGATCAATTCCCAATGCAATGGCCGGAAGAGAATCCGTCACCAGGTTAATCAACAATATGTGCACTGCAAGAATCGGCGCATCCCAGTTAAGTAAGGTCGCGATAAAGAGAGTCAATATTTCTGCGATGTTTCCTGCCAGAAGGAACTGAATCACCTTTTGAATGTTTCTGTATATACGACGCCCTTCCCGGATTGCATACTCAATGGTAGTGAAGTTATCATCAAGAAGCAGCATATCGGCCGCTTCCTTTGCCACATCGGTTCCGCTTTTTCCCATGGCAACACCGATATCCGCAGCTTTTAATGCAGGGGCATCATTTACCCCGTCGCCAGTCATGGCTGCAATTTCGCCAGTACGCTGAAGGGATTCTATGATACGAAGCTTGTCGCTTGGGGTCACACGGGCGAAAACAGTTGTTGTTCCAATTGATTTATCAAGCTCATCATCGGACATCTTATGGAGCTCATCACCGGATACAACGGTATTTCCTTCGCAGAAAATTTTTAACTGCTGTGCAATTGCTACCGCAGTTACCTTATGATCTCCTGTAATCATGATGGTACGGATTCCAGCAGCCTTACAGGTCTCCACTGCCTGAATTACCTCCTTACGAGGTGGGTCGATCATGCCGACCGCTCCAAGAAAGGTAAGATCACATTCCAGGTCAGCCTCATCATCTTCCGGTATTTCTGAAACAACGCGCTTTGCAAATCCTAAGACACGAAGTGCATCTGATGACATGGTCAAGCATAATTCCCGGATCTCTTTACGGTCTTTCTCTGTAATGGATCGTATTCCGCTTGATGTCAATATATAGTTACAAAGAGGAAGCATTTCATCCACAGCACCTTTTGTAAAGGCAGTAAAACCGTCCTTCATTTGGTGAACTGTAGTCATTCGCTTACGATCAGAGTCAAAAGGCTGTTCAAATAAGCGTGGGTGTTCCTCTTCTAATTCATTCTGATTAAGTCCAAAAGCATCACCCAGATAAATCAAGGCTCCCTCTGTTGGATCACCAAGAATTTCTCCTGGCCGGTCTGGGTCAAGGCTTGCATTGTTACAAAGCAAAGCCGCGTGAACCAACTCCAGATAAATCTCCTGTCTTTCCGATGCTCTTCCTACTTCCGTGGTATGACCGGATTCAAAATCTCCATTCATAGCCACCTTAGTAACTGTCATTCTGTTTTGAGTTAATGTACCCGTTTTGTCACAGCAGATGACCGTAGCTCCACCTAAAGTTTCTACCGCCGGCAATTTACGTACCAGAGCATTTTTCTGAGCCATTCTCTGTACGCCAAGAGCCATTACAATCGTGGCAGTGGCTGGCAAACCTTCTGGAATTACTGAGATAGCCAGGGATATGGCGGTCATTAACAATGGTATCCAGGGTCTTCCGTACAGGGAACCAATCACAAAAATCACAATACAGACAAGAAGTCCGAAGATACTTAGAATCTTGCCTACGGAATTTAACTTTTGCTTTAAAGGGGTGTCGTATTCATCCTGCTGATCCAAAAGACCTGCGATCTGACCTACTTCTGTTCGCATTCCGGTTTCCACTACAATACCGGTTCCGTTTCCGTACATGACCACAGATGAACTATAAGCCATATTGCTGCGATCTCCCAATGGAGATTCCTCTGAAAACAGAGCTGTATCTTCTTTGTCCACAGGAACAGATTCTCCGGTTAAGGAAGCCTCCTGGATTTTTAAATTGTTGGTATTGATTAATCGGATATCCGCCGGAACGATACTGCCATCCTCTAAATAGATAATGTCTCCAACTACCAGTTCCTTTGCAGGAATCATACTTTCTTCCCCTTCTCGCAGTACACGGGCAAAAGGTGCTCCCATATTCTTTAAGGCTTCCAGGGCATTTGCTGCTTTTCGTTCCTGAATAATACTTACAGTTGCATTTAATGCTACAATTACTAAAATTACAATCGCTTCTGTCCATTCATGAAGCAGGACAGATAACCCCGCAGCTCCAATCAAAATTAAGATCATGACATCGGTAAGCTGCTCTTTCAGCATGATTAAAATGCTTTTCTTACTTTTCTGACGCAGTTCGTTAAACCCGTCTCTTTGTAGTCTTAGTGCCGCCTCGGCATCGCTTAGGCCATCCTCTGATGTTTCAAGCATTGCTTGCACATCTTCTACTGATTTTGCGTGCCAAGGCTTAGGTAAGTGGTCATCCATTAATGTAAATCTCCTTTATAAAATTTATTAAAAGTCAGAATAGCACAAAAAGGCATGCCTTGCCATGTAACACGCAAAGCACACCTTTGTATTATTCTGAAACCTTTTCTATTTAAATACGGTTGATTACAGTTATTGTTATTGCTACTGTCACTGTCATCCATTGAGTGAATTATCTCCTTAAAATATTTACAAAATATTATATCCAATGAATTATATTTTGTCAATAACCAATTTTGACCTGGCAATCCTACGGACTGCCAGGTCAAATATGTTACTTTATTTTAACTGCTTTCCTGGTCTCGCTTTTAAAAAGGATACCAAATATCATACGTATCAGAGGACCTACAAAGAATATCTGGGAAAAAAGAGCCATAGGAAAATTAAATACTACGGTATTAATCCATACAGATACTATCTCAGTTCCAGGGTTTCTAAATAAGATTACAGCAATCAGACTCATGATAGGGCACATAACACATACCGTCATGGTCGATATCAATAATATCATAAAAATCGGCTGCTCCATAACCGGCGTAACGATTCGTTTCACTAACTTCATGGTTAATCTTTCACCAATCAGTAATTCAATCAAAATGGCAGCCGGCCACATAATGATCATCTCGTGAAAAGCCAGTAAAAAAATCTGATTCTTCATGCTTCCCATTTCTAAAGCTATGTTATAACAAATCATAACATACACCATAAAAAAGGTCATTAACAGAGTAAAGATAATGGTTTGAAATTTGTTTCTTGGCATTTGATGCTCCTCCTGGTAGTAAATTTAAGTAAAGTATCTGTGTTGTTCATGCCAGGCAGCAACGTTTCCAATAAAACCAAATTCTTTTACTCTAAAACTCAAGTAGTATACAACATTTCTGTGTAACAATCAAGTAAATTATAAATATCTTTCAATCTAAATCTGTCATCTTACAACGTTTACGATACTCCTCCATGATATGTCTGAATATCTCACCATTGCTTGGAGGGGTATATGTAATGGCATTTGCCCCTGCTTCTATTACAGCTTCAATGGTTTCATTGTTTGGACCACCGGTTGCTATAATTGGAAATGTTTTATCAATCCTGCGCAGTTCTTTTATGATCTGGGCGGTATTGCGGCCGCCGGATACGTTAATGATGTTAGCACCGGATTCCAGCATACGTTCTTCCAGATTTTCATGAATGGAGATAATGGATAATACAATGGGAATATCAATATAATCTGACAAAGCTTTCACAAAATCTGTTTTAGTAGGCGCATTGAGGACGACTCCAATAGCTCCATGAAGTTCGGCATCAAGTGCGATTTCCCGAACTCTCGCACCAGAGGTAGTACCCCCGCCCACACCCGCGAAAACAGGTTTCTGCGATACATCAATAATTGCATTTGTGACCTGCAATGTAGGAGTGAATGGGTATACGGCAATGACAGCATCTGCGTTACAATTAGCTATAATGGCTACATCCGTAGAGAATAAGATTGATCTTATCTTCTGCCCGTTAATAATAATTCCTGATGCCTGATTTATGGATTCTGGAACAATTACTGTATGGGTGCGCAAATTCGTATTAATTCTCGGCACAATTTTATCATTCATATGTTTGTTCCCCTTTTCATTTTAGTTATTTCGTATTTTAAATTATATCATATCTTAAAACACAAAAAAACGAGTATTTATTTCAATTTACTCGTTTTTTTATAACCTGTAGATAGATTACGCTTCTGTTTCATTATTCTTCTTTGACTCAAGCTTTTCTTTTGATATTCGTCATGACAAATCCGCTTTCAGGCAAGGTGGGAATTCTGGAGAGACGAAAGCTCAAATCCTGCTCTGGGACTTTAAATTCAATTTTATTCACCAGGAAATTAAGGCTTGCTTTCATTATCTCAATCGTAATACCTTCTCCGGGGCACCGATGTCCCTTGGCTGGATCACCGCCTCCCTGAGGAATAAAGCTGTATGTTCTATCCTTTTCTTCCAAAAAACGATTTGGTTCGAATTGCTCAGGATTCTTCCAGATATGAGGATCATGATCCATCCCGTATACATCCAGTAATACCAACACTCCTTTTTTAAACCCATATCCATTCCACTCAAAATCTCTATGAACCCTTGCTCCAAGAAATGGGGTAAATGGATAGAACCTGCGAACTTCCTGCACAAACATTTCATAATATTTATCTTCATTGCAAAGTAATTCATCCTGGCAATGGGGGTGTTCATAGACTGCTAAAGCAGTAAATGTAATATAAGTTGAAATTGCCACAATAGGTCGAATTACGTTAATCAGTTCTTTTGCAGCCATTGGAAGATCCATCTGATTTCCATCAAGATCCCTGTGAAAAGCCATTGATTTCAGGGGGGAGTCCTCTTCCATTTTCAGCTTTCCCTGTCTTACATCCTCAATTATTCCTTGAATCCATTCCTCCGTTTTATTACGCCCTGACTTACCCTTCCAGTATCTTGGCCCAACGCCTCCTATTCCATCAATCATGGAACAAAAATCATCTGCTCTGTCTTCTATTTCATTCTCTTTTACAGGGACGCCTGTCCACTTACACGCTACTTTGCATATAATATTTTTAACTTCATGAAAAAGTACAATTTCTTTCTTTTCCATCCATTTAGCTACAGACGCCTCCAATTCTTTCTCAAAAAGCTGTGTCAGCTCATTTTGACGCTCCTCTGTCATCAGAGACATAAAAAATAATTTACGCTCCGTGTGGGGTTTTTTATCCATTCCCTGAATCGCATTAACACCAAATAGTGTTTTTTGAACTCTCATTGGCATTGCGCCTTTTCGTTGAAACAGTTCTTCATTGTAAAAAATCTTACAGGCCTCTTCTCCGCTTAAGCAAATTGCTTTTTCGCCCATGATATGAGTTTCAAACATATCACATTGATAGCGATCCATTCTATTTTTAATAAACAGGTATCCTTCTTCTAATATGTTAAGCGTATGATCTAAGCCTTTTTCCTGTACGATTCTCTCTTTTACTTCCATTTTTTCTCCCTTATATCAAAAATTATATTGTTTAAAGTAAAATACTTATCGTTTTAGTATCGCTCGATGACTAATAATTATTCGTTAGAGGAGAGCCAATATACAGTTTCTTAATCATGAATCGTACTGACTGATATGTAACAATATAAGTTAGAAAAAACATAAGTTTTTCAAGTATTTCATATATTTATTTACACTTATATATCACAAAGGCAGGTTCAAAATATAGAAAACCTGCCTTTAAATATTAATTGCATTCGTCGCAATTATCAAAGTTATCGTTATAATTATTGTCGAAATTATTCTGGTAGTTATAGTCATAATTATTATCATAATTATTATCATAATTACGACTGAAATCATCATAAGAGTTATTGCTAAATTCCTCAGATCTCCACCGACACTTTCTGCATCCATCTCTAAAGCCCTGCCAGTAAGCCTCTCTAATTTCTCTTCTGCACCGTTCATTATTACCATTGTTTCCATTATTATTGCCATTGTTGTTCCAGTTGCAATGGCGTCTGCAGCAACCACAGTTAAAGCAGCCCATTCATCTCACCTCCTTTCCTATCACCATACTTTATTGTATGTTATCAAAAGACAAGTTGTGAAAATGAACCTTTCTTCCAATCTATGATGAAAGGATTTTAGCTTCTAACTATAGTGCCGTCAAAAAGAGAGAGGCGATTATCTCCTCCCTCTCATGTCACATTGTTTTTATTCTTATACATAAGAATATACATGTTGATATCTTCGTTTCTGCCACTTATATATCCAGGTAAATATTAATTACTTTACAATTCTCTATTACCCAGGAACGGTAGAATTGAAGGTAAGATTATGGTTTCAGCCTTCCATATCCCGTAATAAATTTACCATTTCAATTGCACCTACCGCACAATCAAAGCCCTTGTTTCCAGCCTTTGTACCGGCACGTTCAATTGCCTGTTCAATATTTTCAGTTGTGAGAACTCCAAACATCACTGGAATATCACTGTCTAAAGATACATGGGCTATTCCCTTAGAAACTTCACTGCATACATAGTCATAATGGGTGGTGCTGCCACGAATTACAGCACCCAGGCAGATGATTGCATCATATTTTCTGCTTTTTGCCATCTTGGAGGCAATGAGCGGAATTTCAAATGCGCCGGGAACCCATGCTATGTCAATGTCATCCTCGCTGACTTCGTGACGTTTTAGCCCATCAAGTGCTCCCCCAAGCAGTTTACTTGTAATAAATTCATTAAATCTTGCAGCAACAATACCAATCCGTATGTCTCTGGATACTAAATTTCCCTCAAAAGTTTTCAATGTCTTAATCTCCTTTTTTATTAATAATGTAGGATATGACCCATTTTTTTCTGTTTGGTTTTCAGATAGTATAAGTCGTGATCTGTGGCCTCCATCTCAATCGGAACCCGCTGTGTGATTTCCATACCAAATCCGGAAAGTTGATATACTTTATCCGGATTGTTGGTTAGCAGACGGAGGGTCTTGACTCCAAGGTCCCTTAAAATCTGTGCGCCAATGAAGTACTCCCGCATGTCTCCAGGAAAGCCAAGAGAAAGATTGGCTTCCAGGGTATCCATCCCCTGATCCTGAAGTGCATAGGCGCGGAGTTTATTAATCAGACCTATTCCTCGCCCTTCCTGACGCATGTAAAGAAGAATTCCCCTTCCTTCTTTTTCAATTTGCATCATGGCTGCTGCATACTGCTGTCCGCAGTCACATCGCATGGAACCGAACGCATCTCCAGTCAGGCATTCGGAATGAACCCGGCATAACAGATTATCTCCATCACCAATATCACCCTTTACCAGTGCTACATGGTGCTCCCCATTAAGCTTGCTGATATATCCATAAGCCTTGAAATCACCATACTTTGTAGGCATAGATGTGCAGGTTACCTGCTCCACCAGGGTCTCATTTCTCTTGCGGTAATCCTGTAAGGCTTTGATTGTAACCATCTTAATGCCCCATTTCTCTGCCAGCTCCATAAGCTGTGGTGTACGCATCATCGTTCCGTCATCTCTCATAATCTCGCAGCAAAGACCACATTCCTTTAAACCAGCCAATCGCATAAAATCCACCGTAGCTTCAGTATGTCCGTTTCTCTCCAGTACGCCGTTTTTCTTTGCAAGGAGTGGAAACATATGGCCGGGACGGCGAAAATCCTCGGGTCTGCTATCCTCTGCAACGCATTGTAAGGCGGTGATGCTCCGCTCTGCTGCTGAAATGCCAGTGACGGTGGTCACATGATCAACGGATACAGTAAATGCGGTCTTATGATTATCCTGGTTATCCTCTACCATTTGAGGGAATTGGAGTTTTTGACAAAGTGCTTCGCTCATTGGCATACAAATCAGGCCTTTGCCATGTACCGCCATGAAATTTACATTTTCAGTTGTGGCAAACTCTGCTGCACAGATAAAGTCTCCTTCGTTTTCTCTGTCCTCATCGTCCGTAACCAGAATAATTTTACCAAGGCGAAGGTCCTTAAGCGCCTCTTCGATTGTGTTAAATTCAACCATCTTTATTCCTCCTAAAAGCCGTATTTGGCAAGAAATTCGGCTGTGATATTGTTGTTTTTCGTTTCGCTTCCCATAAGATGTTCCACGTATTTACCAACACAGTCATTCTCTAAATTGACCAGATCCCCTACACGCCGTTTGTCTAGTGTTGTGAATTGAGCCGTGTGAGGTATGATGGATACATGAAAGCTGTCTTTAGACACCTTGGCAACTGTGAGACTGATTCCGTCAATGGCAATGGAGCCCTTCTCAATGATATAACGAAGAACGGAAAGGGGCGTTTTGATTTTATACCAGACAGCGTTATCATCTCTTTGTATGTTAAGAATGGTGCCGGTTCCATCGATGTGACCGGAAACGATATGTCCGCCAAATCTTCCATTTACAGGCATAGCCCGCTCCAGATTAACGGAACTTCCGATACGAAAATTCCCAAGTGATGAGCGGTTCATGGTCTCATGCATCACATCAGACTCAAAGCCAGTGGAAGAAATCCTAGTCACGGTAAGACAGACACCATTTACAGCAATGCTGTCTCCCAAATGAATGTCATCCATGATCTTCGATGCCTGAATCCTTAGGACAGCAGAGCTTGCTCCTTTTTTCATACCTTCTATCGTTCCTATTTCTTCTATGATTCCTGTAAACATGGGATTACCTCACTTTCTACCAAAATATCCTCCCCAACCTGTGTGATTACTGGCTTATTCAGCAGGAATGCTCCATCGGGGTGAGTCACACCAAGGCCCTCCACCGGAGACTTTCCTCTGCCGCCAAACATCTTCGGAGCGATATATGCCTGTATCTTATTTACAATTCCGCTTTTAAGTGCTGACCAATTCAGTGTGCTGCCTCCCTCCAGCAAAAGACTGTCAATCTGCCTTTCACCCAGCTTTCTCATCAGGCCGTTTAAGTCAATATGATTATCTTTTTGTGGAAGCACCATGATCTCACAGCCTGCATCCAGGTACGGCTTATGCCGTTCCGCCTCTGTTACTGCCGTGGCAATAAGTGTGGAAGCTATATTACTTGTAGTAACAATTTTTGCATCCAGTGGTGTTCTTAAATGGGTATCACAAACAATGCGCAGCGGATTTTTACTGTTTTCCAGCCGGCAGGTCAGCAAAGGCTGGTCTGCGAGAACAGTACCAACTCCAACCATAATGGCAGTATAACGATGTCGGTCCTCATGAACCCGATGGCGAGCCTCTGGGCCAGTGATCCATTGGGACTTTCCTGTATGGGTGGCGATTTTTCCATCCATGGTCATGGCATATTTCATAATTACATAGGGGGTTTTGCTTTGAATGTAATGGAAAAAGCTTTCGTTAAGTTTGTCACATTCATCCTTTGCAGTATTCTCAATTACCTCAATGCCGTGAGACCGTAACATCTCAATTCCTTTCCCCGCAACCAGCGGATTAGGATCAGCGGACCCAACTACCACTCGCGTAATACCACTTTCTATGATTGCTTCGGTACAGGGTGGTGTTCTTCCGTGATGACAGCAGGGTTCCAATGTCACATAGAGCGTTGCCCCCTCTGCCGATGTCCCACAGCTTGCCAGTGCTATCCTCTCAGCATGGAGTTCCCCGTATTTTTTGTGATAGCCCTGCCCAATGATATTTCCCTCCTTTACAATAACCGCCCCAACCATTGGATTTGGATTTACCCAGCCGCATCCCTGTTTTGCAAGTTGAATTGCAAGACGCATATAACTGATATCTTCCATATTGCACCTCCTTCAAAATTTAAAGAGTCTGCTTTGCCGGACTCAGGCATTGACGCTCTGCATGTTAGTGACCAGGGCACAATTACATAAAAAATACCCCGAACAAAACGTTCGGGGCTAAAAATATATGCAGCGCTTTCTTCCACGTAAACCAGAATCCTTGCTGCAAAAATACCTTGAACACGAACATGTTCAAGGCATTTTTAGTAAGCGAATTATGGTTACGGTGCATGGAAATAAAAATAAAAGCTCTGAAATGGCAATTCATTTCAGAGCATAATCTTAAATATCCACGCAAAAACGTAAATCATTCTTTATCTTCTACTATCAGACTTTACTGTCGGCTTCGGAATTTAACCGAATCAACCTTGCGGTTCGTGGGCTATACCACCGGTCGGGAATTTCACCCTGCCCCGAAGATTTTATTCAATTGGCGTCATTATACTACTGTCTGCGCATCATGTCAATAAAAATCTTTTGTCAGCTGTTCTGTCTTAATCCTCATATTCATATGGCTTTACCTGACGCACTACATCAAGGATTGTTCCATCACGAGCTTCCACAATAGCAACTACCTTATCTTCCCATTCCAGCAAATCCGGCTCCCCAACAAGGCTGTACGCTTTTTCCTGCAGGGATTCAATTGTGACATGCTTAATACCAGCTTTGTCCAAACACTCAATGATATCCTGACGTACCGGATTAACGGCAATACCATAATCTGTTACCAAAACATCTACACATTCTCCTGGTGTTGTTACGGTTACTACATCCTTGCAGACTGTCGCCATTCGGCCGCGGGTAAGAGGTGTAACAATAATGCAGCATTTGGAACCTGCGGCAGTATCGGGATGTCCACCTGGAGCTCCACGTAGTACACCATCGGATCCAGTAATTACATTTACGTTAAATTTCGTGTCGATTTCAAGGGCAGAAAGAACTACATAATCCAGTTTATTTACATATGCACCTTTATTAGCCGCATTTGCATATTCACTTAAATCAATTTCAATGTGATGTGGATTGCTGAATAAATGAGCTGCTGCACCCTGATCAAAGTCCTGGGTATCCAGAATGTAATCCACATAACCTTTATCCTGTAATGCACAGATTGCGGAGCTGGTACCTCCAAGAGCGAAGCTCATTTTAATCCCTGCTTTTTCCATATGCTCTTCCAGAAAACGGTTTACCGCCAGGGAAGGGCCGCCGACTCCTGTCTGAAAAGAAAATCCATCTTTAAAATAAGGAGTCGCTACAATGACATTTGCAACATTCTGAGCCATCATAAGTTCACGTGGATTGTCTGTCAAACGTGCTTCCTTTGTAGCAATTTTATTGGGATCACCAATTGCATCCACAACACAAACCGCATCTACATCAATACAAGAAATGGATGACGGAAGGTTGGGGAATGGAACCAGTGTGTCAGTGATAATAACTGTGTGATCCGCATAGCGTGCATCATGGTTTGCAAATCCCATCGAGCCACAGTTGTTTTTTCCTCCCTGTCCCTTGGCGTTGCCACAGTTGTCAGAGGTTGCTGCTGCCAGAAATGCAATATCAATATGCACTTCTCCTGCTTCCACTGCCCGGGGACGTCCGCCATGGCTTCTGATGATTACAGGCTCTTTTAGTTTTCCTGCGGAAATCACTTCGCCGACACGTCCACGAACCCCTGAGGTCTGCGCCTCTACAATAATTCCCCGCTCCATATAATCTGCAAAAATATCCTGCGCAGAACCAAGAGAGGTAGCTGCAACGTGCAGATCCTTCAGTCCCATTTCTTCTACCAGCACTTTACAGACCATTGCAGCTACATAATCACCATCACGGAACTCCGTATGAAAAGAGAATGTCATTCCGTCATGTGCTCCACACCGTTCACAAGCTTCACGAATTGTCTCGCAGATTTTGCTCTCCATTGGTTTTTCACCGCGCTTTACGGTAGGAGAAGCCTTTTTGATATACTGTCCATCTTTATAATTTCTTCCCTGATATACCTCACGGCCATCTTTTAACAGATAATCCGGGATATCTCTTCCAACTGCGTTAATCATATCCTATTCTCCCTTTCTTACAGATCGCCGTGATAAACACCACATGCCTTTGCCAGTGCGATGATACGCTTTGCATCCTCAAAGAACGGAATATCAACCATTTTTCCGTCGACTGTATATACACCGATCCCTGCATCTGCCTGTGCCTGACAACCTCGTACCAACTTTTCAGCATAGACAATTTCTTTTTCTGTGGGTGCGAATGTTTCATGTACAAAAGCAATCTGCTTCGGATTTACGATACTCTTACCATCGAAGCCCATCTGATGATTCTGAATAACCTCAGCCTGAAATCCTTCCATATCATCAATGTTTGGAAACATGGTATCAAAGCATTGTACACCTGCCGCACGGGCTGCCAACAGCATCTGTCCACGGGCAACCATCATTTCTACACCACCTCGCTGAATCTGCACATGCATGCTCTTACGGAAATCACCTCCGGAAATCGCGCAGCCAAGCATACGGTCAGATGCGGTAACAATTTCATATGCATTCATGATTCCCATAGGGCTTTCCAGTGCCGCCATCAGAAGTGTTCTTCCTTCCTCAACACCGAACTCCCGCTCTGCTGCTAATACGGCCGCCTCTACCTGACGGACCATTTCTGCATTTTCACATTTTGCTATACGGATTCCGTCTGCTCCTCCGGCAACACATACACGTACATCCTCCTGCCAGTGTGGCGTATCAAGGCCATTGATACGAACAAGGACCTCCGTATCTCCATAATCAATATTCTTTAATGCGTGATACAGACTAAAACGTGCTGCATCCTTCTGATTTTCAGCCACAGCATCTTCCAGATCCAGGATAATACTGTCACTTCCATAAATATAGGCATCTTTAATAAGACCTGGCTTCTGTGAATTCATGAACATCATTGTGCGGCGCAGACGCTTTTTATCTGGCTTTGGTCGTTGAATCATTTGATAATACCTCCCCATGGAATATTGGAAGCGGACTGATCGCAGCTACGATATACGGCGCATTCCACACGTGCTTTTAGTGTACAATCAAGTGCTCCCTTGTCAATAACAGTTACCTTTGCATTCGTTACTTCCAGCCGATTCAGAGTTTCCAATACAGCGGCCTTAATCTGGCGGCCATACTGATTTAATACACTGCTCTGAATATTCAGTTCCAAACCGTTTCCAGGTTCTATTGTGACCTGTGCATCACTGGATTCCAGTGTGCCGGCTACAGCACTATTTTTAATTAGCATTGAGATTTCTCCTTTTTTCATTTACGTTGAATAAAATTTAAGTATATTTACCTGCTGAGTTCATTGTATCCTTGTTCAATCATTGTGTAAAATTCATAATATTTCTCATATTCCATTCCATTTTGGAATTCTTTTCTCTTTCCTGTCCTTTTCCAGATTGCTTTATAAACTTTACACAAAAAGCCCTTTTGTAATTTGTATATCATGCATATACATTCCATTTTTGAATGTTATATAATGAATTATAATCATATAACTCCCTCTATCCAAAAAAAGGTTTTTGATGTAGCATAAACATATGGAATGGAAACGTTTAAGACAGGAGTAAAAAATGGACGAAAAGGATTTTGAAATGCTAAGCATTCTGAATGAAACGAGAAACATCACACGTGCAGCGGAACGGCTTTATATTACGCAGTCTGCTCTGTCGAAAAGAATAAAAGCCATTGAAAAAGAGTTGGATATGGAAATACTAATTCGCTCCCGCCAGGGAATCCGCTTCACTCCTGCTGGTGAGAAAGTACTGGAGCACAGCACAACGGCCGCCAGAGAAATGAAACTGTTGCGTACCCATCTGGAAACTATGAATGAGGAAATATGCGGAACTCTTAACTTGGGGGTTTCCATTAACTTCGCCCTGTATAAATTACCAGATATCCTGGGGGAATATCATGAGAAATACCCAAAAGTTAATTTGCAGATTACCACAGGACAAAGCCGTGATCTTTACCGGCAGATGCTGGACGGCTCCCTGGATATTGCCATAATTCGTGGAGAATATTCCTGGGACGGAATCCAGTATCTCGTGTCTCAGGAAAACATATGCCTGGTATTTAATGAGGAATATGAAACCACTCCTCTTTCTGACTACCCATATATCAGTCACAAAACAGATATGACCCAGTCAGCTATGATTACACGCTGGATTCATGATCAAAACTTAAATCCCCGGACAAATGGGATTTGTGTAGACAGTGTTACTGCCTGTGTGGAAATGGTAAAGCGGGGATTAGGCTGGGGGCTCTTACCGGAAATTGCCTTAGAGCATTTCCATGGCTGCCAAAAGCCTTGTACCTTTGCAAACGGCGAACCGTTTATAAGGCGAACCTATATTTACTGTCAGCGGGAGGCCCAAAAACTACCACAAATAGAAGCATTTATGGAGATTTTAAGAAATAATCGTTTCTAGTACTAACGCGTTATCTCGTTTAGATTACCTTCCTTAAACCAATCAAGTGCATACCGCCTAACAGAGTATTAAAAAGGAGCTGCTCCGGCAGCCCCTTTTTAATGTTCTTTATTTTATTTATATAAGAAAATTATTCTGATTTTATGCCCCATATGCATGTATTGTTATCTCCCACAGTGGTAAATGTCATTGTTGGCTTTGCAGTGCCATTTTCGTCGTGCTGTTTGAAGAATACTCCCTGATATTCCGTACCATTTATATTCAGTGTAATATAATCGTACTTGTTTCCTATGGTTTTTTTCCAGGTTCCCGCTTTGTCTCCCTGAACCTTTCCGTTTTCAAGAAGGGTAATGGTTTCTTTCTTCACCATGTCAGAGGTGGTTTTCTGACCATGATCGTATAAATCATATTTGCCATGTATCTCCTTGGAGTCATAATGATTGATAGGATCATTTTTGTTTTCAAATACAGCAGTTACTGGCCAACCCTTTTGGTTTAAAAATTGCTGATGAATCCGAACCTCATGGTTTTCCGTTCCGTTATCAAATCTTTGATGATAAACCAGATAACGGTTTTTATTCCCGTCAATGATGGCACTGTTATGCCCTGCTGCCTTATATCCTGTGCTTCTATTTCCCAGCTTATAATTGCCCATAAGTTTTATTCCGTACTGCTCATTATTGCTATTATTACCGGCCGCATTTTTCCCTGATGCATCAAGATAGGGGCCGGTGACCTCCTTGGAACGGAACAGACGCATGTTGTATCCACCATTGGCGGTCAGTCCACCATAGGTTTCATAAAGATAATAATAGCCGCTTTCCTCGTCATATATGATATAGGGTCCTTCCCCAGACTGATGATTTCCTCCAGCCAGATGGACACCAAAATAGCGGTCCACGTAATTTCCACTCACTCCATCTACAGAATCCGTTCCAGGGTACTTCACTGCTCCTGTCTCCCGGTCCAGTTCACATAAGTAGATTCCTCCCGACCAGGAGCCATAAACCATATAAAGCTTATTTCCTGTTTTATCAAAAAACAAGGTGGGATCAATGGCATTGGGACCATAATTGTGATTCCATTCATTTCCCTTAAACCATTGATTGCTGATTCCATTCTTTAATACACCGGAATCCGTCAGTTTTTTTATATTCAGGTACTTATTATCCCACCTTGTATTCCTCCTGCTGTTTCCATCTGTCTTTCCATCTTTTGTAAAACCGGAATAAATCACAGTGTCCACATAGGTGTAGGGACCATCTATATTTTTAGAAATGCCGTAACCAATACAGGACCTGCGCCAGGTTGAAGATGCGCTGTAGTAAATCATATAGGCACCTTTGCTTCCGTCTTTATTCCGGTAATAGGGATTCCAAATAACATCCGGTGCCCAGACAGCATACTTTCCCCCGGAACAATCCCCGTCATCATAGCCTGCCCATAGAAATGACTCTTTTAAATTTTCTCTTACGTTTCCATAGAGCCAGTTATTTGTTACATTGTCATAATCAGTTCCAAGAGATGTCCAGTTGACCAGATCCTTTGATTTCGCACCAGCAAGGTGAGAACCAAAGATATAATATTCCCCGTCCTTTGCCTGAACGATTGATGGATCGTGGACTGATACCCGCTTTGGTGCAGCCTGATTGTTTTGTGGGGACTCACTGCTTTCTTCTGCCTGCGCCTGAAACATAAATGCAATTACAAAAACGAAAAGAACCCCTACGACTGCCAGATACTTTCTAAAAGTTCTGCTCCTAACCACTCCACTCATAAAATACCTTCCCCCTTTAATCCCAGCTTTCTTATTCTCCTTGCTCTTCCAGAATCCATGGCATAGTAAATCAGCCTTGCAGCATTTTTAATTCATTTGATACAATGCCATTTCTCAAAAGACAGGAAGAACGCTACCTTATAGCCTATTGTGTTGTTTCACAAAATATCACTTATTCCCAGGTGCAGAGCAACCAATGCATTTATAATATCATTGATAGCAAAAAAGCCTGCCAGAATATCTTCATTCCAGCAGGCTATCTCTCCTGAATTGTTCTTCGTTACCCCCAAAGTGCATTGGCATCGGTGGCACTTCGATTCAGTCGGGAAAAATCGGTCTTAACAAAGGATATCGTTGAAAGAAGCAAGAACACCAAACCAATGACCAGGATAACACCAAACGTCATGATCGGAGTAATTGCAAAACCATTGATTTGTACCACCAATCCTTCTTTAATCAGTTCGGAAACAGGAAGATTCCCTTTTTCCAGGACAATCATTCTAAAAAATGCTGTGGCATAAGTCATGGGATTAAAGTAAGCTACAAACTTCAAAGAGCCTGGCAGCATGGACAACGGAACATAGGCACCGGACAGAAACGTCAGGGGCATTGTTACTGCTGTTTTGACAATCTGAAATGTTTGTCCGTTGCGTACCTTCGTAGCTAAGAACAGACCAACACCAGAGAATACGATGCCGATAAAGATCATGGAAACAAGCACCAATAGAGGCGTTTTCCAGCTTGTAAACTTTATGCCGATAAATAAACCAATTACCAGGATCAAGATACCCTGTAAGGTGGCTACCGTTGCTGCGGACAGTAATTGTCCCATTGCAACGTAAACTCTTTTTGCCGGGGAGACCAAAACTTCTTTCATAAAACCACTGACCATGTCATCAACCGTTGAAGACGCAAGATTTAATGCACTTTCAAATACAGTGGTGATAATAACACCCGAAAGCATGTACGCGATAGGGTTTTCAATGAAATCATTTTTAAATATCGCGCCAAACACATACACAAAGAAAAAGGGAAACACAAGTGAAAATATTAACCCGGTCTTATTTCGTACAAATGCTTTTAGTCCTCTTTTCCATAAAGCGAATACTGTATTCATATTTATCCCTCCTCCCTGATCTTTTTCCCTGTTATCTCTAGAAACACATCATTAAAGGTTCCTTTTTTTATTTCGATATTGGTAATGTGCTCCTTATGAACGCTTAATACCTCAAGCAAACGGTCCAGATACTCTGCTTCTACCTTGTAAAAACCGTCTTTTTTTGAATAGTTTAATTGGTGCTCCCCTAGCAGGCGTTCAAATCCTTCTTCATCGTTTGTATTGATATAAGCCTTGTCCTTTGTATACTTTTTCTTCAACGCGTAAGGGGTATCATGTGCGACAATTACCCCTCCATCCATAATCGCTATCTTATTACAGATTTCGGCTTCTTCCATATAGTGGGTGGTTAGAAAGATTGTTATGTTCCTCTCTTTTTGAAGCTTCATAATATATTCCCATATATGTGCTCTGGTCTGGGGATCCAGCCCGGTTGTTGGTTCATCAAGGAATAAGACCTTTGGATAATGCACCAGGCCTCTGGCAATCTCAACACGCCGTTTCATTCCTCCTGATAAAGCGGAAACCATTTTCTTTCTTTCATTTGTTAAATCCACAAGGTTTAGAACAAAAGAAATTCGTTCTTCTACTTCCTTGTTTGGAATGTTATAAAATACACAGTGCATTTTCAAGTTCTCTTCAATGGTCATTTTCGCATCAAGAGTGGAATCCTGAAATACAACTCCAATGGAAGACCTTACCTCACTTTTTTGCCTGCTCACATCTTTTCCATCGATCAATAACGTACCGGAAGTTTTTTCAAAAATGGTACATAACGTATTTATCGTTGTGCTTTTTCCAGCACCATTTGGCCCAAGAAATGCAAATACACTGCCTTCTTCCACATCAAAAGATATATCATTTACTGCGACAAAGTCACCATATTTTTTTGTGAAGTTTTTAACCTGAATGATTGGATTCATAGTTTTATCTCCTTATTGCTGATTGTAGTAAAGTATAGTTTGATGTAACTAATTATGACGAAGCAATCACAGCGTTATCATCAACGAAAAGCCCCTATTTTATGCGGTGCTCCAGCATCACCTAAGTGTTATATGAAAAATTCAAGCTGTATTCACTATGAAACACAGCAAGAATACTGCTATATTATCACAATAAAATATCATTTACAACAGAGAACATGTACCATGCAAAACACCAGTATCATGTTGACCAATTAAAAAAGCGGTACTCTGCCTTTGATTGTTCCAACAAATGGCATAATACCGTTTTCCCTTAACCTTATATATATATTTTGTATCCCAACGCTTCCAGAGGCTCTTTATCACCCACGGAAGAAAGAATCATATTTTTCTCCCCTCTATTCCATTCCTGATCCATATCTGAAACATTCAGACTTACAAATAATCTTCCCTTTCTTCCGTCTCTCACAAAAGTCAACCGTTTTTCATTGGTCTCTTCCCATAGTACTTCATAGGAAGTGTCCTCCTCTATATATTCCTTTCTTATCTCTATGATCTTCTGAACAAATTCACATAGTTGTGTATTCTGGCTCCACACCATGGGATTCCTGTATTCATTTTCCTTCATCCCGCAAATTGCCTGTTCATCACCATAAAATAAGCTGGGGACTCCCGGAAACAGCATAAGAAGGATACAAGCTAATTTCCACTTCCGCAGGTCGCCCCTGCAAAGAGATAAAAATCTGGGCACATCATGGCTATCCAACAGATTCAGCTGTCCGTTTACAAGATTGGTAGGGTAACGGAGCCTCATCTGTTCCAGCTGTTTGGCAGCAGTTAATGCATTTTTATTATCTCCAATGATGTGATCACGGCAAATTCGTCTAAACTCGTAATTCATGGTTGAATCAAAGATATCTCCCCGAAGCCAGCTTTCTGCATTCTCCCACACCTCGCCAATGAGGATTGCTTCCTTATTTTCTTTTTTTACTGCTTCCCTGAACTTTCTCCAAAAATTCCGGTCTATTTCATTTGCTACATCTAGTCGCCATCCATCTATTTTATACTCACGAATCCAATAAGTACCTACATTGGCAAAATACTTTTGCACCTCTTCATTCGAAGTATTTAGTTTGGGCATCTTAGGCTCATAAGCAAAGCAGGCATAACCAGGTTTTTCTTTTTCCGACTGCGGCCGTCGAACCGGGAACTTTAAGTCATAAAACCAATCAATATATTTTGAATTTTCTCCCTTGTCCATTACATCTTCAAAGGCAGAAAATTCCCAGCTGCAATGATTAAAAACACCATCTATAATGATTTTCATCTCTCGTTTGTGAATTTCCTCCACTAAATGTTTAAATTCCTCATTGGTTCCCAAACACGGATCAATGTGATAATAATCAATGGTATCATATTTGTGGTATTCTCCTGCTGCAAATATAGGATTGAAATAAATGCAGTTAACGCCAAGTGCCTGGATATAATCCAGATTTTTGATAACTTCTTTCAGCGTTCCTCCTAATCTTGATCTGCAGACCTTTCCATTTTCTAATATCACTTCCCTTGGCTGTGTGGGCGAACCAGATTTCTCACCGACAAAGCTATCTGGAAATATATTATAAACGACTGCCTTCTTAAACCAGGCTGGCACATCTGGTATTTCAGTTCTTAATATGTAGGGGTACTGATAATACTCGCTTCTTTCTTCCATAATGTTACGCTCAAAATAAAGAATTGCAAGTTCATTAGAAAAACGTTCTGAGTAATAATAGGTCCACTCTCCTTCATTTTGCAGCTTAAAATAATAGCATACACGGGCATATGGTGTTTCAAACGTTGCTTCATAATAGTCAAAAAGTTCATCCCTTGCTTTTATCTCCATCTGAATTTCTTCAAAAACAACGGGTGTGGAAGGACAAGCCCGATCACCATAGTATAAGGTACACGCGGAGACATTGTCTTTTTGTGTTCGTATTCTTATGGTCAATTTATGTTCCGAATTGGCAAATGCATAATTGGATAACGGTATATGCAAAACCGCCTCACGATTTATTTTCATGTTGTTTTTCATTATCCTTTCACTCCTCCTGTAGTCAGTCCTGATACCATATATTTTTGTATGGAAAAAAACAGGATCAAAATAGGTACTGAAACTAAAATTGCGGCCGCTGAAAATAAGGACCAGCTTCTGCTATAATCATTGGCCTGAAGCTGATAAAGCCCGCCTGCAAGGTTATAGTTCTCCTCTTTCATTAAAAATGTAGTTGCAAACAGATACTCATTCCATACAAAAATTAATACCATGACCGCAGTCACAATAATGGAAGGTCTGGCAAGGGGTAGTATGATCTTCCATATGATCTGTCCCGAACTTCCTCCATCAATTCTTGCAGATTCTTCAATTTCAATAGGAATGGTATCGAAGTAACCTTTCATATTCCAGATACTGAATATACACATGCTTCCTGCATAAATCAGGATTAAACCGATGTAATTATTCAATAAATTCATATTTTTAAATAATCTAAATATAGCAAACATCGATAAGATTTGTGGAAACGCATTCAGAATTAACAATAGCTTTAACATCTCATTTCTTCCCCGAAACCGAAAACGGGAAAATGCATACGATGCTGTCACCGAAGTCCCCATTGCAAGTATCATGGTTCCAAGACTGAGAACGACTGAATTTTTAAGCCATATAAGAAATGGCTCCTCCACCAGGATTGCTTTATAATTTTTCAAGGTAGGACTCTGTGGAAATAAGAATCCATTTCCGAATGCAGAACTATCACTGCTTACGGAAAGCAAAAATGCATATAAAATAGGTATTAAAGTGATAAAACATAACAGTACAAAAAATACATTTAAGATACTTAGACGAGCCATGCGTTTTGCTGTTTTTATCCTCATACGTGTTCCTCCCGAATGCCTCGATTGACAAATAAAGAAAAGAGAATGATAAATCCAAATATCACAATGGATACAGCAGAAGAAAGCCCATAATTATTAGATACAAAGGCATTTTGGTGCGCATATGTAATAACAGTCTGAAGAGTTGCTCCTGTAAGAGACCCCTTTTGCATCGTTAATAAATAGATAATGTCAAACTGCTTGAAGGTGGTAAATGTCGTCATAATAATGGAAGGAGCTAATATGGGCTTAATGGATGGTATTGTTATATATAAATTTTGTGCCCACCATCCACCTCCATCTAATCTTGCACTTTCATAATAGCTGATATCCACACTCTGCAACGCTCCATCCATCATCATAATGAGAAATGGCAGTGCCATCCATAAGTTTAATACCATACAGGAGATGAATGCCGGAATGTTTTCAGATAAAAAGTCCATGTTGGAAAACCCCAGCGCAGAACGTATTTTATTTAACAAACCGTACTGCGGATTATAAATACCTACTCTCCATAATAAAATAGATATGTAAGCCGGCATGGCCCAAGGAAACATCAGGAGTGTTTTGTATAGTCTTGCCAGCTTTAGCCCTTCTGCATTCAATCCCAGTGCAATCAAATAGGCAGCCAAAATCTGTATGACCATATTTAAAACGGTCCAAATGATTGTAGTTAATAATGCAGACATAAAACCTGAATCCAGTTTCGTTAATGCACGTCTATAATTGTCAAAAGCTATAAATTCATAGTCTGTCCAATGATACAGATTCATATTTGTAAACGAAATATATATGGTATAAATAATCGGAAATACAACAATTAATCCGATTAATATGATTGAGGGAAAACTATATTCCCATGGAAGAATTTTATTTCTCTTGTTCATAAATTGCCTACTCCTATATCCCCAACCTGCAGCAAGCTATCCTATAAAAAGGACAGGTAAGATGTCTCTACATAATCGTAAGACAAGTTTTCTTCTGTATGACCGGTTAACGATTTAAAACAAGTTAACCGGTCATACACTTTTATTGCATATCTGCGATTGCAATCTCTGCCTGTTTTTGATATTCATCCGCTACGTTGTTTAAATCTTTGCCCGATTTATTGACTGCCGCAAGAAGTGATTCTGTCGGTCCCCACATTACGCTCATTTGGGGAATGTTTGGCATCGGCTGTGCAATATCAGCAGTCTTTCTCATGGCAGCTATCATTTCATCCTTTGACACCGTTGGATTTTCATAGGATTTTTGATTCGCAGGAGCGCATCTGGAGTTTTCTGCCAGATCAATTCCAAGCTGGGGATCAGCAATTTCTTTCAGCACCTTTTCCACTGCTTCTTTTTTCGTTTCCGCTGCATGCTTCATAACACCAATTCCCTGCACACCCGAATATGGCACAAGTGCATGACCGTTTGGCAGCTTGAAATCACATAAGGATTTTATTCCATAATTGATATTAGCTTCTCTCACACCTGATATCAGCCATGGTCCGCCAATAATTGCTGCGGCTTTTCCGTCTTTAAATAAGGCATTTACCGTATTATAGTCCCCGTCCGCTTCTAATTTGGCAAACTTTTTATTATATTCGATTGCCTCCATGGTCTTTTTGTCATTTAGTCCTGACTTCGCCTGCTCATTGATAATAAATCCGCCAAATCCGTTTATAAAGGGAGCTACATTATAAGCAGTTGAATGTTGGTTCACTAAAGCATAAGTTCCAGCAGTGGCATCTGTATGGTTTTTCATGTAGGAATAAAGTTCTTCTGTGGTGGAGGGCACTTCTCCCTCCCACAAATCCTTATTATAAATAAAAAGCAGTGTTTCAAAGTAGACAGGCATCAGGTATTGAGCATCCTTATAAATTCCTGCTTTCAGCGTCATGGGAAGCATATCCGCATATACGGCTTTGTCAATCACATCCGTGATTGGTGCCAAAGCTCCCATTTCCACGAACATTCCTAGAGAATCATGGGCATACATATAAAGATCCGGTCCATTCACCTCATCGCTTCCATAAAGTTTAATCTGATCTGTTAACCCGCTCTTTTGCTCGAATTTTACAGTGATTCCATCATCACTTAAAGCCTCATTTAGATGATCTTCCATCAACTGTATCATTGCCTTGTCTCCATCATGCCAAATACGAATGGTATTGAGTGCTTCCTTATTCCCCTGCTTTGCTGCAACGCTGTCCGTATTTTTACTACATCCGGTAACCATTGCAGCAGTCATTGCAATACACAAAACCAATGCCATCTTCTTCACTTCTCATGCCCTCCATTCAAAATTTAGAAACTATGTTATAAAAGACTTACCAGTCTATGGTTACTGTCCCGGCCCCCAATGCAGGCACCGTATAGCTGTGATTATCTCCACTTTGCCAAATGACACTTCCTGCCGCATTCTTCTTGATCGCTTTAAACTCAATTTTCTGGCCTGCCGGAATATATACGGTTAAATTCCACTCCGGATAATTGGGACAGGCTGCAGGCCCTGCTGCTTTGTTTGGATCCCAGTTACCGAGTTCCGCGCAGTTCCCTAAAATATAAACATTCTGTCCCCAGTCCGTAGACGCATTGCGAATGTTTATGGTAACTGGAATGGTATCACCTGCATTTTCATCAACCACATATATTTTGGAAGTGTCTCCGGTAAGAGTTATTGTTACCTTCTTATCTTTGGATACGGTTATTTTATCATTGGGATTCATTACATTTACTAACGTAGTCCCTGCCTTTATGGAACTTTCGGCACGTATTGACATGGTTTCAGTATCGGTACCTTTGGAATTATGAAACGCACAAATTAATTCCTGTCCCGCATTTTTTCCGCTGTCCATTCTTCTTGAAAACGCATAGGTATGCATGGAAGTCCACATCTCACGTTGTGTTCCAAAGCTTAAAGCTTCATATTTTTCCCGAAGATCGTTTAAGGTCCGGATAAGCTTATAGGTATTGGTGGAGGTGTTAAAATAATCTTTAATTACATTGCCGTTTTGATCCTTTGTTACCATGGACCAACGATTCCAGGTATCTGCAATCCCATTGATCCCCTGACCATTGGCATTTCCTCTGTTTTGCTCTGTTCCCTGGAATACCACCGGGGTTCCCCTTGCTGTAAATATAAACGTTAACGCATTATGGAGTTTATCAACATCGCCCCCAGCTTCTGTCAGAAAACGATTTCTGTCGTGGTTGTCAATAAATGTAACCATATCATTCAGATGAGTACCATAGAGATAATCCTGCGCCAAAATGGATTGAAGTGAGATTTCCGATGTGTTGTTAAAATTCTTTCCATATGCAAAATCATTTACAATAGCCTGAAACAAGGGAAAATCAAGCATACCTGTTTCAGCGTTATCTCCGACCCAATCCTTAATAAATTCCACATGCATATCAAAGTTCTCGCCAAAGGTTGCAACTCCCAAATATTCCTGTAATTCATGAATATCAGATGGCTTCATACATTTTGCCGCATCCACCCTGGCCGCATCTGCCCCCGTATAGGTAAACCAGTTCTTTATAGAGTCGAACATAGCACCCTTGGCATCCTTATGATCAAAGTCAATATCATCCAGACCACCCAGGTCATGATCTTCAAGCATCTGGGTGCTTGCTACTGTATGAGGATGCTCTATGTTAAAATCGATATCTCCTTTGTTGTGATACCATGAGACATTATTAAACGGCGCTGCAGGCTGCAGCTGAGTACCCTCTTTTAATCCTGTACCGCTAGTATAATGCGCATTGCTTCCGATTCCCTGCAGATAATCTCCCACATGATTGGGAACTACATCAAAAATGACCTTAATTCCATTTTCATGGCAAACATCTACCATTTCCTTTAGCTTATCCTTGCTGGTCTGAGGATCTCTTGAACCGAAATAGCGATTGGCTCGATTGGGATCAAATACATTATAGCCATGATAGGCAGATGGCCACTGTTTTCCACTGGAATCCGGTATTCCCCATAGCTGTGGGTCAGACACCGGTGAAATCCAGATTGCGGTATATCCCATTTCCTTAATGTAAGAGATCTTATCTATGATTCCCTGCCAATCACCGCCGTGCATATAACGATAATCTTCTTCTGAGTTCTCTGCATATCGAAAAGCTTCTCCAGTTGCATTATTCGTTTTATCCCCATCATAAAAACGATCAACCATGATCTGATAAATGGACTCTCCCCGAAGACTTTCGGCTGCATTTACCTCCATTGAAGGCAACAGTGGCATTGTCATAATAAAACAAAGTACAAAGCTTACAATACGTTTTAACATCTTTTTCACTACTATTTCCCCTTCCTTCTCCATTCTTGATATGTTGTTTCCTATTTTATAAAATACCGGTATTTATAAGCAAATTATAACAATACCACTCCTAATTACAAAGTTTTTTTATACATATTGCTTGATTTTTTTAGGTAAACGATATACTATTCTAATGGAGTTTAAGAAAGGGGTGTCCAATGGCTGTAACAATAAAAGATGTTGCCAGGGAAGCCGGAGTATCCACGGCTACGGTATCTAAAATACTGAACAACAAGCCTTATATTTCAGAGAGTACGACTCAGCGTGTCATGGAAGTAATGAAACGTCTCAATTATCATCCCAATGCACAAGCCAGTAATTTCAAATGCAAACGTACCGGAAACATTATCTTTCTTGCTGTTACGGAAATGCATACTGCCTTTCATAACCCTCACATGTTTGAAATTCTATGCGGTGCCCAAAATGTAATCCGGGACAAAAACTATAATCTGTCTTTCTTGGGCGTATCTGACAAACAAGATGCTTTTGATTCAGCTAATAAAGTAGTGGGTTGTAACACGGCTGATGGTATTTTGGTCCATGGCTCTGCTACATCAAGGGCATTGATTGACTTTTTATCTAAAAACAACTTTCCACACATTATTATCGGGAGACCCCCATTTGCCAGTCCCTCTTCCTGGATCGATACCAACAATCGTGTTTCTGGTCAAATGGCAATGGAATATTTGGAGAAATGCGGTTATTCTCAAATCGCTTTTATCGGAGGACCTAAAAGCGATGAAATATCAAGGCACCGCCTGCAAGGTTTTGTATCGTATATGAATATTAATGGGCTCACCATACAAGATGATTTTATAAAATACGGTACCTATACAAAAGAAAGCGGATTTTTAATGATGGAGGAACTCCTAAGTCAACCCACTCTCCCCGATGCCGTTATATGTGAAAATAATCAGATTGCAATGGGGGCCGTTGGGGCAATAGAAAAACATCAATTAGCCATCCCAAAGGATATGGGTCTCATTACCTTTGACGATTATCCTCTCTCACAGCTCATTGATCCTCCTCTTACTGTGATTGATATAGATGTCCATGAAATGGGGAAACAGGCGGCTTCTATCTTATTGAGGAAGATAAAAAATCCGGGACTTCAGGTTCAATCCTTTGTTACTCTTCCGAATCTGATTGTCCGATCATCAACCAGAAAACAAAAATAAGTGGGATGAAGCCTCATTTAAAACCAATTGACAAAGTTTGCTTATGTTGAGTTATTATTTAGAGAAATCAAGCGTCTTACGACATAAAAATGCATCTTGAATCAGCTTTTAAAGGCTTCTCAAGATGCATTTATTATGTGCCAGTTTGAAACTGACATATCTCTCGCTATTATTAAGACTCACTGTGGGTATGCTTTATATCCTGTTGTTATTCGTCACACCTTTTCTTACCGCTTGCCATTCCAACGCTAAGCAACAACCACATCATGGGAGTTACAATCACTACACTTATATTTACTACCGCTTGAGTCATATAACATATCACAGCAAAACAACAGCCTATGATATATGGCTTTGTCTTCACATTTTTACACATACAGTAAATTGCTGAGCCAAGAAAAACAACGTAAGCAATCAAACCAGTCAGCCCAATGGTCATGAAGTACTGCAAATACTCATTATGGGCATTTTCAAAGCGTTGTGGCATTTCTTCACCGATTTTTGTTACAGTCAGTATTCCAAAGGTATCCGGTCCATGCCCAAATAATTTATGCATTGGAGTAAATTCCTTATATAACTCCATTGACTTTCTCCAAATATACCCCCGACCAGTTCCCCAGCTATCATCAAATACGAGATAATTCCCCAAAGAGCCATACCTTGCTGCATTTCCAGCCACATTTGCATCAAAAAGCAAAAATCCAAGAACCAATACGGAAAGTATCAGCAGTCCAGCCCAGCCATACATGACCACCGGTCCAACTTCATCATTCTTATTCCGGCTTTTTTTAATCAGGATATAAACTGCAGCGTATATTGCCCACAGCCCTGCTACCACGTATAGGAAGCCATTAAACTCAGCCAATGTCTGAAACAAACTATCAAGCCCAATCACCGTATCCTTGTAGGCCTGGTTCATTTGGATAATGCATAGCACCACGGTACCAAATGTAGCAAGCATCAGCAAATATCGCTTCATCCCGGTTTTACTTCTGAATAATAGAAAGGGCAGAAATCCAAACAAAGCGGCCAATGCCAAATATGCATTGTCGCTGCGTCCCAGGATAATTGCAAAAAAGCTAATTACCATACAGAGATAACACCAGATGACTCTTATCCTACTCTTAGCAATGGCAAACCACGCCGCTGAAGCACCTAAAATCAGTGCAACATAACCGGTGTACATATTAATATTTCCTATGGTGGAGGTAAATATATCCCATTCTTCATGAGCAATGTATTTATGAAGATTAAGGACATCCATCCTAAAATAATCTGTGATTCCAACAAAACATACAATCATACCACTGACCAGAAAAACATCCAGTACCCATTCCTTTGCCTTCCAAAACCGGCTAATCATCAGATAGGATGCAACATAGAGTGTCATTAAAAATAATCCTGAATATCGTCCTTCGTTCCCCCAGAATGACTCATAAAAATAATCGGACTGAAAAGTTGAAATAACGAGAATGATCCCAAAAATGATAGCCCAACAATCAGCTGCACGAAATGTTTTTCTCCAGTTTTTTGGGCGCAGCCTGGTAAAAAATATCTTTGTATGCTCCCCTTTATACTTCTTGTAGTCGATTACCAGCATTATTAGACAAAGAATAAGGCAAAGTGATAACATAGCCACAACGCTGCCCCAATAAAATTGATATTTGAACACCAAAATATCTATATAAGAATTATGATATATGAGAGGAAACACTAAGACTAATAAAACAATAAAAAAGCTTATTACTCCATTGATGATGGATGAACAAGCTTCTGCAAAGGTGTCCTTATGTACTTTTATATTATTACTCTTTGAGTCCAAATCAAAGCCTCCATTCTCTTCCCTTAATATTAAATAAAGTATAACATTTAATTGACTTAACTACAATTTAAGATTTAATTAATATAAAAACTCATTTTATATAAGCTTTATTTTATATCATAGATGATAAGATTGGACTTATTATAAGCTTAATCGTACAATTTACTTGATAATTTGATTTATATAATGGTTGAATCTATAATTGACGAAACTGTTTTTTCATTTTTTCCACTCTTTTAGTAATGAATATTTGTTTAAGTGAAGTAATCTTTTTATATGGAGGTTAGCATATTGTTAAAAGACTATAATACATTAATACGTAGATTTGCATTGGTAACAATAGGAATCATTTTAATCAGTTTTGGAATATCCTTATTTATGAAACCCGATATTTTGGAATTTATTAATTGGGCAGATAGCAAAACTTCAGAAACGAATAAGACACAAATGGGAAAGTTTTTTCAATATGTAGTCAATAATGGGATTAAAGTCCCATTTCAAATGCTTATTTTATCTCTTATTCCTATTCCGTTTGTCTACTACTTACCAGTTGCATTAACAGCAATTGCTACAGGGGTGGTTCTTTATCTTCCATTCACACCCCAATTACAAGATAAGATGAGTTTTTTCAAAGTGTTTTTAGGTGTTTTTCCACATGCTACCATTGAATTGTTTTCTTTTTTTATTGTATTGGCCGTGCTATTTGAATTTAATAAAGCAATTCGAAGTCATTTGTTTAAAAAGTCCAATTCTAAATTTGGAGTTGTTTATGCTTTTAAGAAAATAGTTACTGTTTATTGTTTTGTAGCATTTCCCTTACTTGTCGTGGCAGCTTTTATAGAAGCATTTATTACACCAATGATTACTTGAATAACATCCTTCTTGATTTCAAGTAAACTCTGCATGATACTATTATTAAAACAGCTCTAACCTTTTATCCAGAGTTGTTTTTTTATAATGTGTAATGGACAGGAGCACCTTAATATAACAATATTAATCTGAAATATATCTAATATCTTTGATTTTCAAAATCTCTTTTGCAACCTTTTTAATAGTAAATGAGAAAAATTGGATATCAGGAGGCCAGATATAATAATAAGCCCTCCGCCCCATTGTAATGCTGTCAGTTTCTCCTTCAATACGATCTGTGCTGTAATAAGACCCGCTACCGGAACCAAGAGCGATAAAGGAGCCACTTCTCCTGCGGAGTATTTTGCCAGTAATGTGCTCCATATACCATACCCAATCAGAGTTGCGCACAATGCCAGATATACGATAGAAAAGATGGCTGTTCCATTGATATCGGTCAGCTGATTCCATACCTGTAAAGGCTTATTGATGATGATTGCAGCTGTCATCATAGGGATTGGTGGAATCAGACTTGACCATACAACCATGCTAAACATATTTAATTTCTTTCCATGTGCCTCTGCTTCTTTTGACGCATATCTAACTACAAGATTGGAAATTCCCCAAAAAAGAGCGGCTAATATCGTTAGAAAGAATGCCGCTCCCGGTATAGCCGTTCCGCCATTGCCTCCAATGCTGCCGCTTATAAAATAAAGTCCGATTCCAGCAATGATAAGTCCCACCATTTGGCCTTTTCTGATTTTTTCTTTAAACAAAATGCCAGCAAATAGAATCGTAAAAAATGCCTGTGACTGCAAGACCACTGATGCAACACCAGCGGGCATCCCTATATTTGCTGCATAAAAAAGGCATGAAAACTGTCCTACACCAACGGTCATTCCATATATGACGATATATTTCCAACTGGTATCTGGCCGCTTTACAAATAGTATTGCAGGCAGAGCAGCAACCGTATATCTTAATGCCACCAATAAAAATGGCGACATTTCATTGACTCCTAATTTAATTACTGTAAAGTTAATCCCCCATAATAGCACAACAAATATGGCAAGTAATTTATCCCATGTTTTCATAAATTATATCCTTATCCCTCCTAAAAAAATGTTTCATCTGGTAAAAGACGATTTTAGCCTCCTTATTATACTGACTTCCAATCCCTACAATTATTATAGGCACGAAGCTTCTTTACTTAAGATACTAAAAAACTTATTATTAACTGTTATCTTTTTAAGTCGCTAATGAATTTGATTATATCTTATCATGGAAATAAAAGAAAGATATAATAAAGATCTATACTGGTTATCTACTGCCCTTCCTTCATACACTCCCTGGTGTATTTATAAAAAATATTCTGATTGGAGATGAGTATGTACAGGTTGTTCATGATTTCGAGAGTACAGAACATATACAAGCATACTTAACAATTACGATACCAACGTAACGATTTGCGGCGTAACATAAGTAACATTAAAGATCCCCATGCAACTAATTATCTGCACGGGGAACATGATTAGAGTAATATCTTTTCCATGAGTAATCTTTTACTCTTCTTGTTTTTGCTCAATCAGCCAATTTCCAACAACTTTTCTGTTATGCTGGCTTATAGGTAATATTCTTTTATTAACCATTTCTATGTAATTATATTGATAAGAGACTATATACGAATAATTTACAATGTAAGATTTATGGATTTGGAGAAAATTTTCACCCGGAAGCTGCTGCATTGCTTCTTCAAGCTTTCCATAAAATTCATATTCTCCATCCTTTTCTACTATTTTAACTTTTTTTCGATTACTCTCCAAATAAATAATGTCCTTAAAAGGTATTCTTTTATGAGTTCGGTTTATTTTAAACTCAAAATATTGATTTTCATGATCAATCAACATAATGGCTGTTTTTAAAACCTTCTTTATTTTCTCTTTTTTTAAAGGCTTTACTAGAAAGTTCAATGGACGAATATCAAATAATTTGATAGCATAACTTTCTTTTACCGAGACATATACAATTTGTGTTATATTATCATTTCTTTCTTCTCTTATCTTACGTCCAATTTCTATGCCATTAATAGTCTCGAATTCAATTCCAAGAAATATCAGATGATAAAAATTTTCTTTTATAATATACTTATATAATTCTTCACCTGAATAAAAAACATCCACCTCAAATTCTCTTCTCATACTATTTTGAAATACTATTATGACTTCTTCCAGTTGAGTACAAGTTACAGGATCATCATCACATATTGCAATATGTAGCAAGTCAATTCCCCCCATGCTTCATAAGTTTATTTCTTAATTAAATAAGGTTATTTGTATAATTAATTAAAAGTATTATCTATGAGCCTACTTTTACCTCTTTTCAATATGATTATAATAATAAGTACAATAAACATATTATTCACGATATAAGTGACATCCGGTCCTATTATACTGGAAATAAAACCGGAATAAAGAATTCCTAACGGAACAAACAGGCTAGAGCTAAATGTTAATAAAGCAAAAAACCGGCCTTGAAACTGCAGTGGAGTATGAATTTGAAAATAAGAATTTAATGGCACATTTACACATGTAGTAAAGAAGCCAATTAATAACTGTATTATTAGAAATAGAAAAAAATATAAAGTTTTTAAAGGATACAATATGATAGATAATCCACCAGTAATAATCATCAATCCACTATTAATCAAAATAAAATGATACATATAGTTTTGTAATTTAATTTTACGGTTTTTAAAGATGATGAACCCCGCAATTATCGTTCCTAAAATTGCTGTTGTAGACGTAAATCCAAATAATACATCAGATATTTTATATTTTTGAATTAAAATTCCTGGATTCATTATTTCTTCACTACCACCAACAAAAAAATTCAAAGACATAACTAAAATAAACAGATATAAAATATCCTTATGATCCCGAACAAATTGAATTCCTTCTGTGAGCTCTTTAATCCAATTGGATTTTACAGAAACATCAGATTTACACGACGTGTATTGTATAAAATATTCTAATATGGCAGACGTAACATATAAAATCACCATAATTAATAAAATTATTTTAAATCCCCATAACCCAAAAGTAAGTGTTCCTAATACAGGAGCAATAAGTGATGCAGCATTATCACCAAAACTTTTTATACCATTATATCTTTCTATGGTTTCCAAAGAAACAATTTCTGAAAAAAATACTTTAGATGCTATCTCAAAAATATTAGAGACAATGTTTATTATTATAGTAACGGTTAATAAAACCCCCAAATAATCATTAAAATTGTAGGTGACAAATAATACAAAATATAAGAATCCTGTAAACAGATCACACAAAATAATAATATTTTTCCTATTAAACCTATCCACGAATAATCCTAATAATGGTGTCACAATTATTGCCGGTACTGTAGACAATGTAAAAAAAACACCTGACCAAGCTAAACTTCCCGAGCTTTTTAAAATAAATAATGGTAAAACGATAAGGTAAAAAGCCACTCCGAACTTAGAAGTCACTCTTCCCATAATTAACAAAATAATATTCTTTTTATAGTTCCTATCTCCCCCCATACGCTTACTCCTTGATCCAATATTCAGAGCAAGAATCCGTTCTTTCTAAAAAACCATATTCAATTAATAACCGCCGAATATATGGAAAATCGCTGTAAATCTTTTTTAACACATTATTTACTTCAATTTCACTATAATGGATACCTGGTGAAAAGTTACTTGCAATTTCCCTTAGTATTACGATTTTTCCCTTTTCTTTAGCAGGAAACTGTTTGATGCAGCCATTTTGATCTATATATCTTGCGATCATTTTTTTCTTTTCCTCAACAGTGACATTGTAACGATCATCAATCATTGTAGCGGTTTTATGG
Source organism: Lacrimispora xylanolytica (assembly GCF_026723765.1). NCBI lineage: Bacteria > Bacillati > Bacillota > Clostridia > Lachnospirales > Lachnospiraceae > Lacrimispora > Lacrimispora xylanolytica. The sequence goes on from NZ_CP113524.1 coordinate 2,579,635, forward strand.
GCATCATAAAATTGAGATGATGGTTCTTCCGATTTCATAAAGTCCTCCTTTTTTTTGAATAGATCCATAGCAGCCAAAAATAATTTAGCTTGTTTCTCATACTCATGTAGCTTATACCGGTGATTTCTCACAGTAGAGCAGGAAATACCCTTTACTTCGCTAATTTCTTTATCAGATTTCCCCTCTGCCATTAATTTTAGTATAGATTGCTGTGTAGATGAAATCCCTAAAAAATTCGGATTCATATTCAGTAAATAATCTAACATGGAGCCATGCTTTTCCTCATTATGAATTTTCATCATTTTATACGCATCATAGAAATGATTATTATGCTGAAATATCTCTCCTTTCGTAAAGGTTTCATTGCATATCAGACAATATACAAAATTATCATTTTCGTAAAAGCCGTTTGTTAACTCATCTTGTGTCACTTGCCATAACGACTTTCTTTCATCGTGGTCTCTCATCTTATCCTGGCCCCTTTTTAGCAATTTTTCATTTCTACTTTTTTCTGCACTTATAAATACTACTATACTACCTATTACATTTATGAACTCATATGTGATTATATACCTTTTATCCATTTATGTCTATATATATGCAAACAAATATATCATTTGTTTGCATATTATAAACTCAAAACTACATTTAGTAATAAAGCATAAGCTGTAATTCGTATTTTATTGTGTCTATATAAAAAGGAGTTGTTGCTAACGTAGATGATTGATCCACTTTTGCAACAACTCTTTTTTAAAAACCATTGTTAAAATTTTTGTACCTTAAAGAAATGCTCAAAACATCAAGTTGCATACTTCATTACATAATCCTGATTTTCTAAACTCTCGGCAATTATTTCTTTTTCTTCAAGCTCTTTTAGTTTTTCAAGTAACTGCTTGTCCATAAATTCACCTCCACTCTCTTAATTTATTCTAAAGGTATTAAGATCTTTGAATCAAGCATGATTGAAAATAGATTTCTCAGATCTTTGCCTTTAAAACCAAAATCATTTTTCTTTAACTCTGCCTTTAAGCATTCCAGCGAATGTCTCTTCTTGAAATAATCCAATAATAAAAAGGAGAGTTTGTTGATTTTACACATATCGTATGTAATTAGATTTAATAGATAAATGCCACCAGCGTCATTAGCTTCTTTAACAACAAATTGATCATTTAATATACAATCAGTACTTTCATAATCTATCAAGTACTGATCTTTATGACTCTTATTGCTGATATTAAGGAAATTGAAATATATCATTTTATTAATTTCATCCAACAGTTCCCCCTGTGAACCAGTTAATAGCTCCTGTACGGATATTCCCTCACTCAATTGTTCTAGTATAGTTTGATATTTATCATCCAGATAAAAAATTTGGTGATTCATACTATTGTATAACACAAACCTCTTGTCTAACGCCAAATCATAATGATTGGCTTCTTGAAAACTAACATGCTCATCTAAATTAATATACAAATCTTTACTTTCATTACGTATATCATACATTAATTTCGTCTTTACACTATGATATTCGGTCTTGTTTACAGAATCCAGTATCCATTTTACTTCTGATACATGCAATCTTTCAGGTAAAAGCATATACTGGGTAAATAATTTATCAGATTGATGCTCGAATTGATGTTTGCTTACTAATTTTATGCTCTCTTCTGTTGATAGACCTTCCATAATATCAAAGGAAACATTGGTAGATAAATCCCCCCGGCCATCACGGTATATTTTATTAATGCTATATTTTTCAGGATAATACCATACATCAGAGCCTATATCTAAACCAAACTCTTGAAAGCCCCTTGATGAATAGGGAACTTTATACTTATTTTTTGATTCATTCAAAATCATAGTAGTATAGTTGATTGAATTCAAAGCTTCCGCTTCTGTTTCCGTAGGAAAGCCAACCATAAAGAATAGATGTACCGGTATACCGCTCTTTAAACAATTACGTATATTCATATCAATCCATTGGATTTTTACATTCTTCTTCATCTTATCGAGCACGCGTTGATTGTATGATTCCAGTCCAAATTGAATTTGTCTACAACCGCTTTTATATATCGCATTACAATTTTCTTCTGTCAATGTTGGACTAAATCGTGTCTCACCATGCCAATAGAAATCCAACTGCTCTTCATTTATCATTTCTGCCAGTTCAACCATTCTACTTGCTTCAAACGTTTCATCGACAAAAGAAAAAATACGTGAATGATATTTGGAATTAAGCTCTTTCATATTTTGTAGGACCTTCACCACTGGTATGGTACGATATCTCCCACTGGTTGCACTTGGAATTGTACAAAAAGCACATTTGTTAAAACATTGTCTGCTAGTATATATTGGCAGCACTAATTCCGGCATTAAATATTTATCCAATTGAAACCCGTCAAAATCAGGCACTGTATCATTGACAATAGACGTTGCCACTATATTATTCTTACAGATTTCATTTTTCTCACGGATATAATATAAATTATTGATACCCTCTAAGGTATCACCGTTCTCAACCGCATTTATTAATTGTGGAAGAACTGCCTCTCCATCGTATAGCATAATAGAATCAAAATATTTATAAAATGGATGACGATTCGTAAAATTATGTATTGCCAACCTGGTTATGTAATTACCTCCAAGTGATATATGCTTGACGCTATTACAGCTTTTTTTAATCAGCAAACATAACGTTAACGCCGAAATGAGTTGATACGACCCACTAATTGAAATTCCTATGAATTCAATTTTTTCTTTGTTAATTCTCTCAATGATCCCTTTTTTATAAAACTCAATAAAAGGATTGATATCACTGTTATCAATTACTTGCATAATATCATTGGTTTGCTTATAACCATACTTCAAATCTATTTTATTTAAGTCAATGGTACAGCCGTCTATGGACTTGCTAATTAAAAACAAGCTGTTTTTTATTATATTTTCAGCATAATCCCGCTTTTGCAAATCATAATATTCTTTTCCTCTGATAATTGATTTTGCAAGCTCAATTTTTAGTGCGGACTCCTTAACTAAATCAAAGGTTAATTGATCTCTGCCTTTTAATGACTTTTCACGTGTGATTATATCCAATGATTTATTTACTCGTTCTGCAGATAACATTTCATCATAAAATTCAATATTTAAATCGACAATGCTTACATCTATATCTTCTCGCTCTTTTAGGTATGATTTTAAGATAGGTAATGCTAAGTAAGGCCCTACAGGCGTCCAGCCAGGAGGAAAAATAAGCAGTTTTTTCATTTTAACTTTGTATGATTGTATTTAAAATGGTAATCATACTCTCCTTTCCCTTATTAATATAGAAATCAAAGAATAAGTATGTAAAAGTACATGAAGTGAAGTTTTCTGAAATTATGGACAGCATTATCAGCTACATTGATATAATTCTATTTATTATTTATACAGATATTTTCATAAGATTTTATCAGAAAAATGAACCTTTTTTTATTTATGGAAAAAATGATATATACATTTGCCATAATTTAAATTCTTGGGCATTGGGGTAATAAAACAGACGCAATTGTCTCTAGCGGACTTTCGCGTCTGTTCATATTGGTCACTGCTGTTGAGTTCTCAATCTATTATATATTTGGAGAATTTCTCATCCACTAACTCTTCATCCTCCGTATTGGCGACTAATACAAGTGTTTCTTCCAAATTCAGGCTGAATATTCCCATGATAGACTTTGCATCAACAGTATATTTTCCTTGTGATAAATCCATATCACAATTAAAGTGGCTGCAAATGCGGTTAAATTCCTGAACTGCACTAATACTCGGTATCTTTACTACTCTTTTTATCAATTTTCTCTCTCCATTTCATTACCTTTTTCAAGAATATCCGCATCTTCATTCATTATCGCATATTTAATAAAGGTTCCCCCGAATCAATTACAAGATATTCCATGTATCTCACACCTCATCTGATAATTTTCGAAGCAGATAAGCGGGGGTACAACTCCATGCATGGCAGTAGCTGTTTACTGCCGAAGAGCCATAGGGAGATTCTTGAGGGTTATCCGGATTATACAATTCCCAGAAAGTATCCGCTCCCTGAAAAAGCATACCTCCCCAATAATATTTCATATAGTCTATAGCTTTTTCCTTTTCTCCGCAGAGAATTAATGCTTCTACAAAATGATGATTCATATATGGAGTCACCATCCCCATCTCTGGTTTCAGTTCCACAATACGATCCATCAGCATTCTGGCTTCCTCTCCTGCTTTTACACCAGCCAAGACCATCCATACCTGGCTTACATAAGAAATCTGACGTTTCTCTCCGCTGATAAATACCCCTTGTTTGTCATCCCAAAAATAATTAAGGGCTGCGCTCACAAACCGTTTTCTTTCTTCCTTTAATTCATCTGCAAGTTGAACCTTGTCTAAAGCCTCAGCCAGAACAATACCGTCATTCAACGCATATATGTAGATTGCCTGCGCACTGGCCTGCTTATTCAGCCCCTCTTTCCAGTCAACAAAACACCAGTTACTATCACCCTCCTGAACCACGTTTCTTTCATTGAAACACATTCTGGACAATTCAATCTGACGATATGCTGACGGCCAAAGCTCTTCTACAGTCTTTATATCATATGTAGCTTCATAATAGTCTTTTAAAGTAGAAATGAAAAACAGCGAGTAATCAAACATAAACGTATCATCCACCAGATACTCTGGTTCTGTAAAAAGACAAGCTCCTATGGCTCCGTCGTCTCTGATAAGTCCGGCAAATAAATACATGCACCGCTTTACCAATTCATAATCTTTAAACGTTGCATAATTTGCCAAAGCCTGAAGCCTTAAATCCCCCAGCCAAAGTCTACGGTCACGCTTCGGTCCATCTTCAAACACTGATTGCATACAATTTAGAAGGGTCCTTAGACTGACTTTGTCCATACGTTGCAGAACTGGATCAGAAGCAGAAATCGGCTCTACCTCTTCCATATCTACAGCCGAAACTGCTCTGCAAACCACTTCTTCCACTACAACCTGAAATTTTAAAGAAGTATCAACCGCATAAATTTCCAAAAACCGGAATGCATATCGCCTTGGCAAATGCAGCCAGGTTGGCAGCACATCCAAATGAATGTATTCTTCTTGAATCCAACTACGGCTGATCCACCCATTATATTCCTCTGAATTTTCCGTTATTTCTTTTGGAACCTCACCAAATTTCAGCCTTAAATAAGCCGGCGCATCCTGAGGACTCCCTATGGATTTCAATTTTAAGCTGACATAGCCTACTTGATGGTCACCAAAATCCAGAACAATGGATTCCCCTTTCTTTAAAGTAAAAAGCTCTAATTCACCAATTTCTGCTCTTGGCTCCACTTTCCCAGATTTATTGATGGACACAATATTTATTGGTTTCACTTGTTTCTCTATCAGCTTTGGTTCCAGCTTTATTGCCTTTTCCACAAATACATCATTCGTAATTCTCTTCATATTTAAATCAACACTAACTGCTGCCACAATATCCCTCTCTTCCTAATTTTCTTTTCTTCTTGCTTCCAGCTCTCTGTTAATATCTGGCAGCTTCTTATCTAAGTCATAGAATAAAAATGTTACAATTGTTAATACATTTGCTGCAATTGGAATCCAGATATACATTGCACTGATTGCATTTAACGCAGAAGCAGACTGTACCGGGGCGTTGGCAACATAGCCACTTGCAGCCAGCATTGCGGCTGCAACGGAGCTTGCAACTGCCATTCCTACCTTACCGATAAAGCCGTTCACCGCAGATAATGTTCCTGAGATATTAATCCCGGATTTCCATTCCCCATAGTCGACAGGATCTGGCTGAATTGCAAAATGCATACTTCCTTTTAGACCATAGCCAAGAGCTGCAACCACCACTCCCAAAAGCACGACCGGAATGAAACTGCCTCCAATAAAAACCACCACCAATCCAGCACCATGTAATACAGATCCTACGATCATTAAATTTCTTTTTGTAGTCAAACGGGATAAAAATGGAACACAAAGATTTGTCACCACTGGTATCAGGGTTGTAATGGTAGCAGCAACACTGGAAAGCTCTTTATTATCCAGATTATAGGTAAAGTAGAATATGATTGCTCCCGCCTGAATCACAAATCCGCCAAAAAACCAGATAATGTTTGCTGCAAAGAGCAGCCACGGTTTATTATGTATCAAACAGCTTAAGATTGCTTTTATACTTACTTTCTCCTCACTGATCCGTATTCTTTCTTTTGTATTAAAAAAGCAGAAAAAGAATACCAGACAGCCTACGACACCGAATATCAGCATTACAATCCGAAAACCCACGGCTTCATTTCCCCCTCCCAATCGATCCACCAATTTAAGGGTAAATGCGGACACCACAGTTGAGCCTATACAGGAAAAAAAGATACGGCTGGTTGCCAGGTTAGTTCTTTCTCTGGGATCTGCTGTTAATGCCGGTAAGATAGATGCCATGGGGATATTTACCATTGTGTACGCCACAGACAACAAAATAAAGGTTACATAAGCATAAATCAGCATTCCTTTCTGAGATATATCCGGTACGCTGAATGCCAGAACTGCTGTAACTGCAAAAGGAATGGCACCTGCGAAGATCCAAGGCCTTGATTTCCCCCACTTCGTGTTTGTCCTGTCAATCATGAAACCCACAGCCAAATCAATAAAACCATCAAAAACTTTCGTTACCAAAAACATCACGCTTACCGCTGCGGCTTTGAGATGCATGACATCGGTGTAAAAATACAACAGGTATAAGGAAATAACCTGCCAAATCAAATTGCATGCAAAGTCGGAAGAACCATATCCGATTCGCTGGCGCCATAGACTTTTTTTCATATCTTTTTCTATCGTATTCATCTCATCAAAACCCTCCCCTTTATTTGGTATGGCCATGATATCATTACGCAGTTATTTTTTCTATTGAATATTTTATGATATTGACTTGATATTTTTTAAGATGTTATACTTAAGATAATTGATAAGAATAGAGAGGTGTTTCTATGAAAATAATCAAAGACAAATTTAAAAATTTCATGCTTTCTTATACACAGGATGAACTTTTTTATCGCCGCCTTTACGAAGAAGAACACTTACATCCGGAAACATTCTCTCAATATGTTGATTCCTTGGATCGGAATTTTATTGAACAGCATCAACTCTATGTCCCCTGCCTTCACGAAACATGGTTTCCTTATATATCCGAAAATGAATTCTTTAAAACTCAATTTCAAAACATTTACATTGCAAAGCACAATCGTTATTCACCAGAATATCTTCACCAACATGAGTTCTATGAATTTTTTTATGTCTATACTGGCTCTTGTATCAATACAATTCAGGGTAAAGAGCAAATCTGCCAGACCGGAGATTTGTGTATTATTCCCCCTAATACGAGACATAGCATTGCCGTATTTGATGACAGTGTCATAATCAATGTCATGATTAAGTCCAGTACCTTCCATGCGACTTTTTTTGAATTGTTTACGAATAATAACGTTTTATCTAATTTTTTCTCCCATACTTTATATGAAAAAACGGAAAACAATTATCTACTGTTCCACACCCAGTCAGATATTGTTATCCGTTCTCTTATTGAAGATATTTATATCGAATATTACGGTCATAAAAAATATTCGAATTCTCTGCTTGACAGTTACCTCTTAACCTTTTGGGTATTACTTCTGCGGCATCATGAAAACCACCTGGAAAGTTTACTTAACACAACTCACCAAAATCTGGCACTACTTGATATCTTAAATTACTTCCAGGCGAACTTTATGGATATCACCCTTACCTCTGCTGCTGCGCATTTTGGATTTTCTGTTCCTCATTTCAGCAAACTCGTCAAAGATAATACAGGTAAGACCTTTATACAGCTTATCCGGAATATACGGTTGGAAAAAGCATGCCGTGCCCTTAAAACAACGAATTTAAGTATTTCTTCTATTTGTGAAATTATCGGTTATTTAAATCCCGAGCATTTTAATCGTATTTTCAAAGAAACTTATCATATGACTCCGAGTGAATATCGTAGGAACCATACAAATTAGTGCAAGGTGGTTTTGTTTATGGTAATTAAGGAGTTTCCTTAGTCTCACATCATTTCTATAGATACTCTAATACCAATCGTTTAATATTTGAATGGTAATCCTCCAGCCGCACCATTTCATCAATAAAATATTGCTCTAGCTCTTCGGTTCGTGGATACCGCATAATGCATCGCAAAATATGCTCGTAAACGTAACCGTTATGGTTATGGCTCATAAAAAATCGCCCCATTTCAATTCCTCTTGGCAACTTTAATCCTGACAAAGCCGACATCAAATGGCAAATATCTGATTCATCACAAAAAATGATTCCATTTTTAATATCATCTATTCGTTGGTCATTAATCTCCCCGACCCGGTCAATCTCCGCCTGCTCTTCCACCATCGGATAGGCATCAGCCAGCCCTTTAATATCCACTGGAAATGACTCATCTGAATGTACAAGCATCAATTCCTGTTGCAATTGATTGGCTTCCGTTATTTCTCTGCATCCACCATTAAACTTAGCTGATAATTCCTGCTTCTCACGTTTTGTCATTTGCAAATCAACACTGGTAAAATTCATATCACCCATCCGACATCCAATGGTAAAATTCTCGTTCTGTCCATTATGTAACGATCTGTACCACAAAGTTCCTTGCATAATAACAAGAGCATTTACGTCCTTACCGTCAATAGCAGCAGCTAATGCTTTATGATGACCATCTAGCAAGGTGGTCAGATAACCCTCCATATAGTATGCAATCCCCCGACAGCCAGGATTTTCCCGATAATAGTTAATCCGTTCCTTATTGCATTTGTGAATCGGCTCCGAAGCAATCGTAAAGTAAGGACGTAGATTCCCCCATTCTCCATCACCATAATAATACATACAAGCACCTTTAGACACGCCTTGATAGGGGGATTCCCAGAACAAGTGGCCATTGCCATCAGTTGGGTGCAGGCAAGTATCTAAAATCGCATAATAACCACTTTTTAATAAACCCAACAGTGGAAACAGATTTCTCACTGCATCAATAAGTAAAACCTCCTGCTTACTCTTATTGATATCTGGCATCTCAAGATGAAAGCTTTGATCCATCCCATATCCGCTGCGGACGATTTTTTCACAGGTGGGACAAAAATATTCATCGCCTTGAAACTGAATTAGCGGTCTGTCTTGCATGGCAAGGCTCCATATCTGGTTTCCTTCATAGCTGGAATATACCTCTCTCAATATTCCTTTACCGTTTTGTACTCTAACCAGTACTCCATCTGCATAGAAGTTATCATGAGCTTGCCATTCTTTTAAAATATCAATCTGGATATCATTTTGCTTAAATAATTTCTTCCAAAACATATATTAACCTTTCTGCTGTTTTCGTTCCGTCCCCTGAATATCGCAGCAATAGAAACAAATCGCTTCCTAATTAATGTTATACACATAATATCGTTTTTAAAACTTATATCCTTGATTTGTTTCCTCACGCCTTATCTTAACACTCATAAAGTAAAACTTCATATGCTAGCCAATCCACCGACCTCCCTAAATAAGTAATCGATGCTGCATATTGTTCCACAATTGTATAAGAGTTTTCAATGTATTCATGGGTATTAAAACAAATTGTTTCATCACCCTGAACATTGCACTGTAAGGAATTACATATAAATGTAAAAATGAGATAATATCAAAACCCAAAATATCAGAGTCAATACACTGCCCCCGTGGAACCTCATTTCCCAGATGCTTCAAGTGATTTTGTATAATCGGAAGATATTATTCTGCCAGAGAAACTTCTAGAATCAAGAATGAGCCATCTGCAAAATAATTTTTATAAACACGTTGGGCATCTGCCAAGCATAAAAATCGGTCATATGTATCCAATAGATTTCGTTCAAATAAATTGCTTACTTCCATTAACAACTTTGTAAAAGCTATATCATCCAAATTCCATCGTTTCCGATACTACTTTTTTCTCCCTCATGCCCCAGCAAAAAAGCAGCCAATAAAATCTTGATGTTGCTTGTTAATACAAGGACTAACCGAATACATCTGTTTAGAGAGTCCTTGAAGAAAATCTAGTGTAACAACTCTCTCATAAAGATTACATCCAATAACTTAAATGAAACACTCACCTTTCAAATCAAAACTATTGTTGTTACATTTACAATTGCTTTCTATCATACAAAAAAATATCGTAATCAATATAACAGATTTAATATAAGTAAAAACATTATATTTCTTAATATTTTAAGAAGGATACGATTTCTAACATATTCCACTTCGATTCTTATTAACTCTACGATTTCTTATTTCCACTTTTATCAATCAATTTGCAAAACAATTGCTCTTGTAAACTATTATTTATGTTTATAATTTCTAATGAACTTACATTTTTTCTCGTCATAACATTTAGAAATATCGCTTGTTGTTCCATACTTAATATCTTCTTCCATAGCCTTTGCTAAGGCAATTCTTTCATGAGCAAAATTATCTTTCGCGCCTTTTTCAATAATTAAAGAAAGAAATTCTCTATCAATATCTCTATACCCTTCTTTAAAAATTTCAATATGCTCTTTTAACATCTCTAATTGTAATTCCAAAGAATCATAAAATACATCAAAATGACCCTTTATATTTTCAATGTCCTCCCCCTTTGCCAGTACTATATTTTCATATAATTTTGTAAAAACAAATAAAGTACATATTAATGCCCAAAAAGGCCCATTCACTTTTTCAGTAGAAAAACTCATGTTTTCACTCTCGAAATAACAATACATAATATCAAAGCTACAATGACTGTACTTACATAAAAAATCATACAATGGCCTAAAGTATGTCTGTTCGCTTTCGCCAACATATTTGGAAGGGCCTGATACTAATTGCCCCAAAAATTCATCTTTATCATTTATAATTACATACTTACCTTTTAGCTTGCCTTTTTTAGCATGCCCCATCGCCATTTCATATGGGTTCATAATGAAATCTACAATTGCTTTCTCCATTTTTTCAACATCTTTTGAGCGGATTGATGTACGGATATATTGACTCATTATATAATTTTCCAAAAGACTCCTTACCAAAATAAGAACATCTTCATTCATAGGTAAATTATTATTATTTAACAGTTTCCTAATTGCCTTTAAGGTTTTTGTACTTTTAGTCATTACAAAATAATCAAATTCATATATGTATGTATACTTTGATGCACGACTTCCCCGCCCTCTATCCAAACAATTCAAATATTCAATCAGACCATCCGGGGTGGCTAGGTTTTCACAAAATCGTTTCGAATATAGTATTAATCTATTAATTATTTTATATACTCTTGTGTAGAGATACTCTATTTTTTTTAAACGTTCTTTCTCTTCAATATTTTTCAATACTATTTCACCTCAATTTTATTTTGGAATTATCAATTCTATATACTGATATCTAATCTTTCAATAATGGCTCATTTATAACTACATCACCGACTTGATCAAATTAATGTAAAGTTTTATATTATGTAAAATACGGTTAATTATTCTAGTATTTTATGCTTCATAAATATATATTCTTGATTACCCTTGTACAACAAAGATGAAAATTTCACAATTAAAAACAAGGCACATATTATTATTACTGCCCTTGTTTTATAAGACCGATTCATACACAATTAGGGGCAACTCATGATACTTTTTCAATTTAATTCGACAACCATTTTCACATTCCTTGTTGTTGTAATTCAAATGAAAGTATAGCCCAATACACCCTAGCGCTAAGATATGTTTATTATAAATAGCTACACTAATTATAACATAATAAATCTTGCTTTTTATATCTATTTACTACCTATCATACCTATATAAAACCGTTATAAAGTAGCTTGAATAACTCTATTATAGCAGAATGGTTATTTTCATATAGCAAACAACGTTATTTACGAATAAGGAATAATTGATATTTAGTACGCTATCTCTGATAGCACATTGGGCTCTATATAATTTCTACTAAAATTTTATTTCATATTATTTTTGTCCAACATAATTGCCTAGCAAAAAGGCGATTATACTATGCATGTGTTCTTCAATTTCCTCAAAATTACATCACACTCATAGTACTAAAAAAATTGGTACCTATTTAACACTGGTTCAATTAACTTTTAAAGATGGCGAATACTTTATATCAAGTCATCTTCAAGTATTTCGAAGTCACGATCTAATAAATCTTGTAATCTTATAACTATATTTTTTTTCTTTTCTAATCTATTTCCATCAATTATTTCCATCAATTCTCTTGCCTGTAAAAATAAAAACATAAATAAACTAATAAAAGACAAAATATATAATGCCATTATTATTATATCTTGAGCAGCAATTCCAGAAGTAATCCTTCCTACTGAAAATCCAACTACTGGTAAAATATATGTATTTAAAAATTTGATATTTCTCTCACCCCTGCGTTCACTTTCCCTTTCTATTTTTTCTATGGATTGATTATATCTCCGAATAAGTTGTTTTATTTTGTATTTTTCATATAAGTCATATTTTTCTAATTTTAAAATATTTTTAAGAACGTCTAATGAATCAATATACTTATCCAAATTAATATTCCAATTCTTTCTATTAGAATGCTCCACAAGACTCATTAAAACGTATACTATAAAAACGTACAAAAATAGTCCAATCAAAAAAATACTTTGGTACTTGAAATGAACATAAAGAGGTAACAATGAGAGACCCGAAAAAATAAATATCAATGTGATTTTATTCAATAAATTAGCTTGTGTTATATTTTTAACAAAATGATCTTTTTCATCTAATTTTGTTATATAAGTATTGAGTAAATTTTCTATCATTGATTCCTCCATTGATTAATTTTTTGCCTTAAGTATTATTAGTATCTACTGCATCTTTTAATCTTACAATTCTTATAAGAATAGAATCCACATTTTTTTACTTATCCTTAAATTGCATTTTCTAAATAATAATTCCTCTCCGAAAAAAATTCCTTTAAAACTCTTTTTTAACAAGCATTATATTGACAAAGAAGAAAATGCAGTTTTTAAGATAATTCTTTAAAATATCAAAATAAATCAATTATCATTTCCCTGCTTAGTATGAAGGTATTCTCTCAATCAGGATTCTTTGAAAAGTGGAACACTTGTTGTCTTCCAAAATCACTAATATCTTTTATCCACTGCTGTATGGCCTCTTTTGAATATCGTAGCAAGCCTTGTTCATCTCTACTTTTTATAAGGGCTGTATACATAACAGCATATTCCATCTCTAGAGATGTATGAAAAATACCCTGATCATCTGTATTAATTGAAACATTCAGCCGTGAAGACGGGTGCATTGAAAGATTTTTCCCATACATACGCAATATCGGATGTTCTTCATATTTCTGAAAGGGCCCAATTAATTGATTAGAAGAAGGGTTACATTCCACCGCAATTTCTTTTATAGTGAGTATAAGTCGCAGTTCTTCTTGGATTTTGGTTATAAGTGGATAATAAAGTTCATTCACTTTCCAAATCTCGATCTCTGACCCCTTATCTCTCACCTCTTGATTAAAATGATAATCTCGATAATAATTACGGCATGCCTCTTCCATACGAATGTTTGTCATTTCCTCTCCTTCCAGATAACAACATTCATTCATAGCATCTATTCCCACATAAAATTCATCCTTTAGGTATTCTTCAGGTCTATCGCCTCGCAGTTTCCATGCATTATAATAAACAAGAAATTCCAAGGATTCCTCCTCATACGTTGGCGCTGCTTCGCACTGAGCTTTCCGTACCTCTTCTGGCTGTTGCTGTTTTCTTTCCCGCATATATATTTCTTCCGAATACAATAGAAAACAGTTTCTCAGTTCATCCCTAACATCCTTATCAATCACAATACTATGTTCATAGCAAAATCCCAATACCCAGGTAACGTTATCTAAGATTTCCAATTTTTCTAATACAGATCTGTTCTTTTTCAAACTATAGTAACTTTTCGCATCAATTCCTAATGCCATTCCATGCCCAATTCTACTATGCTTTGGCAGATTGCAAAATCGAAGCGTTTCATCAATTGCACGCAAGCCACTGAAAATATCTAAGAAGTCTTCACCAACGTGATAAGTAAACTGTACCTGAGTTAAGCCACTCTTCTTATTATATTGCTGAAGTTGTCTGTAAAACTGGCCAAACACCTCGGGCCGACAGCCTATCTCACCTGCACAGGTATCATACCCTCGTACTCTCGGAATCTTACCATGATATTGATAATTAGACAGTTCTACTTTTAACAGAGCATAAGCTTCTCTTATTTGTTGATCTAAATAGTCACGAAGTTCATAATTTCTCGGTTTCAAATCAGCAAAGTCAGTATCTCTTCTTTTCGGAAAATGCAAAACATAAAAGAAATCCAACTGGCTGTCTTCCATTCTTCCATCATAATATTCTATCCGTTTTAGTGTTTCAATATAATCTTTTGGAGTGATACGAAGTTCCATTGAAGAAATCGATTGTAATCTACTCAGTGACTTAACAGCTAAGTTCATAATTTGTTCTTGGTAGCAAGGATAATCCTCTATAAAATCCTCCTTGCGATCTTGATATTCTGCAAAATTTGAAAATCCTCTCTTCCCGTTTACCTGTATCATCTCTGCTCTTATCCTCAAGCAAATAACCAAATAACGATAAAATATATTTTTTTCTAAATCCTCGAATTTATTATCAAATATAGCCTTAAAGCAACAGTATAGAAAATAACGCTCACCTATAACAGCAATCTGTTCCTTAAGAATTGGCCTTTGTTCACATTTTTTCTTGTATTCAGCCCATTCATCTCCCTTTGTGATAACATTATTCCATTCGTCACCAATTGCATAATCAAGACATTCTATTATTTCATATGAGTTCATAAACTTTTCATGCTCTGCACGACAAGCATTAATCTGGTCTTGTAGTTCATTCAAATTCTCTTCTTCTAACTCCATTGTATTATAAATAGGCGAATTTAGAAAGATCTTATTCTGATGCAGTATATTATAGAGGTATAATCGATAAAATGCTGCTTGAAGGCAGTTATCCATAAGCAATAAATGATTCTGTTGTTTTTCTTCATAGAGATACTGTGGATCTAAAAACCTATCAAAATGCTGAAAAAAAGTCTTATTAATATCTCCTATATGGTTCATCAAACAAACCCAGTTTAATGTGAATACTGGAATTGAGCCTTTTAAATGGAAATGATTCTCCGCCATGTCAATCATTCCCACCTTTTTTTTATAAGTACTATCAAATGTGGGGAATGGTGTACATAGCCATTCTGATAATTCTTTCTTTTCAATCGATGATTTGGCAAGAAGCGCAGCCATAAAAATCTCGTTTCCCATGCTTACTGAAAGTTCTCTCCAGCGCAATAGCTGTAAGTTATGTATTTCTTTTTTCTCCCCTGCATACTCTCTACAATAAAATTTAAACTCTTTCATTTCCAAAAAACACTCGGCAATATCAACAATAAAAGTAAATATACCATGTACAGCTTCTTTTCTTTTTTCTCCTTTTAGTCGGTATTGAAGCCATAGGTATATCTGTGTAATTTCATCACCGGAATAATGATTTAATACAGTTTTAGCAATTTCTAAAAATCGTTTTTCGCTTATACTATTATAAGAAATATCTTTTTGACCCTTAATCAATTCAATTTCTGTATAGTTGACTCTTCGTAATAATAATTCTAAACATATTCTTTCTGTATCCATCTCTTATATTGTTACAGACATTAAAGATCTGCGAATTGTATTATAATTTTTCGATAAAGATTCGTTAATCACATCAGAACTTTCATAATTCTTTATATAATTATTTAGCTCAATGTTTAAATTAGTAAAACTATCACTTAAAAATGCTTGCTCCATAACAGTATAATCCCCCTTGTTATTTTCATAATAATTCCTTAATTTATTTAATTTATTTTTATAATTTTGTACAGTACTATCTTTTCTAACAAATGATGGTATATTAGAAATTAACTTATCAAATGAGTCACCAATCTCTGTCACATCATCTATTTTTACTTGTTCTAAATCATCTAAAATCGGAATCATAAGTTCCTCATCAATTTGCTCTTGCTTAGTCCGTTTTATGCTTTCCCAAAAGTAAGCTAATTCATTTACTAACTGACTATAATCTCCCTCAGGCTTGGGATTTATAATCCAAGCTATTTTTAAATCTATATAACTATTAATCTGCAATAATCCCTCTATTAAACTCTTGAAAAAATGATTGTAGTAAACCTTAATATCATTATTTGTTCTGTCTTTAATATCTCGTGTACTTTCCAGATATTGAGCTATATAATAGATTGCTTCCATATTACAAATCAAAATATTACAAAGTTCTATAAAATTTTTCCAATATGCAGATAACTCCTGCTCTAATTCTTCAGTAGCTTTTATCCCCCACTTTTCAGCACTAATATTATTAAAAACAATTTTACTATCAAGTTGTCTAATGAACAAATTGTTCAAGGAAAAATCTGCTTTTGTTGCCACCATATTATTATCAGATACCATCCCTATTGTAGCTGAATCTTTTGTCCATTTGAAGGTTGATACACACCCAATCGTATACAAATGTTTTTTTAAATGCATCTCGCCATTATCAAATCTATTGAAATAGTTTCGTACTGCCGATACATTAATATTGGCAATATCTATTAAACCTGACTTTTCACCTCCTATCTTTTCAATAGATCTCTTCCAATACTCTGCAACATCGTATTTATAATGAAGCCTTGATTTATTATAAAAATTTCCTGTCTCCTCTCTAATCAGCTGGCAAATACCAAACATATCTTCACCAACAAATTCCTGTAATTTCCCTTTGGCGTTATCATAATTCAATTTAAGCATAATTATTGAAATATAGGTATTTATAGCAAAGAGTAAATTATTTAAATCATATCCCCTTACCCTATAGCACAAGCGAATACAGTTTATAATATCTCCATTATTAGGTCTCCTCCTTTCTTTCATCACTAATTCAAACTCTTTCTGTACACTACTTTCTAGAATATCCATATGAATTGATGTATCTAAGAACCCATTATTAGAAAGCCACTTACATAAATAAATGAAAATAATAGCCTGAACATCTTTCAGCCCTATCTGCCTAAGGGATACAAACCATTGTCTTTCCTTTTCTTCCAAATGATTTTCAGCCCAGGAGTCAAATAAATAATCTTCAAACAAATCTATATTTCTTTTCTTATCCCTCTCTCCCATATTACCAATTACCGAAACCATACCGACAAGCTCGCGGAGCGTATTAGGGATAAGAGGATGAACTTCGTCTTCTTTAGCAATCAAAACCAACCCTGTCTTCTTGTATAATACATTCATAAGCCCTTTTTCAATTCCCAACTTATGAGAGTCAAAAATAATTTTTTTACCATTTCGATAAAGAATATTAACTACACTAGTTCCATCGCTTGCAATTGTTCTGATATCTGGAAGCATAATTCTTCTTGTCTGAGGAAGTAGTTTTTCCAAATATTTATTTGCCATATTTTTTGCTTCCAAATTGATATCCCAACGGGAAGATTGCTCTAATCCTTCCATATCCAGCAAAAATTGCCTTTCTACACAAAAGGTCAACTGCTTAATATTCACTGCCATAACAATAATCAGTTCTGGGATTATCATATATTTCCGAATTTGCTCCATCATTTTATATGCTGAACTGATGTTTAAATCCAAGTCATCAAGGCAAACCATTAATATTTTTTTATTTCGATATTTCAGATATTCTCTTACTAACACTTGAACATCATTCTTTAAATTCATACTGTCAGCAATATCTACTAGATTTTGTATAGATCCGTTATAAATATATTCGTCTTTGATAAACCTTTCCGAATTTTTCAACACTGCAAGATTCTTATGTACCTTTTGAAATAATGTCGACATTTTAAACAATTGATCGCGATTTTGATTAACAACATTTTCACCAAATGATTGACTATTGTTCTGATTCATTGCTTTATCTATCCTATATTGCTCAAATATCCTTGATATAACAATATCTAAAATATCATGTACCGTCTCCATGGCTGTTGGGTCTATTGTTTCCAATACCTCTATATTGTCATCATTTTTCAAATTATATGTAAAATGAATCATGGCACTACTCTTTCCCTGTCCACGCTCTCCGCAAAATGCAATTATATTATTAAGATGCTCCCATATATTCTTTTTAGAATTATCCGCTTCTATTTTTTTATAATATGTTACCAAGCTATCTTTAATCTCATTTGCCATTTTATATTGATCCCAAAATATATCTTCACTTATCTCAGTTTGACTATCATAAATTTTAAATTCATTTCCTTGTTCAATAATTATTCTTCTCATACTTAATCCCTACCTCAATATCCTTTATATATTTAAACACTACGAATTATTGAAAAATTTATTTTTATTCTTTAGATTAAATTTATTAGTAACTATAAGTAATAATTCCTACGCTATAGATTACATATAAAATATAATACTAGTAAAGATAATACTCTTTTTCCTTTACTAATCAGTGTTTTGATGCCTTAATAACTATGCTTTTTCAATATTTTAAAATTAGTTCTCTTTAAATAAGTCCATCACATAATATATTTAATAAAAAATGTCACAAATTCTGTTGGCTGTTTCCTTGTCAAATCCAGCTTCATCAACCGAAATAGAAATTTCGAAATATATGCCTTTTTCATCATCTTGTATCTTCTTTGACTTTTTGTGATTTTGATAATATGTATATGCTTTTTCATAGACTGGATCTAATTTATTTATCAATATCCACTTAGGTTTATCCCAAGCCCGCAAGGAAGCGGCAATTGAATCAAATCTCGGTTCTACCAAACTAATATCAATTTGTTGATTTAAAAACTCCTCCCTCACCACTCTCACTCCTGGGATTCCAAATTTCTACCAACTTCCGCGGAACTTCCTCCAAATATATATCAAATTGAGCATAATTTGCTACCCCCCATCTTTACTAACATGAAAATCCGACTTTGAAAAAAATATATCCTTTCTGTATGTCACAGTTGTATAAACAATCCTAAGCACATCTATTACAAAAGATTTTCCAGAGTTATTTTCACCAATTATTGCATATACACCTTTATTAAAGATTAGTGATATGTCGTCTTCTTTTATAATATTTTTTTATATACATACAATTCTCCCCCTCATTTATAAATATTTTCAAAGAATTTATCTATCTTGCAATTGCCCGTTTATATTTATCCACCGATTCTTTCTTCATCGATTTTTATCTTAAAAAATCTTTCTATCAGTTGTTTCTATATATTTGATTATATATGCAAAATCATTATATCTCAACATAATAATTCAACAATATATATGAGTCAGAAAATACATTAACTTCTGTCTGACATATAAAAACATATATCAATATTTCTTGCTTCACCTAGATTCCATAAATCCAAGTAACTACATTCGTACTAATGATTTAAATATATTCGAGGTTAAAAGAAATTAGTTTATATTATAATAAAAGAATTTTCTACTCAAATAAATATCTTTTTCATACATATTTAAAGCCACACTTGAATTTTTTAACATATATCTCTATTCAGATACCTCAAATCTATAGTTTACAAATGTAATATTGTTCTGAGCCAGATACGTAAATGATAATTTGCTTTCCATATACATCTATTCTCTTTACTTAATCTTTCTAAATTGATTCTTTGTAGGAATTTCCCTACACTGTATCATCAATAGAATACTCTTAATTTCATCATCTTTTAAAGTATTTGAATCTCCACGAACTTCTGTCCCTTCCTTTATTTCAGTCCCACATCTCTATACGATTTATCCACGTTGCGTTCGACGACAATAACTTCCACCACAGTTTTCTCACTTAGATAGATTACCTAATAAATATTTACTACTATATCCATTTCCAGTGCAAATCCGTTCTCCATCTTCATCTAAAACCACCCGCCCCCTTCGAAATATGTCATCCTGAACCTGGTGAAAACATTAAGGAATATAATTCCTTCATTATTCCCCGTAACATAACACTTCTGCGCCCACAATTAACTTTCATCTTTCCGGTAAGATAATATAAGTTTTTTAAATCATAACATCTCTCTTATACTCTTCACAATTTAAATTTTTCCAAGTTACAGTATTTGCCCAAGTTGTCCAGCACGTTTCTCAAAACCCGACTGATAGACTTAGTCAATATGCTATTGATATGACCAGCTCGTACGATGGTCATCAAATCATTTAATACACTACACTTTGATTTTCTCAGACAAATCTCGCAGTTGAAAAAATGCCTGCGAATTCCCACTCTGAATTATTCAAAATCATACTCATTTGCATTTCTAAACTGTTATATTGTTCTTCAAATTTCATGCTGATATGGCAATAGGCCACAACCCATTTTTATAGTTTACACTGCTTTACAAATCTCTTACTGGTAATTTTATAACCTTTTTCATATGTTTTTCTTGATACATAAACAGCGTGAAAATTTGAATAACTTTCACGCTGTTTGTGTATCAAATATTCAATTTTCTAATTTACCACCCGCTGCAACAGAACGCAACATTCTGTATTCGCTGTTGAAGGAAACATGTCCACACAACAAACCTTCTCCACCTTATAACCTCTCTCCTGTAACACCACCAAATCCCTCACAAGGCTGGTAGGCTTACAAGAAACATAAACCAGCTTATCCACTCCAAAATCAATAATCTTGCCTAATGCTTTTGGATGTATCCCATCTCTAGGAGGATCAAGCACAATCAAGTCAGGCTTGTCCTGTAACTCATCAATAATCTTTAATACATCACCAGCAATGAATTCACAGTTCTCAAGCCCGTTACGCTTCGCATTCTCCCTTGCTGCCTCTACAGCCTCTTCAACAATCTCAACACCCACTACCTTTTTAGCTACAGGAGCCAGAATCTGAGCAATGGTACCAGTTCCGCTGTATAAGTCAAATACCACCTTATCCTTTGTCTCCCCAACGTAGCCTCTTGTAGTTTCATACAATACTTCTGCACCTAGAGAATTCGTCTGGAAGAAGGAAAACGGTGAAATTTTAAATTTCAGTCCCAAAAGCTCCTCAAAAAAGAAATCCTGTCCATATAAAATATCAGTCCGGTCATTCTTTACCACATCAGCAAGACTATCATTAAATGTATGAAGAATTCCAACAATTGTACCATTTAAAGACAAACCAAGCAAAAGATCCGTTAATGGCTGTAAGTCCATCTCTTCCTGACTTGTCGTTACCAGGTCAATTAAAATCTCGCCCGTCTTAATGGCACGTCGCACCAGAAGGTGGCGTAAATATCCGGTATGCTGCATTTTCTTATAAAATCCAGTTCCTTTTTCCTCAAAATATCCCTTTACAGCCTTTAAAATATCCGTAAAATCAGAATTAACGATCTGGCAGTTACCTGTTGTTACCACATCGTAAAAGCTTCCCCTCTTATGCATGCCAAGGGCCAAAGGACCATCCTTAAACTCATCTCCAAAGGAAAACTCCATCTTATTCCGATATCCATCTTCTATAGGACTGCCCTTGATTCCTTCAAATACATAATCCTCACAAACACTGTCAATCAGATCTTTAACCTGTTTCTCTTTAATCTTCAACTGCTCCTCATAAGGAAGTGTCTGGTACGTACATCCGCCGCATATCCCAAAATGAGGACAAGGATTCTCTGCGGTCTCAAGCTTAGAAGGCTCTAAAACTTCAAGAACCCGGCCCTCTACCTTTCCACCTCGTTTTTTATTGATCATCACACGAACCTTTTGTCCTGGCAATGTGTGCTTTATTCCTATTTTACCTTCCGGCAGTTCTATATAACCCTTATCCGGGAAATCGAACCGGCCTATGATACCTTCGTATATCTCACCCTTTTTCACTCTTCTGACTCCTATCCTTTTTTATTCCTGACCGAGCAAAAAGCGTGTCTCACTGACTGAGGCACGCTCCTTCTCTATAATAATGCCAATCTTATTGTTCCGTAGCTTCGACAGCCTGATCGTCTTCAAAAAAATCATCGTCGAAATCATCATCAAAATCATCTTCAAAATCTTCCAGATAATCCGGTGTGAAGAAGCGGTAAACGGTATAGGCGATGCCTGCCACCGCTGCCACAGCTCCTACTATAGCCAGTATCCAGAGAATACAATTTTTCTTCTTTTCTTCCTGTTCTCTTTTATGAAGCAATTCATTCACTCTGCTTGAGTTCATAAGATCTTCCAGTTTGCTCATAGCCTCTTTGCTCATTGCATCAAATCTGTTCATGTCTCCACGTCCTTTCTGAGAGCCTTGCTTTTTAAATCCTGGCAAAGGTTTGTCTCTCTGCCTATCGCAGTTATTATACCATTATATTGGGTCTTTTACTATCATTTTCACAATTTTTTTGAATTTTATGTATTGATTATTGTTTTTATAAAAGTTTTAGTTTTGCGAAGGATGCAAACATCTTTTTAACCCCTGCTTTATCAAACTGGACTGTGACCTCAAAGTCTCTTCCGCCGTCCTTAATTTCCATGACAAGTCCTTCTCCAAACTTGATGTGGCTGACCCTGTCGCCTTCCTTATAGCTTAAGGAAGATGGTTTTTCTACAGTAAATGCTTTTCCAAAGCCAGGAGATGAGGCGGGTTTTGCAGTTTTAGATGCATATGCATTGTTTCCAGGCCCAAAGCTACTGACACCGGCAGACCGCCCTGCCTTTCCCCATGGTAGTGCACTGTCATCAAAATCAGCTCCCGTGCGGATTTTTGAGATTCTTGGCTCCAGCCTGCTGGAATCCAGAAGGTGATCCGGAATCTCTTCAATAAAGCGGCTTACCTTACTGTACCTGGTCTCTCCATTTACCATACGCTGTCTTGCTGAAGTCATCATTAAAAAGTTCTGGGCTCTTGTGATTCCCACATAACAAAGTCTCCGCTCTTCTTCCACCTCTTCCTTATCATCGGAGGAAATAGACATCATGCTTGGGAAGAGACCATCTTCCATTCCGGTTAAATACACCCGGGGGAATTCAAGTCCTTTGGCGCTGTGAAGCGTCATGAGAGTCACTCTGTTTTCCGAGTCATCCATACGGTCTACATCAGCCACCAGAGCCACTTCTTCCAGGAATTCATTAAGATCCGGATGCTCATGGTCTCCTTCAAAGCTTACGGCCTTGTTAATCAACTCCTCGATATTTTCAAGACGGGTCTGGTACTCGATTTCCCCTTCTGCTTCCAGCTCTTTTAAGTATCCAGTCTCATCAAGTACATCTTCAATCAGTTCGTGAATGGTGTAAGCCTCTTCTGACATTCTATTACGGAAGTCTTCAATCAGCTCAGTAAATACAAGGACCTTATCAGCTGCCTTTCCAAGTCCCGGGACCGCTTTTGCCCGGCAAAAGGCATCGTAAATGTCAAAGCCGCGTTCTGATGCAAACGCCTGAATCTTACCAAGGCTGGTGGCACCGATTCCACGCTTGGGGACATTGATAACTCTTAAGGCGGAAAGGTCATCCTTACCATTGGCAATGGTCTTTAAATAAGCCAGGATATCCTTGATTTCTCTTCTCTGATAGAAATTGACGCCTCCTACCATACGATAGGGAACATTGTGCTGAAGACATTTTTCTTCAATGAGACGGGACTGAGCATTGGTCCGATAAAGTACGGCACAATCCTGATAATCGGACGGGCTGTTTAAAATATCCCGGACAATGGCATCCGCTTCCTCAGAAGCATTATCAAACTGCTTAAACTGCACCAGAGGGCCTTCGTCATTGGCTGTCCAAAGGGTTTTGTCCTTACGGCCTCTGTTGTGGCGTATGACCTCATTGGCTGCATTTAAGATGCTCTGGCTGGAACGGTAATTTTGCTCCAGCTTAATGACCACGGCTCCTGGGTATGATTTTTCAAAGTTCAATATATTTTCAATGTTTGCGCCTCGAAACTTATAGATGGACTGGTCATCATCACCTACTACGCACAGATTTTTATATTTCCCAGCCAACAGACTGACAAGCTTAAACTGGGCTGTATTGGTATCCTGGTACTCATCCACCAATATGTATTTAAAGCGCTCCTGGTAATAATTTAAGATCTCCGGGCTGCCTTCAAAAAGCTGCACTGTTTTCATGATAAGATCATCAAAATCAAGGGCATTGTTCTTTTTCAACTGGCTTTGGTACTCTTTATAGACCTGAGCCACCTTTTTTTGCCTGAAATCACCGGAGGCGTTCAGTTCAAACTCTACAGCTGAAATCAGCTCATTTTTGGCGGTGGAGATTACAGATAGCATGGCACGATCCTTATAAAGCTTTGGATCCATTTCCAGGCTTTTTAAGACGTTGCGCATGAGAGTTTTCTGATCATCCGTATCATATATGGTGAAATTTGTGGTATATCCCAGGCTTTCTATGTGTCTTCTTAAAATACGTACACAAGAGGAATGAAAGGTAGAAACCCATATGCTGTCGGCTCCAAAGCCCACCAGCTTGTCCACACGTTCCCTCATCTCTCCTGCTGCCTTATTGGTAAAGGTAATAGCAAGAATGTTCCACGGGTTGATTCCCTTTTCTTCTATAAGATAGGCAATTCGGTGTGTAAGTACTCTGGTCTTTCCTGACCCGGCTCCTGCCAGCACAAGAAGCGGTCCCTCCGTATGGAGAACCGCCTCCTTCTGCATTGGATTTAATGTATCGTAAATACTCATAAATTATACCGTCTCTTCCTTTCCTTCCTCTTCTATCCCCAAATACCGCTTCAAATCATCTAAATTGGCCTCAGCAAGCCTTCTTCCGTCTTCATAGAGGGATTCCAGCTTCCGCTTATCCTGTTCCGTTCTTTGCACGGTTACATGCTTATCCGGGCGTATGACAAATATCCGGCCTTCTGCCTCCAGCTGATCAATCTCTTCCTGCATCCGGTTATACCGTTCTGGCACATCCTGAAGAGCCTTTAAAAGCTTTGGCAGCGGTCCAAAATACCGCTCATATCCCTTTTTCGTCCATTTATCAAGAAGAGGCTTCCGATACCCCTTCTCTCTGGTAAGAATCACCACAACCTTTTCATATCCAAGGTCTATGGCTCTTTGATAGGCTACTGGCATAGAACAGCCTCCATCCAGATACTTCTTCCCATTCACAGAAATCATACTGGACAGAACCGGAATACTGCTTGAAGCTTTTACGGCACTGATAAAATCCTCACTGGTGCTTTTTTCAAAGTACTCCGGCTTTCCAGTCTTACATCTGGTGGCGACCACCTCAAAAATCTGCCTGGAATTGTTAAATGTATCATAATCAAAGGGAACCAGGGTATCGCTTAATTCCCCGAATAAAAAGTCAAAGTTAAATATGGAACGGTTTCTTACCATGTTGCGGAAGCTTAAAAACCGTTTGTCTCTCACGTAATCCAGATTGACTCTGATGGTCCGGCCCGATTGTTTGCTGATGTAGCTCATACCCGACATGGAGCCGGCAGAAACGCCGTTTACATAGGATAATTCTATCTCCTGTTCAATTAATACGTCTAAGACTCCGGCTGTAAAAACGCCGCGAAGGGATCCTCCCTCCAAAACCAATGCTCCTTCTGTCATCTTTTATCACCTCGACTTCTATTCTATTGCATTTCTCCCATCCGGTCAATCCCTTTTAAAGTCTAGGCAAACTGACTCTGGTACAGATTGTAGTAAGCACCCTTTAAGGCTAAAAGCTCTTCATGGCTTCCTGCCTCCATAATATTTCCCTGGTCAATGACAAAAATCCGGTCTGCTTTCCGTATGGTTGATAAGCGATGTGCGATGATAAAGGAAGTTCTACCTTTCAGTAATGCATCGATTCCCTTCTGTACCAAAAGCTCGGTATGAGTATCAATGCTTGAGGTCGCCTCATCAAGAATCAGGATTCCCGGCTTTGAGACCATGGTTCTTGCAAATGCAAGAAGCTGCCTCTGGCCGATGGAAAGACCTGCCCCTCTTTCGCTGATGACCGTATCATATCCCTCATCAAGCTTCATGATAAATTCATGGGCACTGACTGCCTTGGCTGCCTCAATAATTTCTTCTTCCGCAGCATCAAGACGGCCATACCGGATATTATCGCGGATGGTACCGGAAAAGAGAAAATTATCCTGGGTCATGATGCCCATCTGGCTTCGTAAGCTGTTTAAGGTCACATCCTTAATCTCATGACCGTCAATGAGGATTCTCCCTTCTGTGGCTTCGTAAAAGCGGCTGATTAAGTTAACAATCGTAGTTTTACCCGCTCCTGTAGGCCCTACCAGTGCAATGGTTTCCCCTGGTTTTATAAGGAAATTCACATCGCTTAATATCAGACGGTCAGGCTCATCGCTGTATGCGAAGGAAACGTTTTTAAATTCTACTTCTCCATTTAACTCCGGAAGCTCTTTCGCCCCCTCCTGGTCTACGATTTCTGCCTCTGTATCAATGATATCAAAGATGCGTTCTGCCGCAGTGATGTTGGTGGTCAGCTTATTGTAAAAGTTGGCCAGATTACGGATAGGACTCCAGAACATGGCTATATAGGTGGAGAATGCAAGAAAGGTACCGATTCCCACTTGTTCCACGCCGATGATCTTAATTCCGATGAAGTAAAGCAGGAAGCCACCAAGTCCCCAGGTGATTTCTACCAGAGGCCCAAAAGCATCTGCTACAAGTACCGCATCCATAAAAGATTTGTAGTGCTGGTTCACCAGATCATGGAACACATTTTTTGTTTCCTTCTCCGCTGCATAGCTTTGTATAATGCGGATTCCAGACAGATCTTCATGAACGTATGCATTTAAGTTAGACGTCTTTTTTCGATAAATCTGCCATCTCCTATGTACGGTTGTTTGAATCAGAAATAGTCCGATTGCAAGGATTGGAAGCGTAAGAAGGGCAGCCATAGCCAGCCGGTAATTCTTAATCAGCATGATAACTGCTACGCAGATGACTGTTAATAAATCAGGTATGAGCTGAGTCACACTGTCTGATAATACATCCTTTAAGGAATTCACATCCCCAATGATTCTTGCCAGTATTTTTCCGGTCGGGCGGCTGTCGAAAAAGCCGAATCCAAGGGTCTGGATATGCTGGTATAACTCTTCCCTGATCGTTAAAAGCACTTTATTGGATACTTCTGCCATAAGACGCATCCGGATCTTGGTTCCTGCAAGAAACAATAGGAACAAAATCAGTGCTCCACCTCCAAGCCTTAAAAGCCCTTTCATATCCTTTTGGGCTACACAGACATTGATGGCATATTCCATAATCAGGGGGGCCATCATGCTTATGGCAATGGTTCCTGCCATAATAAATAAAACGATGGTAATCTGCTTTTTATAATCCAGTAAATACTTAAACATCCGAAGCATGGTGTCTTTTTTTAGGACTGCCTTCTGTTCTTCATCTATTCTGCTGGAATTGACTGCCATGTTACTTCCTCCTCTCCGTATTGAACCTGATATGTTTTATAATACTGTCCCCTCATGTTCATCAGCTCTTCATGGGTTCCTCGCTCTATAATCCTTCCTTCAGAAAGAATCAGGATTTCATCTGCATTCCGTACTGCAGAAATCCGGTGAGCAATGATAATTTTAGAGCTTTTATTCAGCTTTGACAGATGAGCTTCAATCTCTCTCTCTGTTTCCATATCAAGAGCTGAGGTGGAGTCATCAAGAATCAGCAGAGGACTTTTCTTTGCAATTGCCCTTGCAATGCTGATACGCTGCTTCTGGCCTCCGGAAAGGCCTACTCCTCGTTCTCCAATTACGGTATCATACTGCTCCGAAAGCTTAGATATAAAGTTGTGGGCTTCTGCTGATATGGAAGCCTGCTGGACAATCTCCCATTCCGTGGCATCCTTATTTCCTGTTTTAATGTTTTCCGTAATGCTGTCGGAAAAGAGAAATACATCCTGCATAACCACAGAAATCTGACCTCTCAACAGGGACAGAGGCAGCTCCCTCACATCCACTCCGTCAAGCAATATCTTACCGTCCGTAACATCGTAAAACCGCTGAATCAGATTGACGATGGAGCTTTTTCCAGAACCGGTAACTCCCATGATTCCAAGAGTCTTTCTCTTGGTTAAAGAAAAGGCAATATCCTCAAGAATTTTCTTTCCATCAAGTTCAAAGCTTACATGGTCAAAAACAAGATCACCATTAATATGTTCCGGCCACACGGGCTCTTCGGCATCCTTGATTACCGGCTTTTCATCCATGATTGCCTTGATCTTTTTGTTGGAGGCCATGGCTGCGGCTAAATCGTTGCTCAGCCAGCCTACCATTTCCATGGGCCAGATAATGTTATTGGCATATTCGGAAAATGCACCTAATTCACCGATGGTCATTTTCTCATAAATAACAAGGATTCCTCCGATTACAATTACCGATATCATAAGGATTTTAGACAAAAATGAGATATTCGGCTGATAGCGAATGAGAAGCTTTGCCTGTTTCATGTTTAAGTCATAATATTTCTTATTGTGCTTTCTAAACTTGCCGATTTCATATTCTTCTCTGGCAAAAGCCTTTACCGTACGAATCCCAGCAAGATTTTCCTGAGCTACGGTATTTAATTCTGCCGTCTGTTCACTGATCTTATCATACACTTCTCCAAGACCGTTCTCCATCTTAATGGCATACCAGGCTATGAGCGGCATGATAGCCAATGGTACTAATGTAAGCACCGGACTGATGCGATACATGCAGACAAGCACAATAATCGTATGTATGGTACATTCCAGAACCAGCATTCCTACGAAACCGAATGCGTTCCAGATTCGTTCTGCGTCATCTTTGATTCTTGCCATCAATTCCCCGGTGTTGTGGCCATCAAAGTAATCCATAGATAAGGTCTGTATATGATCGAATAAATCCTTTCTCAGACCGCTTCCTATCCCCGCCGCAGCATAGTCAAAAATAAATTCCTTGGTGTACTGGAAAATCGCTCTTCCAAATCCGATTCCGATAAGTCCTAACAGCAGGTTCATCAGAATCTGCATATTACCGCCCACGATTACATCATCAATAATATGCTTCGTGATCTGGGGAGACATTGCATCGAGAAAAACGCTGATGAACATCGCGGTGATTGCAAGGACATACAGGAAACAATACTTCTTTAAATACTTCCACAGATTTTTCATACTTCCTCCTTTAAACATTTTTAAACTTGTTAATTTCTGCCCAAATATAGAAAAAAACCGAAAAAAACAGCGCAAAGCGGTCTTTTTCGGTAAATTCTCAAAAAAATAACCGCAGCCCATACAGACTGCGGTTCATACACATAAAGATACTCCTGTTAAGAGTCTATGATCCCTTGCTTATTACATGCAGAGATCTTCTATGTTCGATGAGGCAGACTGAATGAATTTCATATTAACTACAACATTGCCGATTCCTTTAAATTTAATTCCGTTGTTCATGTTTCTCATAGCTTCTGCCTCCTTTTCTTAATTTAATAAATATTATCAATCACTAGAATACTGCCAATATTTTCATTTGTCAAGTTATTTATGAACATTTAGATAATTTAATCTAAACCAGATACAGTTTCTTCTTTGCCCTTATGGCTTCCTTCCATTTGAAGCAATCATTGATATGAAGCATCATATGGCGTGTGGGAGGCATTAAAAGGAGTCCGGCCACATCTTTACCGCCCCAGTAGTCAAGAAGCCACTTTGAGTCCTCTTCATCCGTTACTCCGCCCTCCAGCCTTATTTTTTCTATAGCCTGAGGGGTGACCTTCCTAACCATATCTCCTGGTCGTAAGTCTGATACAATCTGTCTCGTTCTCATTCCAACAGCTGACCGATAACGTAGTAATTCTTCTATTACCAGGCTTTTGCTTAGATTCATGATACCGTTATCATCTAAGGCGTTACCAGAGTCTGTAATGGGAGCTTTCATTCTTTGCTTCCAATCCTCGTTAAACAGCTGTTCTCCTTCTGCCACCAGGATTCCCATGGTCAGATCTTCAATTCTTGCAATATGCCAGACCACCCATGCTATGGTTTCATCCTTGCTGGTAGGCATTACAGAATATTCCCATGTCTCTAAATCAGCGAACAATTGGTCGACTTCATTTCCCCCTTCTTTTGATATATTCGAAAGGTGCAGCTTTTTATGTATGTCCAGGAAAAGAGTTTTTGCCTCCTCTATCTTGTCCTTCTTTCGAATGATAGAATTTAATTCCTTATGACTTTCACTCAAACCTTCTCCAAAATACTTCATAAGCTCCTCCTCAATTACTGCACTGGAACAACTGCAAAAAATATAAGGTCCTTATCACCAGTATTAATTAAGCTGTGGGTATGTCCCTTAGGGCAATAGTGGCAAACCCCTGGAGATACAGCTTCCTCTCCCCCGTCATATATAACGGTTCCTTCTCCTTCCAGTATGTAAAAAATCTCACTGCTGGTATCGTGGGTATGCATTCCAATGGATGCACCCGGGACCAGTCTACCCTTTTGTATCTTGTTAAGCTCATCCAAATACATCCTGGTGTTGAATTCTTTTTCTCCCCCGTTAAAATGAGGAAGTACTTTTTCTTCTGTCTCATCAAAATGAATGATCATGCCTTCTCCTCGCTCTCTCCTTGTATCCCGTGCTTGCCGGGTGATAGCATATTTCTTCTATCAAATTACCACGCAGGCAAAAGAAAAACAACCCCTTCACAGGATTTTTAATAAAAGAAAGCAGGCAAAGTGTTTTTTGTAAAACAACATTGCCTGCCCATTCATAGTTATCTTTTTTCGATGATAAATTCTGTAATAAGTTCTTCTTCACCGCTGATGCAGTATTCTGGATGAACTGGTGCTCCCCAGCTGTCATCACCGCCTACACCTCTCATGGCACCTAAGATGTTTACCACGGTATAACGCACTGCCGGAAGGTCTTCTCTGTGAGTCGCTGATTCCAATTCTTCCGCCGTATATGGCAGAACAGAGACATCAAAAGGCTTATTTACTGCCCGGAAGCCAATGGAATGGCCTTCCATATCGGATACCTTCAGCCAGCGGACCTCCGTTCTGTTGCCGCATTCCTGGGGCACCAGATACCGGGATATATTGTTTTCCGGAGTATCCTTATAGATTCCAAGCCTTGCGCCCCTGTTACGGTCACTGTAATTTTCCTCCGGTCCTTTGCCGTACCAGGCAAATTTCTTTACTGCTTCCGGAGTAATCAGTCTCAAACCAAAGGCAGGAAGCTGAGGAAGCCCTTTTTGTCCCTGGTATACGGCCTTAACCTGAATGGCACCGCTTCCATCTACGAGATAAGTGACCTTTGTCGAGGATTTGGGAACAGTGGATAATTCATAGAGATAAGATACTTTTATGAAACCATCTCCCTCCTCCACTTCACAGTTCTTATTATCGTAGCGATAAAACCGTCCTGCGCCATACCAAACAGAACTGTTTACAGAGAATTTATTGCCTTTATCATTGTCCGTAGTAGCTCTCCAGTATACCGGCATCACAGGTCTTCCAACCCATTCCTTACCATCATAGACCAGGGAAACAATGCTTCCTTCCTGTCTGGAGAATAATACCCGAAAGCCTTCTCCAAAGACTCCGATGTTGACGTCACCATAAATCACCTTCAATGGCTCTTTGAAAGAGTTTTCTGTCTTCCCTTCTACCAGATAAACATTCTCTCCAAAGGAAATCTCAAATCCGGCATCAGCCCATAAGGTATCCTGTTTTAACAGGGCGGAGACCTGACGTACATATTCTCCTGGCTCTGTAAACTCCGGAACTTCCACATAAATCAATTGTGTTTGCAGGGGATCGACTTCTGCAAAGAAGCTCTTCTGGAATACAAGCTCTCCATCCTTTAACACGGTGTATACAAACTCCAAATCAGAAGTGTCTGTAAACATTCTTCTGTTTTCTATGGTTGCGCCCTTAGGATCAGGAGTGAGGCGGATATCCTGATACAGATATTTAACCTCCTGGGCCTTGGGTGATTCGGTTCGGTCTGCATATACAATACCATTGCCACAGAAGCTGTAATCCGTGGGCCGGTCTCCAAAATCGCCGCCGTATGTCATGTGCTCTTTTCCATAGGCGTCCTTCTTCATCAGAGACTGATCCATGTAATCCCAGATAAAGCCGCCCTGGTACATGTCATACTGATCTTCTAATTCTGTATACTTGTGCATTCCGCCCAGAGAATTTCCCATGGCATGCATATATTCACAAAGAATAAATGGCTTTTCCGGATCGCCTTTTAAGTATTCTGAGACGTCAGATGCGGTTGCATACATACGACTTTCCATATCACTGATCCTGTCATATTCCCGGTTGTGGAAAACGCCTTCATAGTGAACCAGTCTTCCCGGATCCCGCTCTCTAAAGAAATCAGCCATTGCAAGAATGTCTTCTCCCGCATAGGACTCATTTCCACATGACCAGATCAGTACGCTTGGGTGGTTCTTATCCCGTTCCAGCACGGACTTTGCACGGTCCACAACGCATTCCTTCCATTCCGGAAGATTGCCCGGTACATTCCAGGAAGGTTCCACAGCACCCATCTTCTGCCAGGAGCCGTGACTTTCTAAATTCGCTTCATCAATGAGATAGATTCCATATTCATCACAGAGCTCATACCATAGACTCTGATCAGGATAGTGGCATGTACGCACGGCGTTGATATTGTGGCGTTTTAAGAAGCGGATATCCCACATCATATCTTCTTTGGTAATGCTCCGCCCTCTTCTCACATTAAACTCATGACGGTTGATGCCTCTAAATACGATTCGTTTTCCGTTTAGATGCATGATACGGTCTTTCATCTCGAAGCGCCGGAACCCTATTTTCTGAGGGATGACTTCCCTTACGCTGCCCTGATCGTCGGTAAGCACGAATGTCAGTTCATAACGATAAGGATCTTCTCCGGACCATAAACGGGCTTTTTTCACGCAGGTAGTAAATTCTACGTCCCTTTTTGCCGGGACAGCGTCCCATTTGGTAACTTCTACCCCTTCCCCATCCCTCAAAATGGCAGAAATGGTTCCGCTTATTCCTCCAGTGAGCTTAAGCTCTGCCCGTAACAGGCCATCCTCGTAATCATCGGAAACATCTCCGTGAATAAAGATATCTTCTACATGGCATTCCGGTATTGCATACACATAAACATCACGGAAAATACCGGAAAACCGGAAGAAGTCCTGATCCTCAATCCAACTGGCGCTGCTTCTTTTATATACCTCCACGGCAAGACGGTTGGTACCTTCTTTTAATGCATGTGTAATTTCAAACTCAGATGGGGTGAAGGAATCTTCTCCATAACCGATAAAGATTCCGTTTAGCCATACATAAAAAGCGGTCTCTACTCCCTGAAAGGATATAAACTGACGTTTTCCCTTAAGTGGCGCTTCCAGCTCAAAATCTCTTAGATAACTGCCCACCGGGTTGTTGCTTTTATCTGTAAACGGCGGACGGATATCTGCCAGTCCATCCCATGGGTACATGGTGTTAATATACTGGCATTGACCGTATCCGTTTAATTCTATATGACCTGGCACCTCAATGGTACCAAATTGGTCCGCTGAAAAATCGGCTTTATAAAAGTGTTCTACCCTCTCTCCTGGATTGTCTGCATAGGAAAATTTCCATATGCCATTTAACGACTGACGAAGCCTCATTTCCCCAAATTCCGCTTCTTCTGCAGATTCATAATAACAATGATCGGAATGGGCCTGGATACGATTTACCGCAAAAACCTGCGGATCCTCCAGCCATTCCAGCTTTGCTGTTTTCAGTTCCATAAAGAACCCCTCCTTTGATTCAAACTGTGGTTCCATTATAATCCACATAAGGAAAAGACGCTACCTTATTTTCAAATTTAAGTGTACCGATTCATGGATTACATATAGGTTTCTACTCTGGTCTCCAGACGTATGGGTTCCCCTTTTTTTATCCGGTAAACCACTGCCGGAATGGACGCGTTAGGATAAAGCACATTGGTGTTTGGATCTGCTTCAATGACAATGCCTTTTGCCTCCGGACCTTTCCCGGAAACGTGGCAGCCCTGCTTGTTATAAGACACAGAGGATTTCGTTCCTTCTGCCCTTTGCTCATAGCCTTCCGTGAACTTTTCAACGGAAAAGCCACAGTCATATGCCATGCAATCGTACTGGCTTTCTATCTCATGGATTCTTTCATGACCATATTCTTTGGGAACAATGGTGGTCGTTACTGTTATGCCCGGAAACGGATGCCAGCGACTGATTACACGATCTTCCAATACCTCATAGGAATCACTATATTTTCTCACAAAAACATAATCATCTCCGTCAATGACAAAGGCAAGGGATGAATCCGGTGCATTTTCATGAAGTATGATCTGGCTTCTTGCAACAGAGAATCCAAATCTGGTGGAATAGGCAAATTTAGAGTATTTTTCTGGTACATGACCGTGTCCGTACTTCTCACAAACGCCTGCCGGATAGGAAATAACATCACTGCCGTGACGATGCATCAGCATATCCGCCTGCTTTAACAGCTTTATTTCAGAAAGGGGAGGAAGTTCCTTTGCTTCAGCCTTCCAGAAGGGGTGATCATCAGGAAGGGCGAGACATAAGAGTATCTTCATTCCCCAGTAGGGAGAACCTGGCGCATTGTACCGTTCCGCCATTATAAGGTTTGGGTAGCTGTAGCCAATGGTTAAGACTCCATCCCGGTCAAACATCTTTTGATCCATCCACCAGCTTATATGGCGGCTGATGATTCCTTTTACAACACCTAAGGGAATATCATCAAGTCCTGCAAATACGTAGGCCGACCAGAAAGCTGCTTCCCCAAAACGATAGGAAAGACTTCTTCCGTATGGAAGCGCGGCACCATTTTTATCAAACCAGTAAAGGAAGTCTCTGGCAAATAAAACAGCCCGTTCTTTAAAACGAAGACACCGGTCAGGGTCATCCTCTTCCATGGCCTTAGCATAAATCAGCCCATAGTAATGAAGGGCAAAGGAAATATAATAATCCTTTTGACTGGAACCGCCATCCCGGTACCAGCCTTCTCCAGTATAATAGCTTTCTATTTTCGAAAGGCCAGACTCCAGCCGTTCCTCGTTATAGCGGCGGCCAAGTTTCTTTAAGGCTACATTGACTAATATCATGAAAAACTGCCAGTTGCAGTCTGGGATTATATGTTCATTGATTCCGTAAAGCCAGTTTGCCAGGTTTTCTTTACCCGTTTCACCCAAAGGCTCCCATACTTTTTCAGGGGTAAAGATAAGACCGCATGCAATAGCCGCCATCTCCACAAATCTCTGGTCATAATCCCCGAATCCTCCCCAATATTCCGGATGATCTGGGTCTGTACCATTCTTAAGTCCTTTTTGGTATATCTCTTCAAATCCCGTTCCTCCACCAAACCAGAAAGGCACCAATGCCCATAAGGGACGGGAAAATGCTTCCATCTCTATACTGGTCTTTGGATAGGTAACACCGCTGTCTCCCAGGTGAAGCCTTGCACAGCCACGGCTGTACAATGGCTTCAATGGGTTTAAGACCTGGAACATCCACTGAGAAAACTCCTGCTTTGTATCAAGTTTCATATACATTCGCCTCTTTTCAGATTATTTTGATTATTACCAATATGGATTCCAGTCTCCAGACAGCCGGGTAAGAGCTTCCATATAAAAGTAATCGCCCCAGATATTACACTCATCAACGCCTTCCGGTGTGCAGGTATTGTACGGAGACTTTTTGGAATAGGTGCTGTGAAGAACAAGGCCATTGGATTCTTTAAGATCTTTAACTGCATAATTTTTTACCACAGATGCCATTATCTTTCTAGCCAAAGAGGTGTAGGTAGCAGCATCCTTCTCATCTAAATATTTTGCCATCTCAAGCATTCCACAGGCAGCGATGGAGGCGGAAGAAGAATCCCTTGGCTCCTTTGAACCTTCGCCAAATTCCAGATCCCAGTAAGGAACCAGATCAGACGGAAGGTGTTCCAGGAAATAATCGGTCACATGCTTAAAATCTTCAATGTATTCCGGACGCTTCGTATAGCGGTATGCCATGGCACAGCCGTAAACTCCCCATGCCTGGCCTCTTGCCCAGGCAGAACCATCCCGGTATCCCTGGCAGGTCGCGCCATGACTTGGTTCTCCTGTTTCCATGTTCATGAAAAAGGTATGCCAGGTAGAGTAATCCTCTCTAATGACATTGGCAATGGCTGTGTGAATATGCTTTTCAGCAATTTCCCGGTATTTCTCATCACCCGTCTCCTCGGTTGCCCAGTATAAGAGAGGCAGGTTTAACAGACAGTCAATAATAAAACGGTAATTTTCCGGCTGGTTCATGGGACCCCAGGCCTGGATAAATCCGCCCACTGGTTGAAAGCGGCTGATAAGCTGATCCGCTGCCTTAATAGCTGCTTCTTTTCCCTTTTCATCTCCAGCCAGCTTATATCCTGCAACACAGGATGGGGAATACAAAAATCCCATATCGTGATGGTCAACCTCTATCTTCTGGTCGATCCGGTCTAAAAAGCTTTCAATCTGTATCTTTCCAGCCTTTTCAAACGCCTCATCCTTGCTCCATTCATAGGCAAGCCAGATCTGTCCGGTCCAGAAGCCGGTAGTCCAGTTTACATTGGCAGTCGGCTGATAAAAGCCATCCTCGCTGAATGCTCTCTTAAAGGAATGGGTAAATTCCTTTAAGTTCTCTCTTACCTGCAAGATAGCAAAATCCATTGCTTTGGTGCATTCCATTTCCGTAAGTTCTGCTTTATTTCCAAATAAGGTTTCAATCTCTTTGCTCATTCTTTCTTACCTCCTCATAGAATTTTTTCATGACTGTAAACGCAGGCTTTTCCCTTTTCCGGTCAGCCGTTACCAGTCCTTTGATGTTGTACCCCTTCTGATAGGCTCCCAGGCGCTTTGGTGTCCGGTAATCGAATAAGATCCATGGCACGGTTCCTTGAATATAACTGGTCTTTTTAAAGAGTTCTACCTGCATCTCATAAATTTCTTTCTGCTCCTCTTCTGAGCCTCTTACCTTATTCATATTTTCACTGGTAGACGCAAACCCATCGGCACCAAATTCGCTGATAACCACTGGCTTTTCCGGCTTGGATTCTTCCAGTATGGTAATCAGTTTTTGATAATCCGGATCATACCAGCCATAATATTCATTAAACCCAATGATATCAAGGTGCTCTTCCAGCCGGTCCGATATCTTTAAGTTCACTGCATCCACCAGGCATGCAGCTGAAATCAAACGGCTTTTATCCAATTCCCTTGCTGTCTCTGCCAGTTCACGCATAAAATGATATCTTTCGTCCGTATCTGGATTTTCATTGCCAACAGACCAGATTATGACGCTGGCCCTGTTATAATCCCTCTTAATCAGCTCTGTCAGCTGGTTCTTTGCATCTGCAAGGGTCTTTGGATTGGAGAAATCAATCCACCAGTATACTGGTATCTCCTCCCATAGCAGGAGGCCTTCTTCATCTGCCAGTTGGGATACCCATTCGGTATGGGGATAATGGGCAAGACGCAGGAAATTGCAGTTCATTTCTTTTGCCTTTATAAAGGCATTGCGAATGTCTTCTTTGGTTACTGCCTTTCCGTTCTCTTCTGTCTCTTCATGAAGACAAACACCTCTTAAAAAGACAGGCTTACCGTTTAATATAATTTCATTTCCCCTTGTCTCTATAGTCCTGAAACCAATCCGGTCTCTGACCATATCTATTACCGTTCCCTCTTTTAAGTATGACAGCTGAACGTCATAAAGCTTTGGACTTTCTACACTCCATAGGGAAAGCGCCTCTGCCACAAATGTTAATTCTGCCGTTCCACCAGGTCCCAGTGAAATGGATTCTTTAATCTGAAGCTCTGGTATGGAAAAAACAGCCTCTCCCCCTTCATAATGGCTTGCGCCACCTAAGGATACGGAAACAGAGACTTGTTTTTCTCTCCAGCCCTCTAAATGTACATTCATACTTTTAATATAAGTATCAGGTACAGAAAAAAGGGATACCCCTCGGTAAATCCCTCCATATAAGAACCAGTCTGTGTTCTCACTGGGTATCTGGTCTTGACGTCTGGTGTTATCTGCCACTACTATGAGACGGTTTTCCTCTTTTAAATATGAGGTGACTTCCACACAAAAAGGTGTGGAACCACCAAGATGAAGTCCAAGAAATTCACCATTTAAGAAAACCCTTGCTTCATAGGCTGCTGCACCAAATCGAAGAAACACATGCCCCTCTGTTTTCCCGTCAAAAAGAAACCGGCGGCTATATACCGCCGGTCCCTCATAATAAAAATATTCCGGTTTCACAAGGTTCCATACTGCTGGTACCGGGATCTCTTCCCAGTCATCAAATCCGTAATCCAGAGGGACCTTTCGCCCCTCTGAATTGGTTTCTTCCTCCAGGAACCATTTGGCCCTCAGACAATTATCGTACATATCTACAGAGAAATTCCAGGAGCCGTCTAAGGACACTTCCCTTCTACCGCCTGTAAACACATAAGATTCTGCATCCAGGACAGGAGCGAGATAATAATCCTTATAAGCTTCGTTATGGATATTGTCCACGAAATTTTTTATCATTTTTATATCCTTACCCTTTCACACCGGTTGCAGCAACACCCTCAACGAAATGCTTTTGCAGAGATAGGAACACGATAAGTACCGGAATTAAGGAAAGAACCGAAGCTGCCATAATGAGTCCATACTCTGAACTATACTGACTGATAAACATTTTAAGTCCTAACTGCAATGTCTTTTTCGCTTCTGTCTTTAAATAAATGAGTGGTCCTAAGAAGTCATTCCAGGTATTTACAAAGGTAAATATGGTGAGCGTGGATAGTGCCGGCTTTGACAGGGGCAGCATGATTCTTGCATAAATCTGGTACTCATTCATACCATCAATTCTAGCTGCTTCACAAAGCTCATCGGGAATTCCCTGATAGAACTGGCGCATCATGAACACACCAAAGGCAGAGAATGCCTGAAGGAAAATTATGGCTAAGTGGGAATCATTTAACCCGAAATTTCTCATCATCATGAACTGAGGCACCATATATACCTGCCATGGAACCGCAATGGTAGCGATGTAGGCCATAAATAAAGTATCTTTATACCTGAATTTTAATTTTGCAAATGCGTAAGCCGCAAAGCTGCTGGTGAGGAGCTGTAAAAAAGTTACGATTAGAGTGATTTTCACCGTATTCGTTACAAAGGTGAGAAGTGGAATCTTGGTCCAGATATCCAGATAATTCTGCCACCTGGGGTTTTCAGGAATCCAGCGGATCGGAAAGATAAATACGTCTTTATCCAGTTTTAAGGAAGCAGAGAGCATCCATACAAAGGGTACCAGCATAGCAGCGGTCAGAAGGAGCAAAACCACATACAGGAGGCATCTGCTGATTTTATAATTTGTGCTTTTTACTTTCATTTTAGAATCCTCCTTTTCTTAGTTTGCATATTTCTTCTCACCACGGAACTGAACCAGTGTGATGACAAGTACCATTAAGAACAATATCATAGCAACTGCGCTTGCATAACCAAGATTCCAGTTACGGAACGCTTCTTCATAGATGTGGTAAACCAGGACCATGGCCTGGGAGCTTACAATACCATTGGAACCTCCTGCCAGCATGTATACGATGTCATAAACC
The DNA here is from genome assembly GCF_026723765.1 of Lacrimispora xylanolytica. NCBI lineage: Bacteria > Bacillati > Bacillota > Clostridia > Lachnospirales > Lachnospiraceae > Lacrimispora > Lacrimispora xylanolytica. The sequence goes on from NZ_CP113524.1 coordinate 2,619,371, forward strand.
TTAAAGCAGTTAATAGTCAGGATAATGGTTACGAAGAAGGTAGTAGGTTGAAGCTGAGGCCAGGTAATATAGCGGAATCTCTGCCATGCATTACAGCCATCAAGTCCTGCTGCCTCATAAAGCTCTCCGTTGATTCCCTGAAGGCCGGCAAGATAGATAACCATGTAATAGCCCATATTTTTCCAAACGCTGAATAAAACGATGGTAAACATAACCCAATGAGGATCCGCAGACCACTTGGGAAGGCTTTTTGCATGAACGCCCAGGTTATAAAGAATCATATTGACAGGGCCGCTCTTCATGGGGCTAAAGAGCATATTCCATACAGCGGCTACTGCTACTAAGGAAGCTACGTAAGGGAAGAAGCCAACGGTACGGAAGAAGTTTCTTCCTTTGATCTTCTGGTTTAAGACGACCGCAAGACCAAGGGCACTGGCCAGTGTTAAGGGCACCGTTGCCAGACAGTAGACAATGGTATTTACAAAGGACGCCCGGAATCTGGCATTGGCAAACATATCTATAAAATTCTTCAGTCCTGTAAACTGCATGGGACTGTTCCCATCCCATTTCATAAATGCCAGGACAAAAGCAAAAATAATCGGTCCCAGGGTGAAAACAGCAAAGCCGATAAAATTAGGAGCAATAAAGGAATATGCAATCAGATTCCTCTTTTCCTGCCTTGTAAACCGCTCTCCTGTCCTTACTTTTTTAATCTGTTCATCTATTTTTTCGATTTTCGCAATCAGCCCATCACGTTTTCCTGCACCGTCGGCACTTCTAAGCTTAAGACTTAGAGCATCCCGTTTTTTTTGCAAAGCTGTGATTTTTTCCTGCTTTTGCGACTCTGTTGTTGTCTTTGCCATATATGGGTCTCCTCCTTTTATTTCTATCATCAAATCAGAAGTTTTCTTTAAATGAGGCGGGCTTTTATCGCCCGCCTCTCTTTGTATCTTAGAATTTACTTGCCTAAAATCGCACCAATTTTTTCATTCATCTGAGCAATACCGTCATCTACGGACATGCTGCCTGTCATGATTGCATCATGAGCTTCATTTAAAACTGTTTCAATTTCAGAACTCTTCTCGTTAACTGGCATTTCAAGATAGAGCTTAGAGGTATTAAGAGCGTCTACGCTTGTTGTATCATCCTTAGGGAAGCCTTCTGTTCCGGAAACAAGATCAGCAACTGTACTGTTCATAACTGCCGGGATGGTTCCTGTAGATGCAAGAATCTCTGCGCCGTCTTTGCCGCTTACAAAATTAATGAATTCCCATGCAAGATCCTTATGAGGTGCATTTGCTGGAATTGCAAGGGATGTGATAGTTGCAAGAGTAGAACCTGGCTCTACACCTTCTGCGTGAGGATATTTTGCAATTCCCCAATTGGTAACGTCGGTATATTCACCTGTACGGATTTTCTCCATTAAAGTAGAAATAAACCATGTACCCATGTTCATCATAGCTACGTTACCCTGTGCAAATGCGCCGGAGTAATGAAGTCCACTTGTCTTTAAGGTTGCATAATCCTGAGCAATGCCATCTTCCTGCTCTTTTAATACCATCTCATAATATGGTTTTAAGAATTCATATTTGCCGTCTAAAATAGTATGCTTTCCATCAAGTACACCGAAAAGCTGTACTGCGGATCTCCAGGTATGGTAATGAGCACCATATACTTCCTGTCCTGGTGTGTCAACTGCAAGACTTCTTGCAAGAGCATCGTACTGTTCAAATGTCATATCATTGGTTGGATAAGATACGCCTGCTTTGTCAAAGATATCTTTGTTATAGAACACTACCCAGAAATCGTTACGGAAAGGAAGTTCATATAACTTTTTATCAACGGTAATCTGATCGGTAAGACCCTTATACTGAGTTAAATCAACATTAGAGGACTGGATATAGCTGTCCAGAGGCTCTAATACGCCTTTGTTTACCAGTGTCATATAACCTGGTACGTCTTTAACGGTTACTACGTCAAAATTAGAACCGCTTCCTGTTAATTCTGTTGCAAGAACGGTCTGATAGTCTGTAGATCCTAAGTCTACCATCTCGATCTTCACGTCTGGATGAGCCTTCTCAAATGCATCAATAAGAGGCTGATAGTAAGTGGTTGAGCTGATATCCCAAACGGACCATTTTAATGTAGTCTTACCATCTGCTGTTTTTGTTGCCTCTGACTGTTTGGTCTCTGCTGCGCTTTCGGAAGAAGCCTTTGTGGCATCTTTTGGTTCACCGGCACATCCAGCAAGGCTGGCTGCCACCATTGCACAGGCAAGAGTAATGCTAAGCATTCTTTTTTTCATTGTATACCCTCCTGATTTGAATAATTAAACAGCAACTTCTTAATCCTAAGAATTTACCATACCTGAATTATATATGAATGTTCCCTTTTTAAGAATGGAAATTCTTTAAGAAAAGATTCACTATTTATGCCAGAACTTTTAAAATATCAATGAAACATGCAATATTTTATGATTAGCAGTAATATTTCTCTTTTGCATACATATTGACCTGTTTCCTTAAAAAACAGGCCGGGTTTTTCATTGACATTTTACAAAAAATACGCTAACTTTGTAGATGTTACCGTAAGACAACACTGCAAAAACAGAGAGGAGACACCGTTTTATTATGTGGAAAAAGCTCATTCCCAAAACTATACGCGGAAAGCTCATGACACTTACCGCCTCTGTCACCCTGCTTATTACCCTCCTGACGACTTCGGTCTGCTTTTCGGTTTTTCAGTCTTTTTTAAGAAAGAACCAGATTCAGTCAGCCGAATTCAGCTTACAGGTCGTAAACAACAATATAGCAGCTGATATGAAGGACATTATATATTTCAGTAAATGGTGCTGCTCCAATGGTGCTATTTTAGATTATCTGGAAGCCTTAAAGGGCCAGCCAAAGCTTCCTACGGCACAAAAAGACATGGCAAACCTGCGGCCGCTTGCTCTCTCTACACACAACCGGTTAAAGGAAGAATACTATAACACCCGTTCCAACGAATATATGTCACGGGTCATCGTTTCCTCCATCGACGAGAACAATTTTCTTCAGATGGCTGCTTCTGCTAATTACACCTCCTCTTATGCCGCCATGATTATCCGGAAGCAAAGCTTTTTTAAAACGCTGTATGAATCTCCGGACTTTCGTTGGATTGGCCTTGTAAAGGATCCTTTTTCAGATATTAGCCAGGAAACCTTCCTTCCAATCGTCCGGCCCGTTTACAATGAATTCAATTCAGAGATCCTTGGCTGGACCTATGTGGAAATTTCCTCACGCATTTTTACAGATTATCTTTCCTCATATCCTTTGCCTGAAGACAGCAATCTATTCTTGTCTATAGGAGAAAAAAATTATGTATTTAACAAGGGTAACTGGAAGGAAACAAATTATCCTTTTAAAGAGAAAGAGCGGCTGTCAGAATCCGACTCCTTGTCCCAGGGAACACAGGTGCTTTCTGTCACCACGGATGGAGGAGAAAAACGGATAGTCGTGGAGCGCCCCATTGAAGGCATTGAAGGAATCGAAGATTTCCGTTTATACCAGGTGCTGTCAGAGCAGCAGTTTAAGCAGCAGAAGAACCTCTACATGCTGATTCTTCTTGGTATCTGCCTCTTCATTCTGTCTCTTGGAATCTTATTGATATTTTTCTTAAACAGGATTATTATGGACCCCATTCGTAAAGTGAGCAGTAAAATATCAAGAATTTCTGACGGGGATTTCTCCAAAGACCCTGCCATTGAATGGGACCACGAGCTTGGACAGGTTGGCAGAGGAATTAACAGCATGTCAGAAAATATTATGACACTGCTCGATAAAAAGGTTTCCGATGAAAAGCAGAAAAAAGATCTGGAATATCAGATCCTTCAAAGCCAGATCAATCCCCACTTTTTATACAACACTCTTAATTCGATTAAATGGATGGCCACCATACAGAATGCAAACGGCATCGCCGATATGACAACAGCTCTTGCAAGGCTGTTAAAGAACGTTTCCAAAGGAACCGCTTCCTTTATCACCTTAAAGGAAGAATTGGACCTGGTAAAGGATTATTTTCTCATTCAGCAGTACCGTTATGGAGGCAGCGTAACCATTGATTATCAAATTGAGTCTGAAGATCTCTATCAATGCCGGATTCACCGTTTTTCCCTTCAGCCAATCATAGAAAATGCCTTGTTCCATGGAATTGAACCAGCTAAAACAACGGGTCATATCATTGTCTCCGCCCAGACAGAGCTTGAGGAGGATAAAAAGATTCTAAAAATCGATATCACTGACAACGGAATTGGCATGACTCAGGAGATGATAAATAAGGTGATGCAAAATGATACGGACGGCGTTAACAACACCGAGTTCTTCCGTCATATCGGCATCAGCAATGTAAACAAACGGATACAGCACGATTTTGGCCCGGAATATGGAATCACCATCACCAGTGAGCCTTTAGAATTTACTACCATGAGCATACGAATCCCCTACCAACTTTTCGGGGACAACCAGGGAGCAGAAAGGTAAGATTATGAAGAAATTATTGATTGCAGACGACGAACCTTTGGTTCAAATTGGAATAAAATCCATGTTAAACTGGGCGGATTATGGAATTGAAATCTGCGGCACTGCTGTGAACGGGCAAAATGCCCTTGAGATGATTGAAGAATACTCTCCCGAAATTGTTATATCTGACATCCGTATGCCAATCATGAACGGCTTGGAGCTGGCTAAAGCAAGCCGGGAGACTTATGGAAGAATTCCTCTTTTTATCTTTCTTACCAGCTACGAGGAATTTCAGCTGATTAAAGAAGCCATGTCATATGAAGCCATCGATTATCTCATTAAACTGGAGTTAAATGCCGACTCCCTTTCAGAAGCCGTAAAAAAGGCCCTCTCCCGCCTGGATACCCTACAGGTCTCTATGGAATACAAGGAATCGGGCCGTCCCCTGCTCCAGAGTTATTATGAAAAATTCTTTATGAGACTTCTTCATAATCTCTTTGACAGCGAGGAGCAATTTTTGCTTCAGGCCAAAGATCTGAAACTGGATTTTGAAGAAAAATGCTATTTCGCGGCTTTTTGCGAAATCAGGGAAGATAGTCATAAGGATATGGATTATACAAAACTAATGAACCTGTATAACAGCACCCTCCAGATGGCAAAGGAAATCATATGTAAGCATCTTCCTGCTTATGTGTTTTCCCTGGATATGAAACACTTTGCTGTGGTATTTCATCTTCCTGGGACCGATGACTTTAAAGAAAGTGTGGTCTCACAATGCTTTATCCATACGGCGGAAATGGTAAATAACTATTTTAACGTCTCCCTGTTTACCGGAGTGGGGACCCCTGTAAGCCATCCTTTAAAAATCAGCGAATCTTATCAGGAGGCCCGTCAGGCTTTTGTAAGGTCCTCTGAGACTGAACCAGCCGTTATTTTCACATTATCGGATACTGCCTCCATGCGAAATGCCTTTAATATTTCTGTATTTAAAAGCGAAATAACAAAAGCGTTTAATGAGTTTGATACGGATGTGCTTTATAAGACATTGACAGAAATCATTGAACTGTTTGAATCCCACCCCATGCGATTTTCCCAGGCGGCAGACGGAGCCTGCAACATTCTTTATCTGGCACTCTCCCTGCTCCCAGATGGAGAAACGAACATGGCTGAAATTTTTTCTTCCTATCGTGATGGCTACCGTTCTATCTACCGTTTTACCTCAGTGACACAGGTCTCAGAATGGATGGTAACCTTCAGGGATGGCTTATGCGAAGTCCTTAGATCTAAGAGAAAAACTTACAAAGCTCATGTGATCACAAATGTACAAAAGTATATCAACAATCATATTACAGAGAAGCTGAGCTTAAATGAAGTTGCAGGAATCTTTGGCTTAAGTCCCAACTATCTAAGTATATTATTTAAGAAGAACTGCCAGCTGGGTTTTTCAGAATATATTGCCCAGGCTAAGATAAACAAAGCCAAATCCCTTCTTCTTGAACAGGATATGAAGATCTACGAGGCAGCTGACCAGCTGGGCTTTGAGAGCGCTTTCTATTTCAGTAAAGTATTTAAGAAGGTAACAGGCTTGTCACCAAGAGAATTTATCCAGCAAAATACCATACGTGAATACGATGAAGAATAAGGAGAAGGAATTGTGATTGCTGAGCTTATAAAAAACATAAAAAAACCATTATCCTGTTTTCAACCATATCCCCAGGCTTCCAAACGAGACCAGTGGGAGGCACTTCCTGAAGATATCAAAGAGCAGCTTATAAGAAACGGGGAAGCTTATCTAAATTTTGATTACCCCGCTCTCACTGCCGTGGATTTTATGGAGTTCACCAGGACCGGGAACCGAAGCCGTTATGAAGACAAGCAGTTCTTAAGACGGAATGCTCTGGACAATCTGGTCTTGGCGGAATGCGTGGAGCATAAGGGACGCTTTCTTGACGATATCATCAATGGCATATATGTGATATGCGAAGAACATGCATGGCAGCTGCCTGCACATAATTCCTATATCCGTGACACGCCTCAGTTGATTCTTCCCGATATCACACGGCCTGTCATTGATCTTTTTTCCGCAGAGACTGCTTCCGTTCTCTCTATGGCAGAATATCTGTTACGACAGGAGCTTAAAAACGTAAGTCCCTTTTTGTCAGTTATGATCAATAAAAACCTGGAAGAACGTATTTTCATTCCCTATTTGAAGGAACATTTTTGGTGGATGGGGGATGGTGAGAGCCAGATGAACAACTGGACCATCTGGTGTACTCAGAATATCCTTCTCTCTGCATTCAGCCGTGATTTGCCAGAAATACAAAAGGAAGAGATTTTAAAGAAAGCAGTGAAAAGCATGGACTATTTTCTTCAAGAATACGGAGAAGACGGTTGCTGTGACGAAGGAGCTCAGTACTTCCGTCATGCCGGACTATGTCTATTCAACTGTCTGTTCTTATTAAATGAGATAACCGAAGACGCATTTTCCTCTGCTTATGAATGGGATAAAATAAAAAACATAGCGTCCTATATTTTAAATGTACACATCAATGATATTTATTACGTAAATTTTGCAGACTGCTCTCCCGTTGCTGGGCGATGCGGGGCGAGGGAATTTCTCTTTGGCAAAATGACAAAAAACAAGGAGCTTATGGCCTTTGCCGCCTCTGATTACCAAAGCAGCGAAGATCCCTTGACTTTGGAAGAACATAATCTTTTCTACCGATTACAAACCATTTTTACTCATAAGGAAATGATGTCCTGGGATAAGACCCTTAACATTACTCATAAAGACATCTGGTATGAAAGCGTGGGAATCTTCCTATCAAGAGACGAGCATTATTGTCTTGCAGTAAAGGCTGGGGATAATAATGACAGCCACAACCACAACGATACAGGAAGCTTTACCATATACAAAGATGGATTTCCTCTCCTGATTGATGTAGGAGTAGAAACCTATAGTAAGAAAACCTTTTCTCCTGAACGATATGAGATATGGACTATGCAGTCCTGTTATCACAACCTTCCTACCTTCTTTGATGGCGGAATGCCGATTCTTCAAAAAGATGGGGAAGTATATCGGGCAACGGAGGTATCCTACCAGTTTGGTCCAGCCGAAAACCGGATATCCCTGGAGCTTAAGTCTGCTTATCCTGATGAACGAATACGCTCCTATATACGCAGTGCTGTTCATAAAAAAGGAAAGGAAATTGTGATTGAGGACCATTACGAGGGCAGCCTTATGTCTCCGGTCCTGTCCCTGATGTTTTATGAAGAACCCACGGTTACGGGGGATGTTATATCCATCGGTAATCTTGGAAAATTGTCTGTAACAGGTGCAGCAAACATTAAGAAGGAACGAATTCCTATTACAGATTTACGCTTAAAGACTGCCTGGAAACACGATATCTATCGGCTTCTAATCACGATGGATCATCAGGATATAAAACTGATTATTCAATAAGTAAAGCCGTTTCTTTTAAGATCATGTCTTTTTCATAGACATGTATAACAAACCCATCCATTCATGAAACAGCGGCATGAAGATACCTCTACAAGCCGCTGTTTTTTCTTATGAAATGTTCCGGAAGTAACTCCTTGTACATGCCTATGATACGTCAGGATTGTCCTATGAAGAGCTGTCCTCTTCTTTTATTTCCCCATCTTTTCCCATAAATTTCCCTTCATTTTAGATGAAAAACATAAATTATGAGATTCGAATCCATATTTTTGGATCAAGTTTATTTTGTCTCTATCAAACTTAAGACTTCATACATATGATATGTTATAAAGGAAAGTAAAACCTTTATGAACAATACTCATCTACAAAAACATTTACAAGAATATATTTCGCCTTGACAGGAGGGAGTTATAATGAATAATTGTAGAGATTGGGACGGAAATCGCCATGGTTGTGGTTGCGGTGGCGGTGGCGGTGGTTGTGGTTGCTGTGTAGGACCACAAGGGCCAAGAGGATGCCCCGGACCACAAGGGCCTACCGGACCTCAGGGACCTAGAGGCTTCCAGGGACCTACCGGACCTACCGGACCTCAGGGAATTCCTGGGCCTGATGGCCCAACAGGACCACAAGGACCTCAGGGACCCGTAGGACCTCAGGGACCACAGGGTATCCAAGGACCTACCGGGCCTACTGGACCTACTGGTGCTACCGGCGCTCAGGGACCAGTTGGACCTACTGGTGCTACTGGTGCTACCGGCGCTACTGGCGCTACTGGACCTACCGGACCTACTGGTGCTACTGGTGCTACTGGTGCTACTGGTGCTACCGGACCTGCCGGACCTACTGGACCTACTGGTGCTACCGGCGCTACCGGTGCTACTGGACCTACCGGACCTACTGGTGCTACTGGTGCTACCGGCGCTACCGGCGCTACTGGACCTACTGGACCTACTGGTGCTACCGGCGCTACCGGCGCTACCGGACCTACCGGACCTACTGGTGCTACCGGCGCTACTGGCGCTACTGGACCTACCGGACCTACTGGTGCTACTGGCGCTACCGGCGCTACTGGACCTACTGGACCTACTGGTGCTACTGGCGCTACCGGCGATACAGGACCTACTGGACCTGCCGGCGCTACTGGACCTACTGGACCTACCGGACCTGCCGGACCTCCAGCACAGTTTAGAGGTCTTCAGGCTCAATTAACAGTGGAAGGCGGATCAGTTGCAAATGGAGCACCCGTACTTTTCAATACTGTTTTAAACGATCAGAGTCTTAATATTTCTTACAACCCAGCTACAGGTGTCGCCACAATCGTTGCAGAAGGTAATTACTTCGTAACGTGGTGGATAGCTACAGACGGTGCAGGACCTTCTACGTTTGTAGACTTTACGCTTCAAATCAATGGCAGCGGTGGAGTATCAGCAAGTTCACCAATCGTTACAGGTCAGTTGAATGGATCAGCATTAGTTACAGTAGGAGCAATTCCTGCTACCTTACAGCTGGTTAATACAACTGGTCAGACTGTTTTCTATGCAACAACTCCAGTCGTTGCAAACATTGTTATTTTGGAAGTTGCAGCACCGTAATGATATACCAATAAAAAATGCGTCGGAAGTTATACTTCCGGCGCATTTTCCGTTAAAGGGGCTACATCAAAGGGGCGAACAACCTAAGAGCACGGCCTGCGAACCTCTCATACCAGGGGTCTTTATTTAAGTCTTCCATGCTGACACTTCTGCACTGTGCTAAGGTTTCCTTAAAATCCCTGTCAATATCCCTTATTACCTCATTACAATAAAGGTAAGCGGCGCATTCAAAATGAAGATAAAGACTCCTAAAGTCCATGTTAATGGTACCCACCACCGCTTTTATGCCATCACTGCTGAATACCTTGGCATGAATAAAGCCCGGCTTGTATTCAAATATCTGAACACCTGCCCCGATTAATTCTTTATAATGGGATCTGGCAAGAAGAAATGCATACTTTTTATCCGGTATTCTAGGCATGATAATAATCGTCTCAACGCCACGTTTGGCCGCAAAAGTAAGAGCTCTTACCATTTCATAATCCAGAATCAAATAAGGCGTCATGATCTGTACATACTGCCTGGCAGAATTAATGATATCCAGATATACCTGCTTTCCAACGGTTTCCCCATCCAAAGGACTGTCCCCATATGGGATCACAAATCCTTCCCGGCTAAGCTCCAAGGGGTAGAAATATTCCGGATCCCTTAGATATCTGCCGTATTCTTCCGGTTCCTTTTCAGAAATGTTCCACATTTCCAGAAACATCATGGTAAAGCTGGTTGCTGCATCCCCCTTTAACATGATTCCAGTGTCCTTCCAGTGGCCAAACCTAACCCGACGGTTGATGTATTCGTCCGCCAGATTGACACCGCCTGTAAATGCAGTATGTCCATCCACTACAAGAATCTTCCGGTGATCCCGGTTATTCTGATAGGTGGTTAGTACAGGCTTTATGGGGGAAAACTCCTTAGCATTGATCCCTTTTTCCTTTAGCTCCTCAACATAGCCGCTTGGCAAAAGAGCAATGGTACACATTCCGTCGTACATGAAACGGATTTCTACACCTTCTTTTGCTTTTCTCTCTAGAATTTCAAGGATTTCATCCCACATTTCCCCACGCTCAACAATAAAAAATTCCATAAAGATAAATCTTTTCGCGGCTTCCAGCTCCTTTTTCATAGCCGCAAACATCGTCTCACCCACAGAATAATACTGAACATTGGTATTACCATAGGCAGGATAATGACCTGTATTTTTAATGTATCTGGCGAGATTTGCATCCTGCTTACTAATTCTTGCCAGCTGGTCCATCACCTTTTGATTTTGCACCAGATATGGTTCCGTCTGTTTCATATTGTCACGCAGCTTTTTATCCATCAGTTTTCCAATGATTTGAAGCTCTGCAAACAAATAAAACAGGATTCCAAAAACCGGAACCGCAGCAATAGGAATCATCCAGGATAGCTTAAAGCTGGGGTTCTCCTCTTTATTGAGTATGTAAATAATGACCAATGCACTTAACAGTGTAAAACCGCCATAAAAATAGACGATATAACGGCTCAAAAAGCGGTAAATCCAAAAAAATATGGCTACCTGAGCTATAAGAGACACAACTCCAAATGTAGTCCGGCCAAAAATGACCCTCAGCATTCCCCTGATTTGTTTCATCCTCTTAACCTCCATATGCCAGTCCCGATAACTTTAATATGATTCTCCTAGTTTATCACAAATGCAATTGGAAATAAAGTACCAAATCAATTCTTGAATTCCCTATCCATCTACAGTATAATGAAAAGATAATAAAATTTATCAAAAGGAGACCGGTCATGGAGAAATCAAAGGTTTATTACACAAACTTTCATACCACGTTTCGAGAGAACCTGCCACAAAAGCTCAAGCGACTGATAACAAAGGCTGGAATGATGGAGCAGATTGATTTCCATAACAAATATACAGCAGTCAAGATCCATTTTGGAGAGCTGGGTAATCTGTCCTATCTGCGCCCCAATTACGCAAAGGTAGTTATTGATCTGATCAAAGATCAGGGCGGCAGACCATTTTTAACGGACTGCAATACTTTATATGTAGGAAGCCGGAAGAATGCTTTGGATCATCTGGATACTGCATACGAGAATGGCTTCTCTCCTTTTTCAACGGGGTGTCACGTAATCATTGCGGACGGTTTAAAGGGAACGGATGAAAGCCTGGTTCCCATCAATGGAGAATACATAAAGGAAGCTAAAATTGGACGAGCCATTATGGACGCTGATATTTTTATTTCCCTATCTCATTTTAAGGGACACGAAAGCACTGGTTTTGGAGGCGCATTAAAGAACATTGGAATGGGCTGTGGATCAAGAGCTGGTAAGATGGAGATGCACAACTCTGGAAAGCCGCATGTAGCGGAAGAACTCTGTATTGGCTGTCATGCCTGCGAGAAGAACTGTGCCCACAGCGCCATCTCTTTTGAAGAAAAGAAAGCATCTATTGATCATGAATACTGCGTAGGCTGCGGCCGCTGTATCGGTGTCTGTCCTGTAGATGCGGTAGAAACCAACTTTGATGAATCCAATGATATTTTAAACTATAAGATTGCAGAATACACCCAGGCAGTTTTAAAGGACCGCCCTCATTTTCATATCAGCCTGGTAATGGATGTTTCTCCTTACTGTGACTGTCATTCAGAGAATGATATTCCCATCATTCCAGATGTAGGAATGTTCGCCTCCTTTGATCCTGTCGCCTTAGACATGGCTTGTGCAGATGCGGTAAACCGCCAGCCCGTCATGGCAGGCAGCATTTTAGAAAAGCATGGCAGCCATCACCATGACCATTTTAAGGATACTCACCCCACTACCAACTGGCAGTCTTCCATTGAGCATGCAGTAAAAATCGGCCTTGGAAGTGACGAATACGAAATCATCACCATCTAATGCAAAGAGAGCACCGGATCCATAAAATCCATGTGCTCTCTTTTTTAACTTCCTGTTTGAAAATGATACGTTCCAGCTTCACTTAAAGGAACCTTATCCCTGCCTATCTGCCAAACGGATATCTCCGAATCTATGGCCTTACGTTCAGGGATATCTTTTGCTATGATTAACTGAGGCCATACATACGTGGTTTCTGCTGCTTTTCCGTCAAAGCAGATTTTAGAGTATGGGGTAAAATTATTGCCATAAATCAATACATTGGAATCGTTAAAGACCACCTTATCTATGGTGATGTTATCCACACCCATCTTTAGGTTTGAACTTTCATAAGGATTCTCTCCTCCATAGACCTCATGGTTTCCATAGAGAATGTCGTATTCCAGTGTTTTCATATCACGAAGATAACCTTCACTGTCTGCACTCTTATCATTCAAAAATTTTTGATGGAATCTCATCATGGTTCCTTCATGAATGTTCAGCATATCAAGTACGTGTGCTGCCAGCTGATACGCCTCTACATCTTTTTTTACCACAGGAAGATTCATGTTATTCCAGATAACATATTCTGTCTGAAAAAGAGAATTATTCTTCATCTCATTTTCCGTCCAGCTAAACCCAGGCAAATGATCTCCGTACATAACTAAAACCGTAGGCTCTTTCCTTGTCCGAAGGGTGTTTACAAGAGAACGAATAAACTCATCCATCTCTCCGATCTGCTGACAGTAATATTCAAAGCTCGGATACTTTCCATGCCCCTGTACCGATATGGTATAAATATAATCAGGCCCTGGTGTTGAATCCAGAGTTTTAATAATCTCACCGGTCAGAATCTTATCCTTGCACCAGCCGGTAGGATTCCGTTCAAAATTGTTCATATACTCTATGGGAGTAAAGGTATCAAAGCCAAGCTGTGAAAACACACGGTTCCTATCATAAAAGGTTGCCTCATTGTTATGTATCGCATGGGCACTGTAACCTATATTTTTCAAATCAAACGCAACACTTTCTGCCGACGTTCTCTTTAAAACCGTTTTATATGGATATTCCCCTGGCCCGAAAAAATCCAGATTCATACCGGTTATGGATTCAAATTCTGTATTTGCAGTACCCGCTCCCACCACCGGAACATTTAAATATCCGCTTGGATAATTCTTTTCCAGCTGGTGGAAAAATGGAATGGGATCGTGTTTTACTGGATTACTTTTCCATAAGGTGGGATCAAAGAAGGATTCCAATTGAATCATAATAACGTTTGGTTTGGTCCCCTCTGATAAGGCATACGTATTTTCCTGAACTAATTCTTCATCCTTTATGGCCTCCATAGCCTTATCGCTATAGCCTTCTGGCTTTGATATCCCTGTATTAAAGATGGAGTTAGAAAAACAGTAAGGAAAGCCATAGGTTCGAAACCCGTCTCCAATATTACCAAAATGAACGGCTACCAGGCCTGTCCTCATGGATAAACTGGTGGCCCCAAGAACAGTTACTATACAGGCCAATATGGTAACAGAACCAATTCCATACCTATTTTTCTCACAGGAAACCGGAGCTTTTTTCCATACAAATAAAAGCAGTGTTGCTGCAAACCCAAATCCAATTACCATAAGTATAATCTGCATCCAGGTAAAGTAGACAGTAGCAAGACTGATGGCATACTTAACCAGCCGGAAATCTGCTGCTGTAAATGGAGTGGTACGGAAAATGAGAAGAATTCCGTTTGTTATTCCCATAAAGAGCCACATGACGGATACAGCAATACAGCAAAAAACCTTCCTTCTTGTAATAAATACCAACGTAAAAGGCAGCAGAATGATTATGGTATTGAGCAGATAAATCAAAAATCCATCCCGCATATAGGTATAAAGGCCTGTCAGAGATTTTCTGGCCGCCAGTTCGATCAATATATTGATAAGGGCGGAAAGGAAAATAAGCTTTCCCAGCCACCTGACATTTGCTTTCATATTATACCTCTTTGTATCTTCAATCATTTGTGAGTCGGCTCTAGTCTATCACATTTTACCGAAAATTTACATACCTTTTTTGAAAAAGCAAAAATTGACAAAAACAGGGACCGGCCATATTGCCGATCCCTGTATCATTAATCCTGTTCTTCTGTAGGCTCAAAAGCCTCTTCACTCACTTTATTGATCCCAGAAGCCGTAGTTTCATCCTCCTGTAATGGAGCTTCTTCTGGTTCCTCAATTATCTCTTCATTTGTTACCGGACTTTGGGCGGCTTCCTTTACATGTGCACCGCACTTTCCGCAATAAATGGAATCCTTTAAAATCTTTGCACCGCACTCTGCACAAATACGGGTTCCCTCGCTTTGGGTCAGTTCAATCTCCAGAGCGGCAATTCTTTCCCGGCTGGCCCTGATGGCTTCGTATGCCTTTGCATACGCTTCCTCTGGTTCTCTATTCGCTTCATAGAATTGTTTACCGATGACTGCATAAGCTTCCTCCAGCTTCGTTTTTTCAGCACTGATCTGTGTCTTTAACTGAATGGTCTCAGTCAACGCTTTTGCCTTGGTAGCGACTTCTTTGCCGGTGTCGCTGAGTGTCTTTCCCAGCTCTTCAAAAAATGCCATCCGTGACTCCTCCTTTGACTTATACTTCTCCTATTTTAACTTTATTGGAAGAAAAAGTCAATGAAAGACTGTTTACCGATCGTTAATTATGCTTTGAAACTCATTTTTCAGAAAATCCGGTAGTTTGTTTCTTGGAATCGAGTATGAAATCTCAATTCTGCTTCCTCCGTAAGAAGTAACAGCAGAAAAGATGATCGAAGCATACTCGGAGTCAGTAAATGGATTCATACTGGAGTACTCTTCCAGGGTAGCAACATTCATAATTTGCTTGATTTCGTCGGGATCAGTGATCGTCATATACGGGGCTTCCAACTCTTCCGTTGTCATCTCATCGCTATTAAACTGAATTTTATCAATATTAATTTCTTTGATCTGACTTAAGTCATTCCAGCTGTCTACATCTATATTATATTCTCGTAATAGATCAAGAGTCTTTACAAAGGATGGATAAATAGGATAATACCCTTTTTCAATGATATAATTGTATTCCCATTTGTTATTGGTATCTGACTTTAATTTTGTCAATTCAGCCTGCTGCTTTGTTATAAACTGAATGGAAGCAATTGGATTTTCTTTTTGCATGGTATCGACCTTCAGATTCATAAGCTCTTCCTGATAGGTCAGCAGTAATTTATCAGTCATCGCCTTATCTGTACCGTTTCTGTCCAGGCTTACTATGCTCATTTGACCACCTCTGCCAACTTTAACGCCAGCAGTGTTATCGATTGTCTGAGTCAGTATGGGATAAACGGCCTGACGGAATTCAGGATTCTCATATATTTGTACAACTTCCTGACTTAATAAAGCTCTCGGTATATCATAAGTACGATAGATCGTCTTTCCATTCTTCAAAGTATACTTGACCGAAAAGCTATAAAATCTTGTATATTGCCCTCCATCTTCCATGGGCTGTAATTCACGGTCGAAACGAGGATTCTCTTTCATTGCCTTTATTGATTCTTCCACCAGCGTAAGAACCGGTTCAATATCCTTAAGCTCCATGTGGTTAAAGAGATAATCATCAGAGGACATGTATTTCCACTCAAAATCACTCAAATCATCCTCAGGTGCTATTATCTCTCCGTAGTTGATCCAGTCATTGGTGTTTCTAAAGGATATACCAACATGCTTTATAGAGTCTTTTGCCGGAACGTAACGATCATAACCAAAAATATCATAGCGGAAACTTGAAAATACAGCGGCCGCCAGAACTCCGCATAGTATCATCTGCTTCCAATTACAAAAGAGCTTACGGAAATCAAAATGATAAATGATCTCTATGGCGCAATGGGACAGTAAAAGTCCGCAGATAAGTCCAAACACTGCCCAGCCCAGTGTAGAATGAACCAGCCAGAAAAACAGGCTTCCGCTAAGTGATGCAAGAATTACAATGGGAATCCGTATGATTGGCATGCTTATGTGAAAAGCCATAGCCTTTCCAGCCGCTTCTGATCCTCTCTTTTTATAGAGCAAGAAAGAAAGAAGAGCCAAAATCACCGTAATGACACAAACGACTACAATTCGAAGAGCGACCCCTTCTACAGATCTTCCAGGTCTCATTTCCTCTACATTTGCCATAAAAAGAAATAAAGGTGATGTTTTATTAAGCATCAACGTGAATAAGGATTTGCTTCCACTGTAGCTGGTATTGAAAAAATGCTGATAACATAATTCCAAAACAGCAAAGACACTGCTTCCGTAGAATTCAAATACAAGGGTTCCAAGAATTCCAACCAGAATATTTCCTGTCAACATCATTGCAACCACTGTTACCGTATACAGAAGGAAATAATGGAGCATAAAAAGACAAAAACTTTTAATTCCAATTCCTGCGATTTCTGGTGTCAGAATTCCATTGACAGCTGCAACTCCATAGGAAAATATTAAATTGATTGCATAAGATGCTATCACAATAAAAATGCCGTTGAAATAATTAGCCCAGAACAAATTCTTTCTATTGACTGGTATACTGTGGTAAAAATCAACTTTTTGTCTGGAATGAAGATAGGAAAAGCTGGTCACTGCCATAATCAAAGACAAAAGTATAATAATTGCTACCAGATAGCCGTTCTGAAAGCTCATCCATTTCTCAACACTTGCCAATAGATTCCTTCTGCTCAGCTCATCGTTGAATTTATCTCCCACCGTTAAGGCTACTCCTACCGGTAACGCAAAGAAAAATAATATGAAAGTAAGAGCTACAGACCAAAGGCGCTGTTTTACATCCTCTTTTAACAAATTAAAAAATAAGCTTCTTGATGTCATAACCGGCCACCTCCGTTTCACTAATAAATATTTCTTCCAAAGATAATGGAATCATCTCATAGAATATTGGCTGATAGGATTCCACCAATCCTTCTATCTCTTCTTTGCTCCCCCGTACAGTTATGGTGTAGAGCTTTCCTCTTTTTTCTGTCTTGATGCGGTTTAGAGCAGTGAGATCGCTTTCTTCCATTCCCTCTTTTAACACACATTGTACTTTATGGATATTAAGCTTCATATCATCTAAATCTCTGGATAGCAGGATTCCGCCCCTGTGGAGAAGGCCCACGTGGTCACAGATATCCTCAAGCTCTCTTAGGTTATGGGAGGCGATAATGGGTGTTAAATTCCGTTCTGCCATGTCATTGGCAAAAAGGCTTTTTACTGCCTGTCGCATCACCGGATCCAGGCCATCAAAGGTCTCATCACAGAAAAGATAATCTGTATTGGCACAGATTCCGCATATGACGGAAAGCTGTTTCTTCATTCCTTTAGAGAAGGTCTGAATCTTTCGTCTGGTATCCAGGCCAAATTTCTCCATGAGGCTTTGAAAACGTGCCTTATCAAATGCCGGATAGACTTTCGCGTAAAACGACATCATATCGGCTGGTGTTGCATTATTAAAATAATATTGGTCGTCAGAAATATAAAAGAAACGCTCTTTTACTGCCTCATTTTCAAATACCGGCTTTCCATCAATGGTTACATTTCCTTCATCGGGCTTTAATATCCCGCTGAGCATCCGAAGAAATGTACTCTTTCCTGCACCATTAGTACCAATCAGACCAAATACGCTTCCATCCCGTATCTCAGCGCTTACGTGATCAACGGCAACAATCGTATCAAACTTTTTTGTAAGGTTCTCCGCTTTAATCATTCTATCTCTCCTCCCCTTGCAGAAATTCTTGTTTAATCCACCCTTCTGCGATCCAGGTGTGGGCTTTATCTTCTGTAAGACCTGATCTTTTTGCCTCATCAATCCAGTTTCCAAGCTTAATCCTAAGCTCACCGTTCTTTAATGCCTGTATGGAACTGGTATCCGCTACAAAGCTTCCTCTTCCTTTTACGGAATAGATGAATCCTCTTCGCTCCAGCTCCGCGTATGCTCTTTGAATGGTATTGGGATTGATAGATAAGTCAGTGGCCAGGGTCCGGACGGACGGTAGCTGGCTATCCTGTTCCAGTACACCACATATCATTAAGTCTTTTAATTTTTCTACAATCTGTTCGTATATCGGCCTGCGGTCTTTGTAGTCTAACAATATCATATTCCACCTCCTACATCTGTATTAATACATCTAATACACTAAGGATAGCAAGAAACCTCTGATTTGTCAACCAGAGGTTTCAATTCTTTTTATTTTTTCAATTTCTTCTATCTTCCACAATAAGTATACGAATGGCATTCTGAGTCAGACTCCAGTTAAACACATACATGGTGTAGGAGACATTGCCTCTGATGTAAATGTTAGACGTCAGGATAAGATTTCCGCTGTACACGCTGCTGCTGGAAACAGAGACCATGTAATAACCGGTCGTAGCATATTGAAAATTGGTTACCTGCTTATAATCCACATCCCGAAATATAATATTAGCTCCATTTAGCATAACATTAATCTTCCGGTTAGTGATGGAAAGGTTACAGACTCTAAAACATCCGGTATTGATTCCACCGTTACATAAATAATCGTCAACTACCATGATATCGAGACCAGAATCTGTGTTATAAAGTGCAATTGTGATTGCACTATTCACAGGTACCTGCACCTGTTTTTTTAGATACACATAATTATTATCATCTGTAACCGTAATGGTCTGATCCCCGGCAGATACTCTTCCATATTGACTCATATCTCCATTGTCAAGTCCCTCAACTGCCACCTGATCATTAATGTAAACCCAAAATGGCGGATAGTTTGCCGCAGCATTTAATAGCCGCACAAGGCCCACCTGATCGGTGTTACAGGAATAGCAGGGAATAATAGGCTTTGGAAACATCGTAATGATCGAACTCCATGTGCCGCTAGCTTCTCCTTCTTCCGGAGAAGGAGGATTAAGTTCAGGCCATTCAACCTGAGGATTTGGTTCCAATATGTTAGACTGCTCTCCTTCCGGCGAAACAGGACCTGTTTCATTGGATGTATTTTGATTACCAACGTCAACGGTTGGCCCGTATTCCCCTGCATTAGAACTATTTTGCATATAGATTATAGTACCCATGGAAAACCTCATATATAATCGTTATATAGTAAGTTTATTCTAACAATATTAGCCAGTGCCTGGCCAACTGCTTTTGTTTGTCTTAACTTTGTTATATTTCCAGACTTTTATGGGATAAATATAAAATGCTACTGTTTGTATCCCTATTATTATATTTGACTTAATAGTATATAATAATATACAAATTACAATAAATATCATTATAATATCATTTTTATGTATAATATGACGTTTTTTAATTAATTTGCATTTTTTTATTTAAATTGACAATATTTTCCTGTATAATGAATATGTATATTACAAAAGAAAGGAAGGTCTCAATTTATTATGAATGAATATTTATCTATGTGGAAGAATTTCTTCAATTTTAAGGACCGTACTACTGTGAAAGGATATTGGATGGCGATCCTTATCAATGCAATCGCTTTATTTATTTTAGGTTTTCTTGGCGCGACTGTAGATTTCTTTATGATTATCTATCTGATTTATGTAGTCGCACTCATTATTCCAGGTATTGCCCTTCAAATTCGCCGTATGCATGATATCAACAAATCCGGTTTCTGGATCCTGTTACCATTTATTCCGATTGTGGGAACTATAATCTTCATCGTTTTTCTCTGCAAAGGCAGCGTAAACGAAGACAATCAGTATGGAACAACACAGGTATAATTAGCCAGACCATATTTTTATGCTACATAACAATGAATGAATTAGTAATGCTCCTCTAATAGTGGTCGTTTTCCTTATACGGCTTGCCAGAAGAGGAGCATTTTTATATTATGAAACAAATTTCATCAATACTCTTTTGCTATCATTGACAGAAATAAAGCTTGGCTCTGTTAGCCGTTGGGTTTATAATACTATTAATAAATTAGTTTGAAAGGAGAACATTTGTGATAGGAACTTTTGTAAATGCCGGCACGATTCTGGCAGGCAGTGTGGCTGGCAGCTTAATAAAAAAGGGATTAAAAGAAAAATATCAGAACATTCTATATGATGCCATGGGACTGGCCGCAACGGGCCTCGGATTGCATGCTGTGGTGAAAAATTTATCTGACAGCACGTATCCCGTATTGTTTATTATAAGTCTTTCTTTAGGAGGCATCATAGGTACTGCTATTGATATAGACAGTAGATTCCAAAAGCTGGTACAAAGATATTCTAAAACAAACCTGGGACAAGGCTTATCTACTGCAATTTTACTATTCTGCATTGGCACCTTATCCATTCTAGGGCCAATAGAAAGTGCTCTGAATCATAATAATACATATTTGTTTACCAATGCGACCCTGGACCTGGTCACATCACTTGTATTAGCTTCCAGTTATGGTATTGGCATAGCCATCTCTGCTTTGATATTGTTTGTCTGGCAAGGGAGTATTTATCTTCTTGCTCATCAGGTCTCCCCTTTTCTAACACCTGAATTCATGACCGAGATTTCCATTGTTGGGGGCTTTCTTATTTTAGCTTCCGGGTTATCTATTTTAAAGATTAAAACGTTTCAGACATTAAATTTATTGCCAGCCTTATTGGTACCTGTTGTGTGGTTTCTCATTCTTAATATCCGCTTATAGCAAAAAAACGCCAGTCCCAAAAGGACTGGCGTTCTTTATTTACCACTGCTCAAATCGCATATCTGGCTTTTACGTCAATTATTCATTTCCGTATAAAGTAACCAGTTTCTGCAGATATTCGTATCTTGCCTTTGCATCTGCTTCATTCTGTTCGAATAATTCAGCTGCTCTCTCAGGATTCTTCATTGCTAAGGAAGAGTAACGAACCTCACCCTTTAAGAATTCCTGATATCCCTCTAATACAGGAGGCTTACTGTCTAAGGTGAATCTCTTCTCTGCAGATGGATTGTAACGGAAGTTGTTCCAGTATCCG
The DNA here is from genome assembly GCF_026723765.1 of Lacrimispora xylanolytica. Classification (NCBI taxonomy): domain Bacteria; kingdom Bacillati; phylum Bacillota; class Clostridia; order Lachnospirales; family Lachnospiraceae; genus Lacrimispora; species Lacrimispora xylanolytica. The sequence goes on from NZ_CP113524.1 coordinate 2,640,752, forward strand.
CATTCTACAGCCAGCTTCTCTTCTGTCTGTGCCTTTGACATACCCTTCTTGATACCATGGCTGATACATGGAGCATAAGCAATGATCAGAGATGGTCCTGGATAAGCCTCAGCCTCTGTAATGGCCTTAACGGTCTGATTATAGTCAGCACCCATAGCGATCTGTGCAACGTATACATAACCGTAGCTCATTGCAATGCTTGCTAAGTCTTTCTTCTTGGTATCCTTACCGCCGGCAGCGAACTGAGCTACTGCACCAGTCTTTGTTGCCTTGGAGGACTGACCACCTGTATTGGAATAGATTTCTGTATCAAATACCAGGATGTTGATGTCTTTGCCGCTGGCAAGAACGTGGTCAACACCACCGAAACCGATATCATAAGCCCAGCCGTCACCACCGAAGATCCACTGTGATTTTTTGCCGAGGAAATCTTTACTCTTTAAAATATCTTTGCCTAACTCACAGTCACAGCCTTCTAATGCTGCAATCAATTTGTTAGAAGCAGAACCATTGGTTGCACCAACGGTATAGGTGTCAAGGTATTCCTGGCATGCTGCCTTTACAGACTCGGAAGCTTTGTCAGAGTTTAAGATCTCTTCAACCTTAGATCTTAATCCGCCTCTGATTGCATTCTGAGCTAAAAGCATACCGTAACCGAACTCTGCATTATCTTCGAATAAAGAGTTGGACCATGCCGGACCCTGTCCGTTAGCATTTACAGTATAAGGTGTAGATGGTGAGGAGTTACCCCAGATGGAAGAACATCCAGTTGCATTGGCAATGTACATTCTGTCACCGTATAACTGAGTCACTAATTTAGCGTAAGGAGTCTCGCCACAACCAGCACATGCTCCGGAGTACTCAAGAAGAGGCTTCTTGAACTGGCTTCCCTTAACGGTAGTTTCTTTGAATTTATCAATTACTTCCTGCTTGATTGGAAGTGTCTGACCGAAGTCAAATACCTTCTGTGTTACATCGCAGTGAGCTTCCATATTTACCATAGTAAGAGCCTTCTCGCCCTTCTTTCCTGGACATACGTTTGCACAGGAACCACAACCAGTACAGTCAAATGCTGATACAGTGATTGCGAACTGATATCCTGGCATACCTGTCATTGGAAGAGTTGTCATCTCTTCTGGTCTGCCAGAAGCTTCGTCTTCTGTCAGTGCAACCGGACGGATTACAGCGTGAGGACATACATAAGAACAGAAGTTACACTGGATACAGTTTTCTGGGTTCCAGCTAGGAATATTAACAGCAATACCACGCTTCTCAAATGCAGAGGAACCAGATGGTGTGGAACCATTGGCATAATCAACAAAAGCGGATACTGGTAATGTATCACCTTCCTGAGCGCTTACCTTTGTCTGAATGTTATTTACAAAGTCAACAACATCCTGTCTTCCTTCGCTAATTACCTTATAGTCAAGACCTTCATCTGCAGCGTTCTTCCAGCTTTCCGGTACCTCAACCTTAACAACACCCTTAGCACCTGCATCAATCGCTGCCCAGTTCTTCTGAACAATCTCTTCGCCCTTACGACCGTAAGTAGCTTTTGCAGCAGCCTTCATCAGTTCATTTGCTTTTTCAGCAGGAATAATTCCTGTCAGTTCAAAGAATGCAGACTGAAGAATGGTGTTAATACGTGTTGGTCCCATGCCAGTTTCAATACCGATCTTAACACCGTCGATGGTGTAGAACTTAATATTGTGATCTGCAATGAATTTCTTAACCTGTCCTGGTAAATGCTTCTCAAGACCTTCTGCATCCCATGGGCAGTTTAATAAGAATACACCGCCGTCAACCAGCTCCTGAACCATGTTGTACTTACGTACATAGGAAGGATTGTGGCATGCTACGAAGTTTGCCTTACGGATTAAATAAGTGGATTTAATCGGCTTATGTCCGAAACGTAAATGGGACATAGTAACACCGCCGGACTTCTTGGAATCATAGTCAAAGTAAGCCTGAGCATACATATCGGTGTTATCACCAATGATCTTAATGGAGTTCTTGTTAGCACCAACAGTACCGTCAGCACCAAGACCCCAGAATTTACAGTTAGTTGTTCCTTCTGGTGTTGTGATGATTGGTGTACCGCTTTCAAGAGAAAGGTGGGTTACATCATCCACAATACCGATTGTAAATGGAGTTTTTGTCTTGTTCTCATATACAGCTGCGATCTGAGCCGGAGTTGTATCCTTGGAACCTAAACCATAACGGCCAGTTAAGATCTTAATCTGATCAAACTTTGAGCCCTTAAGAGCAGCTACAACGTCTAAGTATAATGGCTCGCCTAAAGAACCTGGTTCTTTTGTTCTGTCTAAAACAGAAATTGTCTTAACAGAATCTGGAATTGCATCAATCAGTCCCTGTGCTACGAATGGTCTGTAAAGACGAACCTTTACAACACCAACCTTGTGTCCTGCTTTTACCAGATAATCAATGGTCTCTTCAATGGTTTCATTTACAGAACCCATGGAAATGATTACATGATCTGCATCTGCAGCTCCGTAGTAGTTGAATAATTTATAATCGGTACCGATCTTAGCATTAACCTTGTCCATGTACTTCTGTACAATGCCTGGAAGAGCATCGTAATATGGATTGCAGGCTTCTCTTGCCTGGAAGAAGATATCAGGGTTCTGGGCGGAACCTCTAAGGTTTGGATGGTTTGGATTTAAAGCATTGCGACGGAATTCATCAACAGAATCCATGTTTACCATCTCTTTTAAATCCTCGTAATCCCATGTTTCCACCTTCTGAATCTCATGTGAGGTACGGAAACCGTCGAAGAAGTTGATAAATGGTACTTTACCCTCAAGAGCAGCCATATGAGCTACTGGAGTCAAGTCCATAACTTCCTGTACACTGGATTCACATAACATAGCACAGCCTGTCTGGCGACATGCATATACGTCAGAGTGATCACCAAAGATAGATAATGCATGGGTTGCAATCGCACGTGCTGATACATTGATAACGGCTGGCAACTGCTCACCTGCAATTTTATATAAGTTCGGAATCATAAGTAACAGACCCTGGGAAGCGGTATAGGTAGTAGTCAGTGCACCTGCTGCTAAGGAACCGTGAACTGCACCTGCTGCACCTGCCTCAGACTGCATCTCTGTAATCTGCACTGTCTGACCGAAGATGTTTGTCCTTCCGTCTGTTGACCACTCATCTGTGGCCTCTGCCATAGGTGAAGATGGGGTAATCGGATAAATAGCCGCAACATCAGTAAATGCGTAAGACGCATGCGCTGCTGCGTGGTTACCATCCATGGTTTTCATTTTTCTTGCCATTTTAGATTTCCTCCTGCAAATGTGAATATAAATAAATGGTTCCCTTTTAGGGAAAGTGACCTGACATTATTATAACAATTATTTATCAAAAAGCAAATATTAAAACTGGAAATTTAAGTATTATTTTTGGAACAATCGGAAAACAGGACCGAACAGCATAAACTGTCCGGTCCTGTCTGCATTTGTCACCATTATTAATTAAGAGGATTTGGTGGAATAATGTTTTCCGTGGCCGAGGAGGCCTCTCCCCCATTATCAGCAGGTCCCTGGGCTTTTGTAGGCTGTGTCTCAGGAGTAGTGGGCTTTTCCGGCTGCGTTTCTGTATTCGCTGTGCTTCCAGGTCCTTCACTTCCATGAGCTGCCGTAGTCTCTCCGCCACTTTGAGAACCTGCACCACCTCCAGTTTCAGATGGATTGGTGGCCGGAACTACAACGCCTGACGTATTTCTTTTAATGGTCGCTGGTTTTCCACGATATGTGCTGTTGTGGAAAAATTCATCGCTTGTGACCGTTCCGTTTTTCTTTGTTACCAGATTGGTCACCCAGCGGCTTCCCTTGGTCTCCGCTTTCACAATCTTCTGCTCATTGGGCTGAAGTGTCTGATCCTCCTCATAAACAGGTGCGGGTGCATCGAGCTCCGCTGTCTTTTTGGAAGTCATGGAAAGGGTCACGCCTTCTTCTAATATAGGAATGCCAACGATGGATATCTTAAGCTTCTGCTTGGAGAAGCTGGTTCTGATTGCGATAGCGCTGGAAGAATTATTTACAAATTTCATATCAGGTCCGCCAAAGCTTACCATGGCATCTTCACCAGGAGTAACATAGGAAGGCTCATAGCTGTGGGCGTGACGCTCTGTTGTGGTAAGTCCTGAAAAAACAACTGCATTATATAAAGTAGAGGATACCTGGCATACACCACCGCCTGGTTCTTCCACCAATACGCCGTTTAGATATGCACCTGCCGGGCGATATCCCTTGGCAGAGGATCTTTCTCCTGTTGTTTTATTAAAAGAGAATTCTTCCCCTGGTTTTAGGATCATTCCATCCAGTGCCGCAGAGGCCAGTTCTATGTTTTTATTTCTGTCACTGTTTGATGTGGTTGTGGTTGTATAGGTTCCAATCACCTTATAAAGCTGCTTCGCCTGAGCTTCTGTGATCTTAGGCGCTACTTCCTTGCCAGTGGCAGGAATGTCAGCCTTGAAATTCTTTGTCTTAAGCTGTGTAAGTATGTCAGATGTCAGCTTATCCTGATCAATGACAACTCCATTCTGCTCTCCGGCATAGACAAATTCTCCGGTTTTCTTGTCGAATCCGGATATGGAACCGTTTTTCGCCGCTACATCCCATTTTTCAGCAATGGCCTTAACCTCTGCTTTTACCTCTTCATCCATTCCTTCAAGGCTTAAAGTATAGCTTTCTTTTGGTTCCTTCGTGTATATCTCTTCCAGCAGAGTTTCAACCTTGCTGTCTAAAAGATTCTTTAATTGATACTCTTCTTCTTTATAAGTAACCTTCATCTGCCACGGATACTTTTTTTCTATAGCCTCACGAGCCTCTTCCCTGGACATACCGGTGATTGAAATATCATCCACTTTTACGTCCTTTTTCAGTTCCGTTTCAGAAACCGTTGATGAGATTACCTCTGTATCCTTGGTCTTTTGTCCGACCACCTTAACAGCTGCCATAACCCCCATCACTGAGGCAACCGCAATAATAATCCCCAACAGCACTTTTGTAACGCCGTATTGGGGCCCTCTTCTTCTTTTCTTTCCACGTCTCGGCTGATAAGAACTGTTCTGCCGGTAGGACTGACCGGTTCTGCGGCTTGTCCCCTGCGTGTTTCTTCTGCCTTCGTTTTGGGAGGAACTGGTTCTTCCCCCGCCTCTTTGTCTGTTATCCACCTGACTCATTAATTTCACCTTTTTACATGATTATGTATCTTTACATTGAGTAGTATACCATACTTTGTGGGAAATGCTATTACGATTTTATGAATTTTCTTAATTAGTTTTCGTGTTTTTTCTACATTTTACAGAACGTAAAAAACATGTTACTATAGTGTTACCAAACTATTTCATTTTGGAGGTTTTTATGAATCTTGTCGATTTACACGTTCATTCCAATGCCTCGGATGGCACCCTAACTCCCACCGAGGTGGTGTCACTTGCCGTCAAAAAAAAGCTGAGTGCCATCGCTCTCACAGATCACGATACCATTAACGGTCTTTTGGAGGCAATGGAAGCTTCTCACGGACAGCCTGTTGAGATTATTCCAGGCATCGAGCTTTCCTGCGTCTATAAGGGACAGGAAATTCATATTCTGGGACTTTTTGTAGATTTTTCTGATCCAGATTTTACGTTAAAGATTCATGGGCTTAAAAATATCCGGGACAAAAGGAACCAGGAAATGATCCGCCGCTTTCAGGATTCTGATATGATGATCACGTTAGAAGAAGTGACCGCCGGGAATCCAGAGACAGTCATAACCCGTGCCCATTTTGCCCGGGTGCTCTATGAAAAAGGATACGTAACATCTATGGATCAGGCATTTAAAAAATATCTGACCTACGGCAGCCGCTTCTGCCCCAGAAAGGAAGACATCACTCCAGAGCATGCCATGAAGATTTTGACGGATAATCATGCCTTTCCGGTTCTGGCCCACCCTTACCAATACCATCTGGGAGATAAAAAAACAGAGGAACTGGTAAGCGATTTAAAAAACCTGGGGCTCCTTGGCCTGGAGGTCTACCACTCTTCCAATAATACCTACGAAAGCAGCAAATTAAAAAAGCTTTCAAAGCAATACGGTCTCTTTCCTACCGGCGGTTCTGATTTTCACGGCACCAACAAGCCAGACATTGACTTAGGCTGTGGACGTGGAGGACTTCGTATCTCTCACCTTTTGCTGGAAGACATCAAAAAGTACCGTCTGGAGAGCATGGGGCTTTAATCAGCCGATTTTTCCTTCTTCCATATAATGAGCCAGCTCCATAGCAAAATAGGTAATTAAAATATCTGCGCCTGCCCGGAAGATGCTGACAGCAGATTCACAGATTATCTTTTCTTCGTCAATAAAGCCTGCCTTGGAAGCTGCCTTAATCATGGCATATTCACCGCTGACACTGTAGGCAGCTACTGGTACTTCATGACGGTCTGATACTTCTCTTATAATATCCAGGTAAGAAAGGGCTGGCTTTACCATGATAATGTCAGCTCCTTCTGAAACATCAAGATCCGTTTCCCTTAAGGCTTCTTTCCGGTTATGGTAATCCATCTGGTAGCTCTTCCGGTCTCCAAAGGAGGGAGCCGATCCGGCAGCATCACGGAATGGTCCGTAAAAAGCCGAAGCGTATTTGGCTGAATAGGCCATGATTGGCACATTGGAAAATCCGGCTTCATCAAGAGCCTCTCTCATGGAACCAATCCTTCCATCCATCATATCCGATGGGGCAACCATATGGGCTCCTGCCGCCGCATGAGAGACTGCAATGCGGTTTAAGTACTCCAGAGTCTTATCGTTATCCACACTCTCTCCGCAGAGAATCCCGCAGTGGCCATGAGACGTATATTCGCACATGCAGACATCCGTAACGATGTATACGGAAGGATAATTATCTCTGATCGCGCGAATCGCTCTCTGGACAATTCCCTGATCATCAAACGCCTGGCTTCCGCATGCATCCTTCTTTGCCGGAATACCAAACAGCATCAGCTTTTCCACACCAGCTGAAACCAGCTGATCCATAATGAGGGGAAGTTTGTCCACACTATAGCGGAACTGTCCTTCCATAGAGGATATCTCCTCTGCAATTCCTTCACCATCTATCACGAACAGAGGATATATCAGAGACTGTTTGGAAACTCTGGTTTCCCTGACCATTCTTCTCAAAGTATCAGATGTCCGCAGCCTTCTTGGCCTGTATAATAAATCCATTTATCTTACCTCCCTTTTATTCCTGTCCTATTATACACCCTCTTTTAGAAGATTCAAGTAATTCTTGCAGTCATATGAAAAATTGCTTATAATGGTATTTGTATAATACGAATCAGAAATGAGGTACCATTATGGAAGAATTTTATCAGGCGATTGAAGATACGATCCGCATGACAGGTTATAACGGCCCGGTAAACGGGGAAGAGATTTACAATGAGATCAGCGATGAAATAGAGGACAAGGAACCTGGCGCTTATGTATTCATGTCCAAAAAAACAGATGATGTGTTTTATGAATACAAAATACAGATATTTGAAGACCAGTTCAACTTAAGCGCAGTTGATATTCATACACCCACCCAGGTTTATCACGCAGACTTTGATTAAGACCTTTCTAACAGCAACTTCATATTGTACTTTTTGGAAAACATTGGTATAATGAAAGCGTAATAACATTAAGATTTTACCCCTAGCCCAAGGAGGGATCTATATGAAAGTTCATAATATTAAAGATGTTGAAAAGTTTTTCAGTGTCATTGAGCAGTGCAAGGGAACAGTAGAATTGGTTTCCGCGGAAGGGGACCGAATCAATTTAAAATCCAAACTAAGCCAGTATCTTTCTATGGCTACTATTTTTTCCAACGGCTTCATTGATGAGCTTGAACTGGTTGCTCATGAACCTGAGGATGTGGAACGGTTAATTAAATACATGTATCAAGGAATCTAACAATAAGAATCCCTGGAGCTTTTGAGGCTAAGCCGCCGAAGCTCCAGGGATTCTTTTATGGTTTTATGAGTTTTTTCGTTTTAGCCTGATTTCCTTTGCTTAATCTGTGATTCACAGCTTCCCGCAAAAGAGTATACACAACAGAAGTTATAGGAATAAATATGAGCATTCCCACGATTCCCATGGTGCTGCCTCCAATGGTTACTGCGACCAGCACCCAAATAGATGGAAGTCCCACAGAATTTCCCACAACATGAGGATAAATTAAGTTTCCTTCGATCTGTTGAAGAACGAAAAATATAATGACAAAAACAAGTGCATTGATAGGCTGAACCATCAGCATAAGGAATGCTCCGATTACACAACCAATAAAGGCGCCAAACATAGGGATCAGTGCCGTAAATGCAATTAATACGCCAATTAAAAGGGCATATGGAAGCCGGAAAATGGATAATGTCAAAAAGAACATACTTCCAAGAATCACAGCCTCCAGGCACTGTCCCGCAAAAAAGTTGGCAAAGGTCGTATGAACCAAATCCAAAATTTCCAGGGTACGCACTGTCAATGCTTCCGGCAGATAGGCCTTCATCAGCTTTTTAAACTGGCGTGATAGATTTTCCTTCTGAAGAAGAATATAAATAGCAAAAACAAAACCAATGAAGAATGTGGTCACACCGCTGATAATTGAGATCGCAGCTGAAAAGGTAGAGGACAGAACCGTTCCTGCTCCATTGGACAAGAAACCAACAATTTGTTCTATAAAAGTTTTCCAGTCGATCTGTATATTGTTAATGTAATCAGCAATCTGCGGGAACTGTACAAACAGGCTTTCAGCCTCAGTCTTGATACCTGTCAAAAACGATGGCAGGCTATTTTGCAGAATCACAAGTGTATCAATCAGCTGCGGCATCACAACAAAGGTAACAAGAACTACGATTCCTACCACAAATACGATTGATATGATGAGACTTAATGGCCTTAAGAGCTTACTGTCTCTCTTAAGAGGAATTACCCCTTCAATCGTCCGCATGGGAAGGTTAATGATAAACGCCATTACGCCACCCAGTAAAAAAGGTGTGAAAAACCGAAAGATTCTGACAGCGAAACTGAAAACGCTCCGATAGTTAAATCCTATGACAACGGCTGCCACTGCAAAAACGATCAGCCAGCGAAGCTTCTTGATAGTACTATCATTTAATTCCATCCTTGTCTCCTTTTAATTCATTCTCAAATATTTCCCGGATGTCAGCAAGGGAGGCCTGAAAGGTCCCCTGGGCCATAAGTGCATTTCCTCCACCCCGTCCGTTGCATTTATGATTCATTGCTTTTGAAAGGGAGCGCATATCCCTGCAGCTGCTTCCTGCTGCATACTGATATGCATCATCGTCTCCAGAACACAAAAGAACTACACTTCCTTTTTTCTCTTCATACAGCATGGTACATAGCTGCCTGAGCTGAATCGGGGTCAAGCCCTTTTCATAAACAAAAAGCGGCTCATCAGATTCCGGGTACTCCAACACCTTCTTTTCAAAAAGCTCTTTAAAGAGGCGGCCGATGGTACCCTCCTTTTTCATGCTCTCTTCTTTCAGCTTGTCCACAGCTTCTATAATTTCATCAGGCTTAGTGGATAAAAGAACAGAGATACCGGATACGGATTTCATTTTATTACGGTAATCAAGAAGAGCCAGCTTTCCGCATCGCAGTGTCATTCTTACTCCGCCTTTGTAATTCATAAGACCTGTCACCTTAATGACCCCGATCTCTCCTGTGTACATAACATGAGTTCCACAGCAGGCACAAACATCTCCCTCTTTTATTTCTATGATACGAACCTGACCGCTTAATTCTTTTTTACTGCGGTAATCCAAAGAGGCCAGCTCATCCTTTGATGGACAGGTTTCCACCACTGGTATGTTTCTCCAGATTAAGTCATTGGCTTCCTCTTCTATGGCTTCTGCCTGTTCCCAGGTAAGGACTCCGTTAAAATCTACGGTTATCTCATCCTTCCCCATATGGAATCCTACATTATCATAGCCATAATGCTTATGTACAATGCCGGACAGGATATGCTCCCCGGTATGATTCTGCATATGGCAGAATCTCCGCTCCCAGTCTATGGTTCCTGTTACGTCACTTCCCGGTAATAACTGCATATCTGTAATATGAACGATACCTTCCGCTCTCTCCCGTACATCAAGCACCTTTGCCTCACCAAGTGTTCCTGTATCCGCTGGCTGTCCGCCGCCTTCCGGATAGAAGGCTGTCCGGTTCAGTACTATTTCATACGTTTTGTCCTTTCCTGGTTTACAGTCCAGGACTCTGGCTTCAAATATCTTTACATATGGGGTTTCATAAAACAATTTTTCCATCTTCTGCACCTCATTTTCCTGTTGTTACTAATTATACACAACAATGGGATAAGTTCAATCATATGAAATATAAATTTTTTCGAAAAATGTGGAAACAGTGGCAAGCTAATATTCATACACTTACATTGTAAACAAAATATTTGGAGGAACCAATATGAGTGATCTGGCAGCAACTAACTGTGGATGCGGATGCGACAACGGAGGATGTAATAGTGGATGTGGCTTTAATATTATTTGGCTTATCCTGATCCTTTGCTGCTGCGGCGGCAACAACAACGGTTGTGGTAATGGTTGCGGTGGTAACGATGGATGTGGTAGTTGGATTTGGATCATCCTTCTCCTTTGCTGCTGCGGCGGTAATGGTTTTGGTGGCGGCAATAACTTCTGCTGCTAAAAACGAACATAAAACATGGGCCCGATTCTTTATGGATCGGGCCCTGTTTTCATCCTTTAGCGGCTTTGGCTGTTTTCCTGGCCTGGCCTCATATACGGGCCCTGGTTGCCGCTTCCCTTTACGGGATTACGTGTCTGTTTTCTCTTCATACACTCATCATCAATTTCGTATACCGAATTACCATCTATAATTAATCGGCTTCTCATATCTACATCACTCTCCTGTAATACTAATATATGCAGCTGCATATATTGTCAACAAGAAAATCAAGGATCTTATGCTATGAACAACGAACAAAATATGCGCGCTAATGATCTGGACTCCCGCATCGAAAATAATCATCTTCAAATGATGAAGGCTGCCCTTCCTTTCATGAATGTTCCACAACAGCGTTTCATCTCTTACTTTGTTAAATTTAATGAGCTGCAGCGTACCATTAACTTATTTGAAGATGAGGAAGTCGCTACCATGGGAATCTGCTCTGCAGGAGACCGTCAATCACCGGACTCTCCCATTGAAATGTTAAATACGATAAAGCCCTTTGCAAGCCAGAGTGAGCAAGACCAAATTGACCTGATCTTAAACTTTTTCCAGGGATTTCGAATTGCAGGGGCTTACCAGGATTTTGTCCCCACTTCCAGCGTCCCGGTACAGGCACAGGCGCAGTCACAGACACCGAACCAATCCGATGGACAAAACAAGAACCAGAATCCCAGACGACAGAACAACAATCCATTAGGCAGAATGTCTTTCGATCAGCTAAAGAATTTTATTCCTCCAGAACAGCAATCCAGGTTTGAAACCATGCAGCTGATGATGTCCGCCATGCAGCAGATGAATTAACCGTTACCAGATAAACCGATATATCCACACAGAAAGGAAGAATGCAATCCATGAACGCAAACTGGAAACAGGACCCAAGGCTTAAAAAGATGAATCCCCAGAAAATTGCTTTACTAAATGAATTTGCCAACCGGGTAGAAAAAACTCCAAAAGACCAGCTTATGACAACCCTTCTGTCATTGAATGCAGAAGCCAGCCAGAGAGGCATTCAGTTTAATGATGAGGAGACAGATCTTCTTATCTCTATTATGAGTGCCAACATGACCCCCAATGAACGGAGCCGCATGGAAACTCTGCGCATGCTTTCAAAAAATTTAATGAACCGGAATAAAAAATAAAACAAAGGACATTATGCATGATTATAACCTCAGGCATGATGTCCTTAATTTCCTTTATTCTTCTACCTTCGTCTCTTTGATCCGTTTTTTTAGGAACAGAAGGAATGCCGCTCCGCATACACAAAGTACACCTGCACCAATGATAGAGGTCGCAAATCCCAGTTTATGTACGATTGCTTCCCAGTTGTTTCCTGCCGCCGCTCCCAGATTTACCAAAATCAGATTCCAGATGAGGGAACCTATGAAGGTAAATGCAATGAATACTGGCAGGTTCATTTTAGATGTACCGGCTGGCAGTGAGATCAGGCATCTTAAGACCGGAACGCATCTGCAAAACAACACGGAATACTTCCCCTTTTTCTGAAACCATTCAGAGGATTTATAAATATCATCTTTTTTAAATCCAAGAAACCTTCCTACTCTGGTATCTACCAGAGCAGCCAGCCTATCTTCTGAGATAAAGCGGCCGATGCCATAAAGCCCAAGGGAACCTACCACAGACAGGATCGTAGCGTCTAAAATGACACCAGGTACTGTCATGGCTGACTGAGTCGTCATAAGCCCTGCAAAGGTAAGCACAAGTTCCGAAGGAACAAAAGGGAAAATGTTTTCCAGTACTACAAAAACCATGATCGCAAGATATCCATAATGATTCATGGCCTGAACAATAAATTGATCCATTTGAATGCCTTTCTATGAATAAGGACATTATCAGCCATATTTCTATGACATAATGTCCTTATTGAATGTTATTTGATGAAATGCAAGTAAACATTTCAAACGATATTCCAAGTATATGCTACCGGGAATCAATAGTCAAGGCTTAATGGATCGATATGGCAATGATACCCTATCCCTTAATTCTCATTTAACAGGCCAAACAGCTCCTTCTCATCGCAATACATACCGCTTCTGGAAAAATCATCAACCAATTTATTTATCATATAAAGCTGAGCTTCTTTATCCCATTTGCTAAGTTCATTTCTTATCATGTCAAGTCCGCCTTGCTTTGCTCTGTAACGATCCTTTAGACACTCAAAATAGTATTCGTATTGATTGACAAAATATTTATTACTTACATCCTTCATCTTCTCCAAGTCCTGTAATGTTTTCATTCGTACCCTCCCACATGTTTACATATTAAATGAAATCAAACGTATGTTATCCGGATTTTAATGCAATCCTTGACAGCCAGTTCAATTATACTTCCTATCTTATTTTCATGCAATAATTTCCTAAAAAATGCCAAAAATTTTACAGTACCCCTTGAGACTCAAAGAAAAATAAGGCAAAAAACAAGGACATCTTAAGCCATATGCTTACAGCTTAAAATGTCCTTATCTCATAAATGACGTTCTATCTCTGATGATTATTTACAAACAATATTGATGATTCTGCCTGGAACGTAAATTTCTTTCACAATGGTTCCTGTCATCTTATCAGCGATTAATTCCTTGCCTGCTAAAATTGCATCTTCCTTTGATACGTCAGCCGGAAGCGTTACTAAGGCTCTTGTCTTACCATTTACCTGTACTGCGATTTCAACTTCATCATCTTTCATGGCTTCCTGGTCACATTCCGGCCACTGAGCATGGAAAACAGAATCGGTTCCGCCAAGCTGTCTCCATAATTCTTCTCCGATATGAGGTGCAAATGGAGCAAGAAGAACCACAAAGGTCTTAAGAGACTCTTTATCAATGCCACCCGTTTTCTTCGCAAGCTCGATAAATTTGTTGTTGTATTCCATAAATCCGGATATGACTGTATTTAAGTTAAACTGGTTAAATCTCTGGTCAATATCAAAGATCAGCTTATTGCGAAGGCGGATCATCTCTCTGGTTGGCTCTACATCCTTTGTACTGCTTTCAGAAACCAGATTCCAGAAACGATTTAAGAAACGGCTCACACCCTCGATACCTCTGTCATCCCATTCTGCATCAAGCTCTGGCGGACCAACGAAAAGCTCATACATACGAAGGGAGTCACAGCCATAATCACGAACCAGCTCATCAGGAGAAACCACATTTCCCTTTGACTTGCTCATCTTAATGCCGTTCTTACCGGTAATCATACCCTGGTTGAACAGCTTTACAAACGGCTCATCAAAATCTACCACTCCGATGTCATTTAAGAATTTAGTGTAGAAACGGGAATACAGAAGATGAAGCACAGCATGCTCCACTCCACCAATATACATATCTACTGGAAGGTATTTGTCTGCTCTTTCTCTGGATACCAGCTCCTTGTCGTTGTGGCTGTCTACGTAGCGAAGGAAATACCAGGAAGAACCAGCCCACTGAGGCATGGTATTGGTCTCTCTTTTTGCTGCGCCGCCGCACTGAGGACAAGTGGTATTTACCCACTCCTCAATATCTGCCAGAGGTGATTCACCAGTTCCGGTAGGCTGATAGCTTTCTACCTCTGGTAAGGTAAGGGGAAGCTGATCTTCCGGCACCGGCACATTGCCGCAGTGCGGGCAGTGAATGATGGGAATTGGCTCGCCCCAGTAACGCTGTCTGGAGAATACCCAGTCACGAAGCTTGAAGTTTACGGTTTTCTTGCCAAGGCCTCTTTTTTCGATCATGGCAGGAGCTTCTTTTTTAAGAACAGAAGATTCCATTCCATTCCATTCTCCGGAATTGATCATGATTCCGCTGGCATCGGTATAAGCTTCTGTCATGTTTTCGATTTCTTCACCGTCTTTTGCAATGACCTGAACAATAGGAATCTCAAATTTCTTTGCAAATTCAAAATCTCTGTCATCATGAGCCGGTACACACATAATAGCGCCGGTACCATAATCAGCAAGGACGTAATCAGAAAGCCAGATTGGCACCTTGGCACCGTTTAAAGGATTGATGGCATAGCTGCCTGTAAAGACGCCTGTCTTTTCTTTGTCCTGAAGACGGTCTACGTTGGATTTCATGGAAGAATCATAAATATATGCTTCTACCGCTTCCCTTTTCTCTGGAGTGGCAAGGGAAGCAGCAAGTGCATGCTCTGGTGCCAATACCATAAAGGTAGCACCAAATAAGGTATCAGGTCTTGTGGTATATACGGTAATGGCGTCCTCTTTTCCCTCTACCTTGAAATCGATTTCAGCACCATAGGATTTGCCGATCCAGTCAGACTGCATCTTTTTAACCTTATCAGGCCAGTCAAGCTTATCTAAGTCATTTAACAATCTGTCTGCATAAGCAGTGATCTTTAACATCCACTGTCTTAAGTTCTTCTTCGTTACAGCCGTTCCGCATCGTTCACAGCTGCCGTTTACTACTTCTTCGTTGGCAAGACCTGTCTTACAGGAAGGACACCAGTTGATCGGGAATTCCTTTTCATAAGCCAGTCCTTTTTTAAACATCTGAACAAAGATCCACTGGGTCCACTTATAGAATCCCGGATCCGTCGTATTCACTTCCATATCCCAGTCATACACTGCTGCAATTTCATTGATCTGGCGTTTGATATTGGAAACGTTTTCTGCTGTAGACTTTGCTGGATGGACTCCCATCTTAATCGCATAATTTTCCGCAGGAAGTCCAAAGGCATCCCAGCCCATGGGATGAATGACATAATGTCCTTTTAAAATCTGATAACGGCTCCATACATCAGAGATTACATATCCTCTCCAGTGACCTACGTGAAGGCCGCTGCCTGACGGATACGGAAACATATCCAGACAATAATATTTCGGTTTTTTTCCATCATTCACATTAATAGGGGCTTTTGCCCAGTTTTCCCGCCATTTCTTTTCAATGGCGCTATGGTTGTAAGATGCTGCCATAACATTTCCTCCTTTTAACAAGGGATAACCCTTTCATCTGATGCCTGGGGAACCAATAAAAAAAGCGCCTCAGGCCATCTAAAAATCAGCCATAGAGACGCAGGTTCATCCGCGTGGTACCACTCTATTTCATACAATACTCGTATGCTCTCAAACGGATATGAGCTTCATATCCTCCCGCTATAACGGTCGGGTGTCCGGCAATACCTACACAAAAAATGTTTTTCCTTCAGTATGCTACTCAAAGGCGAGTTCGGCTGTCCTCCCCAACCGGCTCTCACCTGCCGCCGGCTCTCTGCATGTTTCAGACCGCTTACTATTCCTAATCACTGTATTTATGCTAACTGTAAATGTAACATAATTGGAGAATTGTGTCAACCGAATTTTACCGTTACCCTGATATCTGCGAAAGAACAAAGGTTACAGTAGAAATCAGAAAAAAGAAAATCATTCCGAAATTTAAGAATAAGATTCGAACACTCCCCTTCCCCCAGGTCTCGTAAGGTCCTGACTGAAAGATAAGATTTTTACGGTTCTGGAAGAATACTACGATTCCGGCAGCTACTGCCATAAGCATGATAAGAGAATAAAAAGCAATCAGCCATGGAACCTCCTGAACCTTTAACCCAACGATGGAACCAATAAAATTGATTGCCATATGAAAAAGGATTGTATAACGGAGTCTTCCCGTCCGTATATAAATATATGCAAATACAATGCCAAGAAAAAATGCATAAAAGAACTGATAAAAATTGCCATGGCTCAGTCCAAAGATAAACGCTGATACGAGTATGGCTGCTTTGTCACCATATAACCGAATCCGGTCAATTAAAATCTTACGGAACAGAATTTCTTCAAATACAGGTGCCATCACTACCATAACGGCAAAAATAGCCCAGCCGCTTAAACCGTTTAAGATCTCCTCCACAGGATTTATCATGGGCCTTCCCTGCAGAACTGAAATAACCTTCATCAATGCCAGCCCAATGAGATTCCCAAGATATAAGGCGCTTATACAGATCAAAAAGCCTGCAAGCAGCATTTTCCGGCTGGCTCTTTCTGAATTCGCTCTTTGAGCCACAGGCATATCCCGGATGATCAGGTACGATATGGCACCTCCCACCACATAATTAGCCAAAGAACTAAAGAATACGTACCAGTTACCCAAGGGAATATTAATTCCAAATATTTGCAATACCCCTACGACGGTTCCAAAACCAAGCTGTAACAAAAGAGTTGTGGCTATGAATGCTCCGTACCCGATGCCGATTCTGGAAAATGCTTTTACTATCATTTTTTTGTTTTCCAATTTTGCTTCTACCTCCTGCTAATTAAAAATAGTTTATCACAGCCAAGGAAAAAGCGCAATTCTGCAGAGGAATCAAAATCTATAAAGTACAGCAGGAGGCGGCATAAATATGCCGCCTCCTAATTAAATAATTCTTAGGATTTTATTGATTTATACCGTTCCCTTATCAACCTTTGCTGCCCGCTCTTCCACCTCTTTCTTCTGGATATCACCAGGCGCAAGTTCGTAACGGCTGAATTCATATTCGAAGGTACCCATTCCGCCGGTCATGGACCGAAGGTCTGTATTATAACCAAACATCTCGGAAACCGGTATATCCGCTTCGATGATCTGTTTTCCGTGATGATCGGAATTCATGCCAAGCACACGGCCTCTTCTGCGGTTTAAATCTCCCATAACGTCTCCTGTAAATTTATCAGGAACTCTTACTTTCAGGGAAGCGATGGGTTCTAACAGAACAGGATTTGCATCCATAAAGCCTTTTTTAAAGGCCATGGTTGCCGCCATCTTAAAGGCCAGCTCTGAGGAGTCTACAGGATGATAGGAACCATCAAGAAGCGTTGCCTTGATGCCAACCACCGGATACGCTGCCAGCGGGCCTTTTTGCACGCATTCTGCCACGCCCTTTTCAACAGCCGGGAAATAGTTTCTCGGCACCGCTCCGCCAAAGACTGTCTCTTCAAAGATATATGGCTTTTCCAGATCACCGGAGGGTTCAAAGGACATCTTAACATCTCCATACTGTCCATGTCCTCCGGACTGCTTTTTATATTTCCCCTGAACTTCCACTTTTTTACGTATGGTCTCCCGGTACGCAAATTTAGGCTTGCTCAGTTCAATCTCTACTTTATAACGGTTTAACAGCTTGCTTACTGCTACTTCAAGCTGCTGGTCTCCGATGGCATATATAAGGGACTGACGGTTCTCTGTATCATTAACCACCTTTAAGGTCCAGTCTTCCTCTGTGAGCTTTGATAGGGCGTTGGATACCTTATCATCATCACCCTTTGTTTTCGTCTTGTAACGCATATAAGTATAAGGAGTTGAAATCTCTGGCTTATGGTATACAATAGGCGCAGAACGAAGTGCTATGGTATCTCCTGTCTGAGTCACATTAAGCTTAGAAACGGCTCCGATGTCTCCTGCTTTTAACTCAGAAACTTCAATGGCTTCCTTTCCTCTTAACACATACAGTTTTCCGATCTTCTCCTCAGAATCCTTGTTGACGTTAAATATAACGGAATCAGGTTTTAATGTGCCGGTACAGATTTTAAGAAGAGAGTATTTACCGATAAAAGGATCCACAATGGTCTTAAATACCCGTGCCGATAAGGATACGTTGTCATTGTACTTGGCCGTGAACCGTTCTCCTGTGGAAATATCCACGCCAATGCATTCGTAGTGATCCGGCGATGGGAAGTATTTGTCAATTGCCTGAAGCACCATCTTGGCTCCCTGGGCGTAAAGACCTGATCCTAACATGACCGGAACAATATTACCTTCTGTCACATGCTCTCTCAATGCAGATGAAATCTCATCCAGTGTGAATTCATCTCCTGTAAAATAACGCTCCATGTATTCTTCGCTTGTTTCAGCCACCGCTTCCATAAGAGCTTCACGGGCTATTCCCAAGTTCTTCTGACTGTATTCCGGAATCTCACATTCCACATAGTCACTGTTGGTCGTGAACCGTCTTCCGGCCATTTTTACCACATTGACAAAACCTATGAACTTTTCATTTTCACGAATGGGAAGATGGAACGGTGCTATCTTCCTTCCAAATTCCTTTTCCAGCTTTAGTAACAGTTCCCTGAAACTCGCCTGGTCGTCATCCATATTGGTTACAAAGAAAAGCCTTGGAAGCTTGTACTTCTCACACATCTCCCATGCCTTATATGTACCAACTTCGATTCCTGCTTTGCAGTTTACTACAATCACGGCTGCATCCGCCACACTGATGGCCTCTTCAACCTCTCCAACAAAATCAAAATACCCGGGAGTATCAAGTAAGTTGACCTTTATTGGCCCATCTTCTCCTTCATACTCCAAAGGAATCAGAGAAGTGGAGATAGAAAACTGTCTCTTTGTCTCTTCTTTGTCATAATCGCTGATGGTATTACCGTCGACGATTTTACCCATTCTGCCGATGGCTCCGGTCACGAACGCCATTGCTTCTGCCAGGGTGGTTTTACCGGCTCCCCCGTGCCCGAGTAAGGCGACGTTACGGATCTGTTTGGTTCCATACACGTTCATAAACATTCCTCCTGTTCCGTATTTAAGTCTATGATAATATTTTACTAAAAATGTCGTATAATTGCAAGCATGTCATGCAATTTGTACAATTATTTTTCGACATTTTTCTTTTTATACAAAAGAAAAGAGGGCTCAGCCCTCTTTCTCCGTCAATCCTATTCATAAAAGCTTTTATCCAGCTTTCCACTTGATTCAAAATAATAGTATGTCTGCCCTACATAAGCTGGGCCCGTGACCATATGGCCGTCCTTCTCAAAATAATACCAGTCATTGCCCACCTGCTGCCACCCGGTTACCATATAACCGTCCTGATCAAAATAATACCATATATTATCCACTGCACTAAAACAACCTTTTGCATAGGAACCGTCACTGTTTTTAAGTTTCCAGCCGTCCTGTTCCTGCTGCCACTCACACCACGAAACTACAGAGTCTGTCTGAGCCATTGCCTCAATCTGTACAGGGGACCCAGGAATCCATATCATGGCTCCAATAAAGAGCGCACAGCGTGTCCCGTAGGCGGCCAGTCTTTTCCATCGTGTTCTCATATCTTCCCTCCACCTGTTTTTTCTATTATACCAGACAAGCCTCTTATGTTTCAAGTATACTTTGTATTTTTCCCTTTGCTTTTGCAAACCATATATCATCAGGATTGATATAGAGAAGATACTGGATCTTTCCAAGAAGGGAACGAAGATACCGGCGCTCTCTTTCCTCATCCGGTTCCTCTCTTCCTGTCACTGCAATATGGGATTTGGCTCCATATTTTAAGCAGTAAAATACTTCCTGGCGCAGTTTTCTCCGGTATTCCGGAGAGACCTTAGGTTTTCGATTGACTACAATACCAGTAACCGTCTGTCTCCTTCCCCAGGAAATAATTCTTGTCTTTCCCTGATTTAAGGAAAAGCCCATATCGTTTAAAAAACCAGATACCTTCCGTATCACCGGACCTGGCTGAAAATCTCCTGAGAATGTCATATCATCACAGTATCTGGTATAAGAAATATTCCTTTTTTTGCACCACACCTTCATATAATCATCAAACGGTCTCATAACAAGATTGGATATTGCAGGGGAAGAAGGTGCCCCCTGTGGCAGATAATCCCGATAACAGCACAGAGCCGTAAGCATAGTTCCCACGGATGGTGGAAAATACCGGCCTGAAAATGCACTGTTTAAGACCATGGGGAAGGTAATGCTTCCAAAAAAGTCTTCAATATCCATTTTTAGCACCAATTTCTTTCCTGTATGGACTGATGCATTGGTAAGAACTGAAGTGCCCTTTCGGTAGGCAGCCGCACAGGAAGACACTTCAAATTCGGATAGCACATGTTTTGTTATGTTTCTCTGAATCATTTTTAATAGATCATCTGGTACAAGAAGCTTGCGCTTTGTTCCATCGCTTTTTGGTATCAGTACGGTATGATAATGACGCTCCGTATGATTGCTTATGGCATAGAGGCAGCCAATCGCCTTTTCATCCGGCCAATCCTCGCTAAGAAGTTTAAAAGACAATAGCATGTCCCGGCAATGCTCCGGCGTACTATATTTCCAAAGTTCTGTCCCATACATAGACCAATTCCTCCGCTTCGTCAGTCAACCAGAAGTATATCAGCAGAAGCAATACTAAAATGATACCGTAAGATGCGAAGACGTACGCACGCATGTGTCCCGCACATGCGCATGCACATGCAATGTGCGGTGGTACTTCGCAGCAGCTTGCGGTCTATTATGATCCTATGATGATCCGGACAGCGACTCGCTGCCCGGCCGAATGCTTAATCCGGAAAAACTATTGCTTCTGCTGTTATGTGAAATATTTTATCACAGGATAAAATTTTAATCCATCCTTTTCATGGTAAATGCCCATAAAACGCCAATATACGTTAAAGTGTTAAACTTTAAAGTATAAAAGCGTTGACAACAAGAACCCTATCGGATACAATGGGGATTAAATATTTGAAAAAAGGGAGAACATAGTTTATGATAATCATTATGAAGCCTAATGCTTCCGAGGAAGCTGTACTTAAAATCAAGCAAATCATTGAGGAAAATGGCCTTCAGGCACATTTGTCCAAAGGGACTCAGGTTACCATCGTAGGTGTTGTTGGTGACAAATCAAAGCTGCAAAGTGCAAATATTGAACTGATAGAAGGTGTTGATAAAATCGTATCAGTGACAGAAACTTACAAACTAGTAAACAAAAAGTTCCATCCCGACGATTCCGTGATTTCTGTTGGTACAGCAAAAATCGGACCGGGACATTTTACCATGATGGCAGGACCATGTGCCATTGAAAACCATGACATGCTCATGGAGACTGCTTTCGCTGTAAAAAAAGCTGGCGCCCAGTTTTTAAGAGGCGGTGCATACAAGCCAAGAACCTCACCTTACGCATTCCAGGGCCTGGAAGAAGAAGGCTTAAAGTTCATGAAGGAAGCAAGGGAAGCGACGGGACTTAATATTATTTGCGAAGCTACCAGTTTACGTGCACTGGAAACTGCAGTAAAATATGTTGATATGGTACAAATTGGAGCCCGGAACATGCAGAACTTTGAGCTTTTAAAAGAAGCAGGCAAGGCCGGTGTTCCTGTTCTTTTAAAAAGAGGATTATGTGCCACCATCGATGAATGGCTGAATGCAGCGGAGTACATTGCTTCTGAGGGAAATCCTAATATCGTTCTCTGCGAACGAGGCATCCGTACTTATGAGACTGCTACCAGAAACACGCTGGACATCAGTGCAGTACCAGTCATAAGGTCCAAGAGCCATTTACCAGTTATTATCGATCCAAGCCATGCCACAGGCGTACGTGCTTACATTGAGCCTATTTCAAAGGCATCACTGGCAGTTGGTGCTGACGGACTTATCGTAGAGGTTCATCCTTGCCCAGCCTGCGCATTGTCAGACGGTCCTCAGTCTCTGACCTTTGAACAGTTCGATCATCTTATGGATGAGCTTAAGCCTTATGCAGAACTTTCCGGGAGGAATATGAAATGAGTGAAGCTTCCATTGCCTTTATCGGGCTTGGTCTGATTGGTGGCTCCATTGCCAGGGGGATCAAGCGTATGAATCCTGATACTAAAATCATGGCATATATGCGATCCAAATCCAGGCTTTTAAAGGCCAGAGAAGAAGGAATCGTAGATGTCATCTTAGATGGAATCGGGGAAGAACTGAATGAATGTGATTTGATTTTTCTTTGTGCTCCTGTGGAATTCAATGCAGATTACTTAGATAAGATTAAGCCCTTTCTTAAGCCAGGGGCCATTATAACCGATGTTGGCAGCACCAAGACGGATATTCACGAAGCGGTTATTCGTCTTGGCCTGGAGCACTGCTTCATCGGAGGGCACCCAATGGCAGGCTCTGAAAAGACAGGATTTGAAAATTCCTCCGTCCATCTTCTTGAAAATGCTTATTATATCATTACTCCTACTGCCCTCTCCACAGAAGATCAGATCAATCGAATGGTGGATATCGGGAATGCCATCGGTTCCATTCCACTGGTACTGGATTATAAGGAGCACGACTTTGTGGTGGCGGCCATCAGCCATCTGCCTCATATTGTAGCTTCCAGTCTGGTCAATCTGGTGAAGGATTCCGATAACAGCCAGGAGCTGATGAAGCGCCTTTCTGCCGGCGGTTTCAAGGATATTACCCGAATCGCATCTTCTTCCCCAGAGATGTGGGAGCAGATCTGCATGACCAACAGTGGGAACCTTTCCCTCATCCTGAAACGCTACATTGATTCTCTAAATGATATCGTAAAGGTGCTGGAGGATAAGGATAATCAGTATATCCATCGGCTGTTTGAGACTTCCAGAGATTACAGGGATTCCTTTTCAGAAAAAGCCAGAGGTCTTATTGAACCTGATTATACCTTTACAGTCAACATGGCGGATGAGGTGGGAGCTATTTCCACACTTGCCGTTATTTTAGCAGCTAAGGGCATCAGCATAAGGAACATCGGCATTAACCATAACAGAGAGCACGGAGAAGGCACTCTAAGAATTGCATTTTACGATAAAGAAGCCATGGACAACGCTTGGAAGCAGTTGGAACGATATCATTATGACTTAATACCGAACTAAGAGAGGTTACTTTATGAAATTTACAAAAGCCTCCCCATTAAAGGGAGAAATAACCATTCCAGGAGATAAATCCATATCTCACCGCAGCGTTATGTTTGGCTCCATTGCAAAAGGAACCACAGAAATCACCCATTTTCTATCTGGCGCTGATTGTCTCTCCACCATCTCCTGCTTTCAAAAAATGGGTGTTTCCATAGAGATAAGCGGAGATTCCGTGATTGTAGAAGGAAGGGGCCTCAGAGGGTTAAGAAAGCCTTCCGACACTCTTGACTGCGGCAACAGCGGTACCACTACCCGTCTCATTTCCGGCATTCTGGCTGCCCAGGATTTTGATGTTACACTGACCGGAGACGAATCCATAAGGAAACGGCCTATGAAGCGGATTATGGAGCCCCTTTCTCTCATGGGAGCCCATATAACAAGTATTAATAATAATGGTTGTGCCCCTCTTTCCTTAAGCGGAACGAAGCTTCACGGCATTCACTATACCAGCCAGGTGGCTTCTGCCCAGATAAAATCATCTATTTTATTAGCCGGCTTATATGCAGAAGGAGAAACAAAGGTTACGGAGCCTTATATTTCCAGAAACCATTCCGAAATCATGTTAAAATACTTCGGTGCAGATGTGAGAACAGAAGGAACCACAGCCTGTATTGCTCCGCCTGAGGAATTATTCGGAAATAAAATCAATGTGCCGGGTGACATCTCTTCTGCTGCTTTCTTTATTGCAGCAGGACTTATGGTTCCAGGCTCTGAAATCCTCATCCGAAATACAGGCATCAATCCCACCAGAGACGGCATCCTTTCTGTATGCCGGGATATGGGCGCCGACATCACGCTGTTAAATGAAAACACGGATTCCGGCGAGCCAACTGCCGATATTCTTGTTAAATACTCTTCTCTTCATGGCACAACTATTGAAGGAGCTATCATACCAAGGCTTATCGATGAGCTGCCTATGATCGCTGCCATGGCTTGCTTTGCAGAGGGAGAAACCATTATAAAGGATGCCGCAGAATTAAAAGTAAAGGAATCCAACCGGATTGAAGTCATGGTCAGGAATCTTACTGCCATGGGAGCTGATGTTACCGAGACAGAGGATGGCATGATCATTCGTGGCGGCAAGCCCCTCCACGGGGCCGTCATCGACAGCCAGCTGGATCACAGGATTGCCATGACCTTTGCAGTTACCGGATTATGTGCAGGCGGTGAAACAGAGATTCTGGGGTCAGAATGCGTTAATATATCATATCCTGGCTTTTATAATGATCTGGAAATGCTGAGACGTTAAAACACAACCTAGGAATGTAATATTGCGATACCTCTACTATGATAACAAACAAAACCAATGGTGCTTAATAAATAAGATACGCATGGATTTGAGTTTACCCTATTGGAAACTCAAATCCATGCGTATCTTTCTTTGCCAATATTTAACTAGGGTGTGTTTTAAAAATGCACGTAATCAGACTACCTCTATGTGACATACCTTCATAGCATTTAACGCATTCTCATGGCTTTGCGGGGTCACTCCTGCGCAACAGGAGGAATCCACACGAATAGGGGTCTCCGGTGAAAATGCCTTAAGGAGAAGCGCATTGGAAATGACACAAATATCGGTACAAAGCCCCACAAGCTCTATGGATTCATAATTCCTGCCTTTGATATATGCGCTTAATTCGTCACTCCCGAACGTTCTTTTTTCAAATCGCTTTCCTTCATAATCCTTCAGAGAGCTATGAAGTTCCCATCCTTCGCTTCCCCTGATGCAGTGTAGAACCGGCAGTTTTTTCCCTTCCTGTGTATCTAAGTAGTTTTCTTCATGAGTATCCAGGGTAAAAACCACATCGTCAGCCGTCGCCATATATTCTTCTATTTTTTCCTTTACCCTGGGGACAATGGACAAAGCTTCCCGGGTACCTAGAGAACCATCGATAAAATCCTTTTGCATATCCACTACAACCAGCAATCGTTTCATAAGCAAAAACCTCCAGTCACAATTTATATTTCTTTATCTTAAGCATGAAACATTCCATGTTATGTGCGTATATTATAACAAATTCCTTATGTATCATGCAAGTCTTCTAAGGGCTTCCAGATATGGAAAATTACTTATTGAGGTTTTTTCAAATACATATTGACAAAATGACTTTAACGCATTAAGATAGTGACTAATAAAACAAACCGTTGAAAAAGAGAAGTAAGCTTTCCCTGCGATATTTCAGAGAGCCGCCGTTGGTGCGAGTGCGGTATAAAGCGGATAGCCGAATGGACTTTTGAGGGCGGCCCTGAACCTAATTGTTTGTAGGGGCTGACGGATTCCACAACCGTTATTACTGGTGGCATATATGTTAGTATATGAAAAGTGGGCTTTTTTTAAAGTCAATTTGAGTGGCACCGCGGATTGTATAATTCGTCTCAAGTATGTAGAACTACGTACTTGGGGCTTTTTTTATTTCCAGGAAACTTAATATTCATTGACTCTCTCAACGTAAATCAATTTAGGAGGACATATTTTATGAAAAAATCTGTTAAACTGTTAGTAATCACAGCGATTGCTGCCGCTGCACTCTCTGCCTGTTCCAAGGCTCCTGCAAAAGACTCAGCCTCTTCTAACGAAGGAAACTATACCATTGGTATCGCTCAGTTTGCAGAGCACGGTTCTCTTGATAACTGCCGGGAAGGCTTTATCCAGGGCTTAAAGGAAGAAGGAATCGAGGACGGCAAAAACCTTACCATTATGTACGAAAATGCTCAGGCAGATGGAGGTACCGGAAGCCAGATCATCAATAACTTTATTGCAAAGAAAACAGATCTTATCTGTGCCATTGCAACTCCTATGGCACAGGCTGCTTACAGCGGTGCAAAAAAGACTGACATTCCAGTCATCTACACTGCTGTCACTGATCCAGTTGCCGCAGCACTGGCGAAGGAAGACGGAAGCTCTGTGGGAGAAGTAACAGGAACCAGCGATAAGCTTCCAGTGGAAAAACAGCTTGAGATGATCCGCAAAATTCTTCCTGACGCAAAGACCATTGGTATTCTTTACAGCACGAGCGAAGTAAACTCAGAGGCTGCCATTGCAGAATACAAGAAGGCTGCTTCCAATTACGGCTTTGAAATTGTGGAAGGACCAGTCTCTGCTACTGCTGACATTCCTCTTGCAACAGATAATCTTTTAGGAAAAGTTGACTGTTTAAATAATTTAACTGATAATACAGTAGTAAGCTCCCTTCCTCTTATTTTAGACAAAGCAGGTAAGAAAAACATTCCTGTTTTTGGAAGTGAAATTGAACAGGTTAAAATCGGCTGTATCGCTGCCATGGGCCTTGATTATGTGGATTTAGGAAAACAGACTGGTAAAATGGCTGCAAAAGTATTAAAAGGCGAAGCAAAAGCAAGCGAATTAAAGTATGAAGTGATCAAAGACGCAGCATTCTACGGAAATACAAAAGTAGCAGAAAATCTGGGAATCACCTTACCGTCTGAACTTACAGATTCCGCAGCTGAGCTTTTTAAAGAAATCAAATAAAGAGATTGATGAATAGGAACATATTGGAGGAAGTTATATCATGTCAATTATACTTGGCGTTTTAGAAGAAGGCCTGGTCTATGCCATTATGGCACTGGGCGTATACATTACCTATAAGATCCTGGATTTTCCGGATCTGTCCGTAGATGGCACCTTTCCCTTAGGAGGCGCACTCACTGCAGTTTTAGTTCTGGCTGGTGTCAGTCCTTTAACCGCTCTGCTCCTTGCGTTTGTTGCAGGTGCCCTGGCCGGGTGTATTACGGGTATCATCCATGTCAAATTAAAGGTAAGAGATCTTTTATCCGGTATTATTGTCATGACAGCACTTTACTCCGTTAATTTAAGGCTGGCAGGAAAGTCCAACGTCCCGTTTTTTAACAATGATACTATTTTTGAGAATTCTTTTATTAACAACGTGATTCCACAGGGACTTTCTGATGTAAGCGTCATTGTCATACTGGCTGTTATCGTACTGATCGTAAAGGTTCTCCTTGATCTGTATTTAAAGACCAGATCCGGCTATCTGTTAAGAGCTGTGGGTGATAACGAGACCCTTGTCACCTCTCTTGCCAAAGACAAGGGAACCGTTAAGATTCTTGGCCTTGCCATTGCTAACGGCCTTGCTGCTCTTGCTGGTTCTGTATATTGTCAGCAAAAGGGATTTTTTGAAATCAGTATGGGTACTGGTACCATCGTCATCGGCCTTGCCAATGTTATCATTGGTACAAAGCTTCTGAAACGGTTTGGAGCTATTAAAGCAACCACTGCTGTTATTATCGGCTCCATCGTATACAAGGCCTGTGTATCCATAGCAATCTTTTTTGGAATGGAAGCTTCCGACTTAAAGATCATTACTTCTGCTCTGTTTTTAGGAATCCTGGTAATAAGCAACGGAAGAGAAAAGAAGGTGAAAAAACATGCTTGAGCTTCGTGACATTAACAAATACTACAATCAGGGAACCGTCAATGAGATGTGCCTGTTTCAGAATTTTAATCTGACGATTCAGGATCAGCAATTTGTGTCTGTGGTCGGGAGCAATGGTTCCGGAAAGACTTCTCTGTTAAATATTATTTGCGGAAGCATTCCATTAGACAGCGGTTCCATTGAAATCAATGGCTCAGACATTACCAATATGGCCGAGCACAAGCGTCTCCGCCGGATTGGAAGAGTCTACCAGAATCCTTCCATGGGAACCTGCCCCAATATGACTATCCTTGAAAATATGGCAATTGCCGATACCAAGGGAAAGCCCTTTAATCTTCTTCCGGGCACCAGTAAGAACCGAATTGATTTTTATAGAGATCAGCTCCGTACCCTGGGGCTTGGCCTTGAAGACAAGCTGCATGTTAAGGTAGGCGTATTATCCGGAGGACAAAGACAGGCCATGGCCCTTTTAATGTCCACTATGACCCCCATTGAATTCCTCATTTTAGATGAACATAC
This sequence comes from Lacrimispora xylanolytica, assembly GCF_026723765.1. Lineage (NCBI taxonomy): Bacteria > Bacillati > Bacillota > Clostridia > Lachnospirales > Lachnospiraceae > Lacrimispora > Lacrimispora xylanolytica. The sequence goes on from NZ_CP113524.1 coordinate 2,669,076, forward strand.
CGCAGCTCTGGATCCTAAAACAGCTGAAATCATCATGGAACTGACGGACCAGATTGTTAAGGAAAAGCAGCTGACTACTATCATGGTTACTCACAACCTGCGTTATGCAGTGGAGTATGGAAACCGTCTCCTCATGATGCACCAGGGCAATGCCGTGGTGGATAAGGCCAATGAGGAGAAAAGCAGCTTAAATATCGAATTCATTTTAGATAAGTTCAATGAAATAAGCATTGAATGCGGAAATTAATCAAATAGAAAAAGCCTGAACCATGTATCTGAACTGGCCTCCATTCATTAGACGAATCAGTCTAACATATGGAGGGCCAGTTCATTTTTTGATTCAGCCTTATCCTTGATTCTTTTATTTCTTTTAATCCTTTTCTCTCATCCAGACAATCATCTCTCCTTCGCCCCGGTTATTCCAGGAGGAGTAAGGGACTGCTTTAAATTCTGCTTCCTTATAGACAGGCCTCTCCGCCTCATAAAGGGAGCTTCCTGTTTTCCCATAGTCAATACGTGCCCCTTTTATTCTGGCGCATAAAGTCCCCTTTAAGAGCTGATGATCAAACTCTTCCTTTGGCTCTATCCTGGTATCAATGACTGCGGTTGAAAGATAATCCCCGTTATCGGCCTCTTCCAGGCAATAGACCACCGGCCCTTTCATCAGGCTGATTCTTCCAATATTATGACGTACCCTGGGATTGGATCTTACGTAACGGAAGGGAACCTTCAGTTCAATCACTACCTCCTCTTCCTTTTTCCACAGCCGTCTTATATGTACATATCCTTTTTCTGGCTGCGGGGATTCTTCTTTTCCATTGATTCTCAGAACGGCCTCCTTACAGTAGGTTGGAATTCGTATTGCAAGAGTAAATTCGCTGCCCTCTTCCTGAGGCTTTACAAAGAGAGTTACCTTTCCACTTTCAGGATAGTTGGACTCCTGCCTTACATTTACGTTTCTACCTGAAAGCTGGCAGTCAATGCTGCTCTGTATGAAAAGATTGACATAGATGGTATGTTCGTCCACCGCGTATATGTAATTTCCAAGGGAAGCAAGGGTTCTTGCAATGTTGGGAGGACAGCAGGCCACACCAAACCATAACTGTCTGGTTGTTTTTACGTGGCGATAGGTGGGATTTTTCTTTACTGTCTCCGGCACCATTTCCAAAGGATTTACGTAAAAGAAATGCTTTCCATCCATTGCAATTCCAGAAAGAAGGGTGTTATATAAGGCTTTTTCTACGATATCCATGTACTTTCCATCTCTGGTGAGATGAAACATTCGGTTGGAAAACATGGCAAGACCTACCGTTGCACAGGATTCTGAGTAATTCGTATCATTGGGCAGGTCGTAATCACCAGTGAAGCGCTCTCCATAAGACGCGGACCCAATGCTGCCGGTTATATACATCCTCTTGTTTACAATATTATCCCAGAGCGTTTCACACTGACGAAGAAGATCTTCATCCTGGTATTCATAGGCCAGATCAGCCATTGCGCTGTATAAATAAACAGCTCGGACTCCATGGCCTTCCGCAGTCATTTGTTCACTTAACGGCATATGCGACTGATTATAATCCAGGTCGAAATCTTTAAATTCAGGGAAAATGTAATTGCCATTTTTGATACAATCCTCATTTAGAAAATAACAGGGTCTTTCCCCTCTTGTTCTTACAAAATAATCCGCCAGACAAAGATAGTTGTTATTTCCTGTAATCCGGTATAGCTTTACCAGGGCAAGCTCCACTTCAGGGTGACCGGGATAACCATGAATCTTCCCTTCCTCCGGTCCAAAGACCTGGCAGATATAATCAGCAAGCTTGCATACAACATCCAGAAACTTTCTTTTCCCGGTTGCCTGATAATAGGCCACTGCTGCCTCAATCATATGGCCTGCGGTATAAAGCTCATGTCCTTCAAATAAATTTGACCATCTTTGATTGCCGGTAATGGTATAATACGTGTTTAAATACCCATCTTCACATTGAGCTTCTGCAATCAGATCAATGGTTTGATCTGCTGCCTCCTCCAGCCTGGAATTTCTATTTTTATTTAAAGAATAAGCAACTGCCTCCAGCCACTTTGCAGCGTCTGTATCCTGAAACACCATGCCCTTATGCTCTCCGGTTTCTTTCCCTGCTGCGATACGGAAATTCCTGATACAATAGCTTTTTTCTGCACCTTCCACTCTGTCATTAATAAGTTCCCACTGAAATGGTAAGATCACCTCATCCACAAGATTGATATATTTTCCCCAAAATGAATCTTGTATTTCAATATGTTTTAAATCCACACTTGTCAGTTTATTTCCCTCCATACCTTTCCCTCGCTCTGCTATCTTTTTTCCTTATTTCAGTTTTTTTACAGACTCTCCTTCAATCAGAGCACAAGGAAGCGTTATGCTCACTTCCCCCACACTGGCCCCGCTTATGCTCTCAAGCAAAAGCTCCATGGAGCGGTACCCCATCTCCTGCAAAGGTCTTTCCACCGTTGTGATTCGTGGCGTTACGTATTGAATGATATCTGCGTTATCAAAACCGGTAACAGATACATCATCCGGAATCTTAAGCCCCAGCTCTTTTGCCGCATCACAGACACCAACTGCCATATCATCATTCATGGCTACGATTGCGGTGGGGTGATTGTCCTTATCCAGCAGTTTCTTCGCTGCTTCTTTTCCTTCCCGGTAGTTCCAGTTTCCACAGGTTATATTCTCCTCTTTCAAGGTGATACCAGCTTCGTTAAGGGCTTTTAGAAGGCCACGATATCTAAGTGCAGCTGGTTCTGACTCCTTTAATCCGTTAATCACCCCAAACTCTCTGTGACCATGTTCGATCAGCATCTGCGTCATTTGATAAACGGTCTTTTCATTGCTGTAACGAACCGATGACCCTTCTCCGTCTGTATAACAGTAGCAGTAGACCACTGGTTTTTTAACATTTCGCAGAATATGGCTGATCTTCCGGTCGTGCATCCCTACGTAAATAATGCCATCAACCTGCATTCCGACCATGACATCCAGTGCTTTATCAATATCCTTTTGATAATTGGAAATGTGATCGAATTGAGATTCAATTTTATTTAACAGCCTTAAATTGCTCAGTACAGTATTGTATCCTCTTGCCTCTGCAATTTCGTTGATTCCGTCAATAATATAAGCGGTATGCCATACCGTTACATCCTCTACAATGACACCTACCAAAAAGGATTCATTCCTTCTTAAACTCTTTGCCAGGATATTGGAACGGTATCCGGTTTCCTTAATGATTTTCTCTACCTTTTTTCTGGTCTCATCGCTCACCTGTGCCGTATTATTCAGTACATACGAAACAGTTGCTACTGACACACCGGCCATGGATGCAATTTCTTTTAATGTCATGGGGCTCCCTACTCTCTCTTTCCTTTTTCCTGTTTATCCCTTCAAACCTGACGTTTTAATGCCTTCCACTAAGAATCTGGACCCAAATAAGTAAAGAAACATAGGTGGCAGAATCATTAATGTAGAGGCAGCCATAATGGAAGGCCAGTTGATTACAAATGCATTACCAGAAGTATACATAAATGTGGTCATAAGTGCAATGGTCAGAGTCCTCCATTTATCACTGTTTATATAAAAAACCGGCTGAGTCAGTTCATTCCACCAGAATACACAGGATAACACACCAATGGTGGTAAAGGTGGATTTAGACAGAGGAATCAGTATACGAAAAAAAATCCCTATTCTGCTGCATCCATCCATAGTAGCAGCCTCATCTAGTTCCCTTGGAATGGAACGGAAAAACTGACGGAATAAAAATACGTTATATGGATAGGCAAAAAATGCCGGAACAATCATGGGAAGCAGAGAATCCAGCCAGCCGACCTTACCAAACATAATATACTGAGGAACAATCAAAGCGATATTAGGAATCATCATAGTTCCTACAATAAGAGAAAATATGAGATTTTTCCCTGGAAACTCCATTCTCGCAAGAGGATAAGCCACCAGTGAGGAGGATAATAACGTTCCCAGAGTGGTTCCTGCCATCAGAAGCACTGTATTTCTAATATAGAGCAAGTAATTAGAATGATAGAAAATATATTTAAAATTTTCCAGCGTTCCCTTTTGGGGTAAGAGCTCTGAAGATGTGGTAAATTCAGTTAAGGTTTTAAAGGAACCAGTGCTTACCCATATAATTGGAGAAAACATTATAATTCCAACCAGAAGTTTCAAAGTGAAAATCAAAATCCGGCCAGCTCTTTTTCTTGTTTTTGCTGATTTCATGCCCTCTCCTCCTTAAGTTTCATAATATACAATCTTCTTTGAGATTGCAAATATACCAATTCCAAAACAACAGGCAATCAGGAACAGTATGACTGACATGGCGCAGGCATAGCCCACCTTCATATTGCTAAAGGCTTCCTTGTAAATTAAAAGGCTCAGCACCTGAGACATTCCATTGGGATCACCATTTTCTCCGGTCAGAGGGTATAAAAGAGCAAAGGAGCCATTTAATGCGCTGATACAGCCCATAACTGCATTAAAAAGCACAATCGGTGATATCATGGGCAAGGTGATCTTAATAAACTTCTGCAACGGATTGGCTCCGTCTATATCGCATGCCTCATAAAGTTCTCTGGGCACATCATTCAATCCAGAACGAAATATGAGCATCATCTGACCGGTATTATATGTAAATAACGTGATGAAAAACAGCGCCACATAGACTGTACGGCTGTCATACAACCAATTGACCATAACATTTTTACCTGTTATTGCAGAAATGATTCCATTTAAAAGCCCTGCTTCTTTTCCAAATATGGTACGAAACGTATAGGCAAGTGCTACCGTCGGAATTACCGACGGTAGAAAATAGCAAAATTGAAACAAACCATTGAGCTTTTGCTTGTAATTAAGGAGCAGTGCCATAACCACTGCCCAAATGGTAGTTACAATCATCATAACTATTGTAAAAAACAAGGTAACCCAAAGGGAATTCCAGAAGGTACTGCTTTGAAACATATTGATATAATTTGCAAGGCCTATGTATTTTGAAACACCATTGAGCTTCCGGTTGGTCAGGCTGACAGCAAATAAAAAAATGATTGGAAACAGGGTAAAACATACAAAGCCAATCATCCACGGAGCGCAAAAAGCATAAGCTGTCAAATGATTGGCAAGCCTTTTCTTTGCCGCCTTACTGCTTATTTTTTCCATGTTCTTTCACTTACCTCCCAGACTAGTAACCAATGGTTTCCCGTGCATAGGCATCCGCTTTTTTCACTGCCTCTTCTGGAGTTTTCTGTCCCAGAACTGCTGCATTAAATTCACTGATCGCATTATTGGTGACTCCTGACGGAAGACAGGTATATCCAAATACTCCGGCCTTTAAGGAATCGGTCATGGCTTCCCAGTTTTTTACAGAGGAAGCGCTCTCCACCTTCCAAGCCCCCTTTTCTGCAATGGACTTGATGGCAGAAGGATTGCCGCTGGCCTTTGAGTTAATGGTCTGTCCCTCTTCCCCCATAAGATATTCAATCACCCGGAATGCTGCATCCTTGTTTTTGCTCTTTGAATTAATGCTGTAAAAGCCGGTATGAAGGGTATTGTATTTTACCTGATCCGTTGGTATGGTTGCAATATCCCACTGAAAGGAAAGGCTGCTGCCATAGGTTCCTATATTCCAGCTTCCCTGCCAGCTCATAGCGGCTTTCCCTGAGGCAAATATATCTGCTGTATCAGAAGAAGGTTCTGGCATGATTCCGTTCTTTGTCATAGCCGCCACGTCTGTGACAAAGGAGACTGCTCCGTCTCCAATTACCATCTCTCCCTTGGAAGGATCGTATACCTTATCTCCTGCCCCTCCGATTCCGGCCCACCAGGTCTGTGTATTGGGAAGTGCAGAGCCATATTGCTCTGTGGTGCCGTCAGCCTTCTTTTTCGTCAGTTTTTCTGCTGCGGACTTATAATCTTCATAGGACCAGTCATTTCCCGGGTATGGAATCCCGGCTGCATCAAACATATCTTTGTTATAGAAAAGAAGCTCTGTAGCCGCACACCATGGCAGACCGTAGGTTCCCCCAAGCCCCGCTGATAAGGAAGATACCGCATCAATAAAATCTCCGGTCTGAATCGAAGAGCTCTTTAAGTAATCGTCCATGGGAATGATGCCTCCTGCCTTGGCAAAATTGGCAATATCATTCTCCCAGATTACATAGATATCAGCGGAATCATCGCCTGTGGAAACCATCTGGTTTAACTTTGAAGAATAATCACTTTCCGGAATCACCGTCACTTCCACCTTAATTCCAGTTGCTTTTTCCGCCTGCGCATACATATTCAGCGCCTCATTCTTATTCGGTTCATTCCATACTGCTATGGTAACCTTCTGTCCTTCCTCTTTTTTCGTTTTTTCTACTGATGATGCCCCAGTCGTTTCCCCTCCTTTTGAGCTGCATCCGGCCAATACCCCCACGATTGCCGCTGCCAGAAAAATACGTCCCCATAATTTCTTCCTTCTCATTCATCTGTCCTCCAAAAATTATTTTTTATTTAATCGTTTAAACTGACAGGTTTTTAATTCGCCGAAAGAGAATAACGATTCTATCAGCGGATTTTTATAGTTTAAACGTTTAAATTGATATTTATATGATATTTGTTGAACATTTTATCTAGTATCACTATATTATATTATCCATATTTTGTCAATTATGTATTATTATTTGATCGCAAATCTTTTAAATTATATCTTATTAATTTAAAGGTTTAAATAGCACAGGCAAAATCAATAAGTCGCCATAGTCTCACTTGCCCTTATAAAACACGTCCTTTCATGAAACAATTATTCTGAATACCACAAAACAGGCGGGTAAGAGTCTAAAAACTCTTCTCCGCCAGTTTCATGGTATTACTATCTTATCGGCTCATTTCGCTCTGAGGCCCTTTATCATTGTGTTCCCGGATAACCGTATTTACTTCGCTTAAATCTGAGGTAGGCAGATCACCTGGTATGGTATTCTTTAAGGCTGCTGTGGCATTGCCATACTGAACTGCCTTCATACAGTCTCCACCACTGCTTAAAAGGCCATATAAAGCTCCTGCAATATAAGCATCTCCGCTTCCAATTCGGTCAACTACATCAATGTTGTGGTATGGTTCCTCTTCATAGTATTCATCTCTCGAAGCATCATATATAACAGACCCAAAGGTATGACTCTTGGGGCTATGTACGATTCTTTGAGTAGATGCTACAATCGAAATAGGATAATCCTTTGTAAAGCTCTTCATCATCTCTTTGACCGTTCCCTCTTTTTTAAAGGTCAGTCTTGCCGTATCTTCCGAGCAGAAGAATATATCCACATAAGGGAGAATCTCCTCTATGCAGGCTTTCGCCTCCTCACCGGTCCATAAATTTCCACGGAAATTTACATCAAAGGAAATGATTGTTCCTGATTCCTTAAATTTACGGATCATATCAATGGCAGTCTTCCTGGTATTCTCACAAAGGGCAAGGGTAATGCCCGTAGTATGAAAGCAGGTAGTTGCCTTATACATTTCGTCAGGAAATGAATCCTCATTAATATAGACAAAGGAACTGTTTTTTCTGTCATAAACAACCTTTGGTTTTCTTGGATAAGCCCCATACTCATAATAATAAAGCCCCAGCCTTGCGTTGGAACTCTGATCATATACAAAATAATCATCACTGATTCCATAGGAACGGACTTTATTCTTTGCAAACTTTCCCATATCATGAGCTGGAAGCTGGGTAACCAATCCGGTATGAAGTCCTAAAAGAGCAGCACCTACTGCAACGTTCAACTCCGCTCCCCCAACCTGTTTCTGAAAGGAATCGCCTCTGACAAGCCTCTCCACGCCTGCCGGAGACAGACGCAAAAGCAATTCACCAAGGGTTAATAAATCAAATGGTCTGTCGCTCATACTGATATTTCCTCCATAAGTTTTAAAAAAGGGGGTCATTCTACATGACCCCCGATGTCTTTTATCCCTTTTTAATGGCAGGAATCCGTTCCGATCATTATCTCTGAACGCGTCCTGATCCGTCTCCGCCTGCCAGAGTCTCAACATCTTCTCTTGTAACCAGGTTAAAGTCTCCAGGAATTGTGTGCTTTAATGCAGAAGCTGCTACTGCATATTCAAGAGCACCCTTGAAGTCTTTTTTATCTACCATTCCGCAGATTACGCCTGCTGCGAAGGAATCTCCGCCGCCTACACGGTCTACGATTGGTGTTACATGATATTTTCTGGAGTGATAGAACTCACGAGTTGCACCATCCATGATACAAGCTGACCATCCATTGTCAGATGCAGAGCGGCTCTCACGTAAGGAGCTTACTACATACTTAAAGCCGAACTTGTCGATCATCTGATTGAAGATATCTACATAGCCCTGTAACTCAAGCTCTCCGCTGGTTACATCAGTGTTGCCTGGCTTAAATCCAAGAACCTTTTCCGCATCCTCTTCATTACCGATACAAACATCAACGTACTGCATTAAGTTTGTCATAACCTTCTGAGCTTTTTCAGAAGACCATAATTTCTTACGGAAGTTTAAGTCAACAGAAACTGTTACGCCGTGAGCCTTAGCTGCCTTTAAGGCAGCCTCAGTAAGCTCTGCTGCGCCGTCACTTACTGCTGGTGTAATTCCGGTAAAGTGAAACCAGTCAGCGCCTTCAAAGATCTCATCAAAGTTGAAATCAGAAGCTTTTGCAGTAGAAATAGAGGAATGTGCTCTATCATAAACAACAGTAGAAGCTCTCATAGCAGAACCTGTCTCTAAGAAATAGATACCAAGTCTTTCTCCGCCTCTTGCAATGTGCTTTGTTCCTACATTATATTTTCTAAGCGCTGCAACTGCACACTCACCGATTGGATTCTTCGGTACAGCAGATACAAACTCAGCTTCATGTCCGTAATTTGCTAAAGAAACTGCTACGTTAGCTTCTCCGCCGCCGTAGTTTACATCAAACTCATCTGCCTGAATAAATTTTTCATTGTTCGGGGTAGATAATCTTAACATGATCTCGCCCATGGTTACGATCTTTGCCATTTTGTACTCTCCTTAATTCTTAAGTTAGTTTTAATTATTTGCGTGCTGCTGCTACTGCTTCAACAAATTCTTTTGCCTTAGCGGTAATTGCTGCGAAATCGCCTGTTTTAGCGCCCTGTGTTAAACTGCTGCCTGTACCAACTGCATATGCGCCAGCTTTGATCCATTTGTCAACGTTATCAACATCAACACCACCGGATGGCATGAAATCACCCTGTGGAAGAGGTCCTTTGAAGGAACTGATTGCAGATGGTCCCATGATATTGCCTGGGAAGATCTTGATGATGTCACAACCAGCTTCTAATGCTGTGATTGCTTCGGTTGGTGTCATAACGCCTGGAAGCATTGGTACTCTGTAACGGTTGCAAAGTTTGATTGTATCTACGTTTAAGCCAGGGCTTACTACGTAGTTTGCACCTGCAAGGATTGCTGCTCTTGCTGTCTCAGGATCAAGTACAGTACCTGCGCCAATGACAACATCCTCATTACTCTTATATTTTTCAGACATTTTTGCGATGAATTCGATTGGATTTCCTTCATCCATAGTCATAGTGATCTCAATAAAGTTAATACCGCCTGCGATGATTGCGTCAACTACTTTTTCACCCTGCTCCAAGTTCTTAGCACGAACAACAGCTACGAGGCAGTCTTTTTTCATCTTAGATAAAACCTGTTCTTTTTTCATGATTCTTGCTCTCTCCTTCTCTTAATTCGTATATACGAAACAACTTCATATTTACGATTCTTATACTTGAATATTAATCGTTTCTACTGATTTTGTCAACAGGTATTCCTCATATTTTTCCAAGATATCCTAATAACCTGGAAACCTCCATTGCCTTTTGGGAAATCAGTTTTCCAAGTGCTTCATAATCCTCCACAGGCTTATAAAGGGTGGACATACTAATCGCTCCCAGCACATTGCCGTCCCTGTCAAAAACCGGAGCGCCAACGCACTGCATATGCTCTTCCATCTCTCTTGCGTCAAAGGCATATCCCCTCTCCCTCACTTCTTCAAGTTCTTTAAGGAGCTGGTCTCTGTCCTTTATGGTGCGCTCAGTAAATTGGGTGAATTTAATCCGGCTGATCATCTGTTCCCTTTTTTCATCCTCGCTGTAAGCAAGAATGACTTTTCCAAGAGAGGTACAGTACATAGGATTCTTTGATCCCACAGTTGCTGTGGTGATGATCGGATTTTCCGGCTCAAATTTACATATGTACACGACATGATGATCGGAAGGTACTCCGAAGAAGACTGTTTTCCCCACTTCTTTTGCAAATGCCTTAAGAATCGGTTCAATGGTGCCTATAAAATTAAGATTATTCGTATAATTGACTCCAATCCGGTAAGACATTAAGCCTATGGTGTAATTCTGCTTCTGCCCCCGCTTTACATTTACCATACCCATCTCTGCTAAGGTAGTAACAATATCATAGGCGCTTGTTTTTGGCAGATCCAGCTTTTCACAGAGATCATCTAATGTGGCACCTTCCGGTGACCGGGAAATAAGTTTTAAAATATCCACTGTTCTTTGAGTGGTCCGATTGAGTTTCATGGCTTGCCTCCGTTTCTACTTCTTAGTATACTCCTGAAAAACAAAAAAATGCAAGTCAATTTTCGTATATACGAAGATTTTGAAAGCATTTACATTATAATCCACTTTTATTGGGTTATTTCTACAAAAAAATAAATCAGGGATTGTATTATTTATCATAATTAGGTATAATAAGTGAGGTATGTAAATACTTACAATTACGGAGGTGCTGCTTTTGAATATCTATGATGTTTCCAAACATGCCCACGTTTCGATCGCCACCGTTTCCCGAGTTATCAACGGAAATCCCAATGTCAGTGAAAAGACCAGAATGCGGGTACTTGCTGTTATGGATGAGCTGGGATATACCCCTAATGTATTCGCCAGGAGCCTGGGGCTTAATACCATGAAGACCATTGGAATCATGTGTTCTGACTCTTCTGACCCATGGCTTGCAGAGGCCATCTCCTACTTAGAAAAGGAGCTTAGAAAGAACGGATACGATTCCATTCTCTGCTGCAGCGGCTATTTGCCTGAAACAAAGAAGAAATACTTAGAACTGCTATGTTCCAAGCGGGTGGATGCCATTATACTCACTGGTTCCCATTATATAGAAGCAAAAGCAAAGGACAATGCCTATCTTTTAGAGGCTGCCAAAGATATTCCGATTATGCTGGTCAACGGACATCTTGACGGGGAACAGATTTACAGTACTGTCTGTGACGACCAGGCTGCTGTATACGATGCTGTCTCAAAACTGATTAAGGCAGGACGTTCCTCCATACTTTATCTTTATTCCGGAAACTCTTACAGCAATTTATTAAAGCTTTCCGGTTACCGTAAGGCATTGACTGATTCCGGTCTGCCCATTCGTGATGAACTTCTGGTTATTTCTCCAAAGGATATTGATTCCGCCATGGAGCATCTTAAGCTCCTCTCTTTAAAAGGTATCCATTTTGACGCTGTCTTTGCAGCCGAAGATATTCTGGCCGTGGGTGCTGTCAAATATGGAGAGCAGGCCGGACTTAAAATACCTGAGGATATTAATATTATTGGTTATAATAACTCCATTCTTTCAAGATGTACGACTCCAGAGCTCACCTCTGTGGACAATAAAGTGGAGTCCATCTGCACCACCACTGTCCATACCCTGATGAAGGTGTTGAACAATGGAAACGTACCGGCAAAGACAACTATAACTTCGGAGTTAATCAAACGAGGTACTACTAATTTTTAATCATATATACAAGGAGGACTCACTAACATGAAACAATTTATGGACCAGGATTTCTTACTGTCTACCGATTCCGCAAAATCACTTTACCACACCTATGCAAAGAATATGCCCATCGTAGACTACCATTGCCACATCAATCCTCAGGAGATTTTTGAAGACCGCAAGTTCGACAACATCACTCAGGTTTGGTTAGGCGGCGACCATTATAAATGGCGTCAGATGCGCTCTAACGGTGTGGATGAAAAATATATAACCGGTGATGCTTCCGATCGTGAGAAATTCCAGAAATGGGCAGAGACACTTTCTAAGCTCATTGGTAACCCGCTCTATCACTGGAGTCATCTGGAACTTCAGAGATACTTTGGCTATACCGGCTATTTAAATGGCGATACTGCTGAAGAAGTATGGAATCTCTGCAACGAAAAGCTTCATGAGGCATCCATGAGCGCACGTAATATCATTAAGCAGTCCAACGTTACTCTGATCTGCACCACCGACGATCCAGCTGATTCCTTGGAATGGCATCAGAAGATCGCAGCAGATACTTCTTTTGACGTAAAGGTGCTTCCTGCCTGGAGACCGGACAAGGCAATGAACGTAGAAAAGCCTGATTTCGCTTCCTACATCGGAAAATTATCAGAGGTCAGCGGAATGGAAATTAAAGATTTCTCTTCCTTAAAGGCTGCTCTTAAAAACCGTATGGAATTCTTTAAGAACCAGGGTTGTTCTGTATCTGACCATGCTCTTGAATATGTGATGTACGTTCCGGCAGACGACGCTGAGCTGGAAGCAATCTTTGCAAAAGGACTTGCTGGAAAAGCCATTTCCAAAGAAGAAGAACTGAAATTTAAAACTGCATTTATGTTATTCGTAGCAAAGGAATACAATCGTATGGGTTGGGTGATGCAGCTTCATTATGGCTGTAAGCGTGATAATAACGCTATGATGTTTGAAAAACTTGGTGCTGATACCGGCTTTGACTGCATCAACAACTATGCTCCATCCGCTCAGATGGCTGACTTTTTAAATGCATTAAGTGCTACCAACGAGATTCCGAAAACCATTCTTTATTCCTTAAACCCTAACGACAATGCTTCCATCGGAACCATTCTTGGCTGCTTCCAGAGCGAGTATCCTGGAAAAATTCAGCAGGGTTCTGCCTGGTGGTTTAACGATCACAAGGTAGGAATGACCGAGCAGATGACCTCACTTGCAAACCTTGGCTGCCTTGGCAATTTCATTGGTATGCTTACTGACTCCAGAAGCTTCTTATCTTACACAAGACACGAATACTTCCGCAGAATCCTTTGCGAATTAATCGGAGGCTGGGTAGATAACGGAGAATATCCAGATGACCAGAAGGCATTAAAGGAAATCATCGAAGGAATTTCTTATAACAACGCAATCAAATACTTTAATTTCTAATAGTAAAAACCCCCTGGTATGCGGTTAGCCGCACCAGGGGGTTTTATGTTTAATTTTGATTCATAATTTCACGGATTTTATCCGCTGTCTTATCCCTGCCTACAGGACAGCCCGTAACAGGGGCACTGCCTTCTGCAATGGCCTTCGCCAGTGCATCACAGCCTGCATAGCCGCACCGTCCGCAGTTGATTCCGGGCAGTGCGCCTCTAACCAAGATTTCTATTTTATCAGTCTCTACTTTGAATTTCTCACTGGCAACCCCAAGGAATAGACCAACTAAAATACCCGTTCCTCCTAAAACAGCAGCCGCAGATAACATTCCAATTATCATGAGCAATCTTCTTCCTTTCTATATAAGCCCTGCAAACCCCAAAAAAGCAATTGCCATAAGTCCCGCAGTAATTAAAATAATGGGAGAACCCTTGAAGGATTCTGGGATGTCATTATATTTAATCCTTTCCCGGATTCCAGCCAGCATAACAATTGCAATGGTAAATCCCGCGGAGATACCGATTCCATTTACAACGCTTTGTAAGATTCCATAGCTTTTGGAAACATTGGTAAGAGCAGCTCCAAGCACGGCACAGTTGGTGGTGATCAGGGGCAGGTAAATACCCATGGTCTTATGAAGAGGCGGCATGCTTTTTTTCATAAATAGTTCGACAAATTGAACCAGAGCCGCTATTACCAGAATAAATACCATGGTCTGGAGATATTCTAGGTGAAGATTAACCAAAATCCCATTATAAATCATACTGGTAACCAGAGAAGAAATGGTGATAACAAAGACCACTGCACCACCCATCCCCGCAGCCGTTTTTACATTCTTTGACACCCCAAGAAAGGGGCATAAGCCTAGAAACTGGCTAAGTACCACGTTATTTACCAGGGCAGCGCCCACGGCAATTAACAACAGTTCTTTCATCCTTTAACCTCCTATTCTTTTCCTTGTCCTTGTTTTCCTTTTCCACTTTTAGGCACTTTATGGTTGGAAAGCTCTCCACAAGAGCCACAGCCAGCACCGCAGGCACCAGAAGCACCATTCGTCGCAGATGGAGCCTTGAATTTATTTTGTAAGGCAGTCAGTACAGCAAGGGCAAAGAACGCACCAGGAGCCAGTACAAACGCAGTAATGTGATATCTCTCTGGTATCACCATCATGCCAAGGACAGATCCTGCACCTAGTATTTCACGGACAAAACCGATTAAGGACAGAGCAATGGTAAAACCGATTCCCATTCCCAGTCCATCAAATGCAGATACTACAATACCATTTTTAGATGCAAAGGACTCGGCTCTTCCTAAAATGATACAGTTTACCACAATGAGGGGAATATAGATTCCCAGTGCTGTGTAAAGGGAAGGGACATACGCCTGCAACAGCATCTGAACGGTTGTTACAAGAGCGGCAACGATAACGATATAAGCCGGGATCCGGATATTATCTGAAATAATCTTGCGAAGAAGGGAAATTAGGATATTGGAAAATATCAATACCAGAGCTGTTGAAATTCCCATTGCAAAACCGTTGATTACAGAAGTGGTAACAGCCAGTGTGGGACACATTCCAAGCATCATTACAAAGGTTGGATTCTCCTTCCAGATGCCGTTCCATATTCGTTCCATATTATGATTCTTCATCTCTTCACCTCCTATTGGTCAACGTTTTGATACATAAGGTATAGTGCAGCATTCACTGCATTGGTAACTGCACGGGAGGTAATGGTGGCTCCGCTTATGGCATTAATTTCACCCTCACCTGCATTGCCAGACTTTGTTACGGTCAGACTTTCTCCTGACTTACCTGCAAACTGGCCCTTAAACTCCGGCTCCTCTGCTCTTTGACCAAGACCAGGAGTATCATTTAGTTCCAGCATTTCAATTCCTTTAATCGTCTTATCAGCATTGATTCCAACCAGGATCTGTACCAGTCCATCATAGCTGTCATTGGAATGAGAAGTAACTACATACCCGAGAACTGATCCGCTTTTATCCACAGCCTGCAATGCCTGATCTAAGCCAACATTACCGTAATCCTGTGATGGAAGCTCTTCATTGCTCTTTTTTAATGCATCCGTAAGTTTATCATCAGCTTTGAAATCAACCGCATCAGGAAATACAGTTTTGTAGGCTTCCAGATGAGCTGCAATCGCTGACTTATTAATCGTATCTCTGGTCAGCTCATGAACACCACCAAGAATCAAACCGGATATTACAGTAATTGCAAATAAAATTAAAGCATCTTTTAAAATTTGTCCATATTTCATCTTATCTTTTCTCCCTTCCTAATGGAATCGGGAAAGAAATTTCCTCAATTAACGGTACCAATAGGTTACTAAGGATAATAGCATAAGATACTCCTTCCGGAGATCCTCCAAATAACCGGAATAAGCCGGTTAAAATTCCCAGAAGTATTCCAAATAGTATCTGCCCTTTACTTGTGATTGGACTAGAGGAATAATCTGTTGCCATAAAAAATGCACCAAAGATGACTCCGCCCCCACATAAATGGGCAAGAACATAGCTTATATCCTGCTGTCCGAAAATAAATACAAACAAGGCAAAGGTAATGAGATAAGCTGCTGGAATTCTTAAGGTAATTACCTTGCGAATCAACATATAAACAGCACCGATCAACAGGGCAATTACAGATACTTCCCCCATGGATCCAGGTATTTTTCCAATGAACATGGCGGTTAAATCAACCGATTGTCCCGCTTTTAAAGCAGCAAGTGGAGTTGGGCTTACAACCGCGTCATGGTATGTAAACGTAGTCATCTCCCCTGCAAAAGATATCAGTAGAAAACATCTGGCAGCCAGGGCCGGATTCATAAAATTCTGACCGATGCCGCCGTAAAGCTGCTTTACAACAATTATCGCAAATATACCGCCTAAAAATGGAATCCATAAGGATATGGACGGCGGCATATTAAGTCCAAGAATCATACCCGTGACCAGAGCGCTTCCGTCACTTACCGTAACTGGCCTGTCCATCAGGGATTGATAGACAAATTCACTGAGCACACAGGAGATTACACTGATAAATAAAATAAGTGCTGCTTTTATACCAAACTGGTAAACGCCATATGCAGATGCAGGAATCAAGGCAATTGCAACATCAAACATAATGTTTGGAGTCGTTACCTGGGACCTAGTATGTGGTGATGATGATATCGTTAATGATTGAGTCATTTTTTCTTCCTCCTGACCGCTGTTTCTGCCTCAGACAGCCTTCGATTCATGTTTATGAAGGTCTCAGTAAGCGGGATTCTGGCCGGGCAGATATAGGAACAGCTTCCGCATTCACAGCAATCTGTTCCTTTTAATTTTAAATACCGTTCGGTGTCTGAGTGGACCGCAGCAATTACCATTTGCTGAGGGACGATTCGGCCTGGACAGACACTTACACATCTGGCACAGCGAATACAAGACGTTACAGGATCAAGGGTTCCCTCATCATCTGCCATACAAACTAGTGATGACGTTACCTTCGTAACGGGGATATCTATATCCTCCAGAGCCTTTCCTGTCATCGGGCCACCAGAAATCAGCTTTTTAGGCTCCATTTTAAATCCACCCGAAGCTTCAACCAGCTGTTCATAGCTGCTTCCAATTCTTACATTATAGTTTTGGGGATTTTCAATCGCGTCTCCGGTAACAGTTATGATTCTCCGAATCAGAGGCGTGCTTTCTGCCACCGCGTTGTAAATGGAAATCACGGTGTCAACATTGTCTACAATACAGCCAACCTCCGCAGGAAGCATGTCTGCGCTTACTCTTCTTCCGGTCACACTCTGGATAAGAGTTCGCTCCCAGCCCTGGGGATACTTAGTCGACAACGGACATACGGTGATTCCAGGCTCGTCCTGAACCAGCTCTTTCAGTCTTTTGATTGCTTCCGGCTTGTTATTTTCAATGGCGATGACGCCCTTTGCATGTTCAAACAAACGAAGAATGATACGAAGCCCTTTTATAAGCTTCTCCGGTTCTTCCATCAGCATACGGTAATCCGAAGTGAGGTATGGCTCACATTCTGCTCCATTTACAATGACCGTATCAATTTTGGCGTCATCTCTTGGTGTTAGTTTTACATAGGTAGGAAATCCTGCCCCTCCAAGACCCACAATACCAGATTCTTTTATAATATTCCGGATCTCTTCCTTTGATAAGGCTTCAGGATCCCTTTTTATGCCGAAGGATTCCACAGACTTGTCCTCACCATCATTTTCAATAATGATGGACGGAACCATGGAACCACCTGCTGTTTTTCTTGGTTCAATGCCTTTTACAGTTCCTGATACAGAACTAATAATACAGGCTGAAATAGCGCCATCCATTTCACCAATCTTCTGACCCATTAAAACCTTATCCCCTGTTTCTACCAAAGGTTTTGCGGGAGCACCGATATGCTGGGACAAAGGAAATACCATCTCTCCCTTTGGTTGAAGCAAGACCACCGGTTTATTTTCAGACAATTCTTTTCCTTCATAAGGATGAACGCCGCCTTTAAATGTAGGCAAACCCATCTAACTACCCCTTTCTCTGCAAACACTTTTAATTTCACCAGTATACCATAATTTGTCATTCGAAACAACGAAAAATCTAACGTCAAAAAATGACACTATTGTTCCTATCTTACCATTATATTTTATTTCATACTTATTTTTCTATTCCTTTTTTCTCAAAAACAGTTATTTTCTTTAAAAATTGCGAGCCTGGCATGACGTGAATCATCATTAATTTGTTGATGGGTTATTGATAATTTTTCCTTATTTATGTCCTGTGCTTCCTAACTGGTAAGATTTTTTATGTAACATGACCCAATTTCCATTAAAACAAAAAATCAGGAGCATGGTAAAATTATCTCCATGCTCCTGATGTCAGACAGTCATAACTGTATTAATCCAGTTCTACTGCTCCTGTATAAAGTTGGTAATAACGGCCTTTTTGAGCCAATAAATCCTCATGATCTCCCCGCTCAATGATCTCACCATTTTCCAGCACCATAATGGCATCGGAATTTCGAACGGTTGACAAACGGTGAGCTATGATAAAGGTGGTCCGATCGGCCATCAACCGGTCCATTCCTGTTTCAATATGCTTTTCTGTTCTGGTATCTACAGAACTGGTAGCTTCGTCAAGGATAAGAATCGGTGCCTTCGAAATAGCAGCCCTTGCTATGTTTAAAAGCTGCCTCTGTCCCTGGCTTAAATTTGCTCCATCTCCCTCTAGCACCGTGTCGAAACCGGAGGGAAGCCGCATGATAAAGGAATAAGCGGAAGCTGTTTTTGCAGCTTCGATGACTTCTTCATCGGTGGCATCCAGTCTTCCGTAGCGGATATTTTCCATAACAGTTCCGGTAAATAAATGAGTGTCCTGGAGAACCATGGCAATATTCTGTCGCAGATTCTCCTTTTTTAAATGACGGATATTCTTGCCGTCAATGGTGATTTCACCACCCTGAATATCGTAAAATCGGTTAACCAGATTGGTGATGGTAGTTTTTCCAGCTCCCGTCGATCCTACAAAGGCAATCTTCTGGCCGGGTTTTGCATAAAGACTGATGTCTTTTAGTATCACCTTATCCGGGTTATATCCGAAGGTAACGTTCTTTAACTCTACAAAACCTTTCATTGGCTCCAGAACCTCAGCATCCTTATCATCTTCTGGTTCCGGCTCTTCATCCATGATGGCAAACACACGCTCTGCTCCTGCAAGTGCAGAGAAAACATTGCTGAGCTGCATGGATATTTCATTGATTGGACGGCTGAATTGTCTGGAGAAGGATAAAAATACGGTGAGACCACCCACATCAAAGCCACGGAGCACGCATAAGAGTCCGCCTACGCATGCAGTCAGGGTATAGTTAAGCTGGCTTAAATTTCCCATAACAGGCATAATGACTCCGCCGAAAAACTGAGCATGTATCATGTTATTTCTTAAATCTTCGTTTAAAATTTCAAATTCTTCTTCCGCCACATCCTCATGACAGAACACCTTTACTACCTTCTGGCCGCTGATTGTCTCTTCAATATATCCGTTTACAGCTCCTAAAGAAGCCTGCTGGGCTGAGAAGTATTTCTGGCTCCTCATTGCGATTGCCTTACCCGCATTGATCATAATGGGAACAAGGACAACCGTTACAAGGGTCAGCCAGATATTGGTATATATCATAAGAAGCAGAGTTCCTACAATACTAAGCGCTCCTGAAAAAAGCTGAACCAGGGTAGAGCTTAACATCTGTCCAATGGTATCCACATCGTTGCTGAAACGGCTGATGAGATCACCATTGTTATTGGTGTCATAAAACCGTACCGGCAATGTCTGCATTTTACCAAAAAGATCTTCTCTTATTTTCTGCAATGCATTCTGGGCAACGGTCAGCATAAGCCTGGCCTGTACATAGTTTGCCGCTACACCGATCAGCATCACTGCTGCCATTAACAGAATTCCTCTTAACAGACCTGGTACATCACCTGGGCTTCCATCGGTTGGTGCAATGAACTGATTAATAATAGGCCTTAGCATGTAGGCTCCTGAAAGCTGTGCCAGGGTTCCAACTACAACGGCAAAAAGAGCCGCACCCATTCTGATTTTGAATTCATTTAAATAGGACAGGAGTCGTTTGATGGTTGCTTTTGTATTCTTAGGCGTTCCAGTCTTCATCATTTTTTTCCCGCCCATGCCGCCTTTATGTTTTGCAGGAGGCAGAGAACGTCCATAACGCCGCTTTAAACTTTCAACTCTTTGTGCATTATCCATTTATGCGCCCACCTCCTTTTTCCGGTCTCTCTGGGAAAAGTAAATCTCCTGATATGCCTCACAAGACTTCATTAAGTCATCGTGTGAACCCATGCCAACGATTTCCCCTTCATCTAACACAATTATCTTATCTGCTTTTTCTACGGAACCAATTCTTTGAGCTATAATAAACTTTGTCGTATCCTTTAAAGTAGTCTGAAAGCATTCGCGTATTTTAGCTTCTGTTGCCGTGTCCACTGCAGAGGTGCTGTCATCTAAAATGAGTATTTTAGGTCTTTTTAACAGGGCTCTAGCAATACAAAGCCTTTGTTTTTGTCCGCCGGATACATTGGAGCCGCCTTGCCCAAGATCGGTCTCATAACCATCTTTAAAGTTTGTAATAAACCCGTTGGCCTGGGCGCTTTCAGCCATCTCTATAATATCTTCCATGGTGGCACTCTCGTCTCCCCACCTTAAGTTCTCTTCTATGGTACCTGAGAATAAGACATTCTGCTGTAAAACCATGGCAACACTTTCTCTTAGATTTCTAAGAGAATAATCCTTCACATCGATGCCATCCACCAGTACTTTACCCTCATCAGCGTCATAAAGCCTTGGAATCATCTGCACCAGAGACGTTTTACCGCTTCCTGTGGACCCGATAATACCAATAGTCTCCCCCGGTTCTGCAGTAAAACTTATTTTCTTTAAGACCATATCTTCCTTACCTTTAAGATACTGGAAGCTCACATCCCTAAATTCGACTCTGCCCTCTGTTACGGTAGCAGCTTTATATGCTGCGTCTTCATCAGATAAATCAATCTCTGTACTTAGAACTTCATTGACACGTTTTAAGGATGCCATGGCGCGTGAAGCCTGTAAAAATACCATGGACAGCATCATAAGGGACATTAATATCTGTACAATATAAATTGTAAATGCAGTTAAATCACCTACCGGCATCTTACCTGCAATAATTAAATTTCCCCCATACCAAACAACGGCGATGGTCGTGATATTCATAGCCAGCATCATGACCGGAAAAGCTGTAATTACAACCTGCATGGCTGCAAGGCTGCCTTCCTTTAAATCCCGGTTGGTATCGCTGAATTTTTCTTTTTCAAAATCTTCCCGAACAAATGATTTGATGACCCGGACATTGGTAAGGGCTTCCTGTACACCAGAATTTAACCGGTCGATTTTCTTTTGCATTGCCTGGAAGCGGGGATATGCCACTGTTAATATAATGGCAATCGCAATCAAAAGAAGGGGAATTACCACAAGCAGTATCATCACCAGCTGACGGTTCATTAAATATGCCATAATCAGACCGCCGATCAGCATACCAGGTGCACGAAACAAAAGACGAAGGCTCATCATGATTACATTCTGTATCTGCTGAATGTCATTGGTCAACCTGGTAATCAGTGATCCTGTGCTGAAATCATCAATATTCTTAAAGGAAAACTGCTGGACCTTATGAAAGATGTCCCTTCTCAAATCCGTACTAAAGCTAATGGAGGCCTTAGCAGAAAAATAAGCTCCTCCGATTCCTCCCAAAGCCATCACTGCCGCAATACCTACCATGATGGCTCCTGCCCGCATGATATAACCGATATCCCTGCCGGCAACCCCATTGTTGATGATCATAGAAGTGAGCTTAGGAAGTATAATTTCTCCCAAGACCTCTGTAAGCATCAAGATGGGAGCCAGTATAAATGCCGCAAGATAGGGTTTTATATATTTCCAATATTTCTTCAAGCAATCAATCCTCTCTTTCTGTCATATCCTTATCCATAGGAATTTCAGTTAAATTTTTGTAAATTCGATTCATAAATTGTTCCATGACAGTCAATTCATCTTCTGAAAAATCATGAAACATCTGGGACTCTACGTTCTTAAAAAATTCTCTGCTGATCTTGACCATATGCCTGCCTTCTTCTGTCAGGCAAAGTTTGTTGATACGATTATCATTCTGATCAACAATCCGGGTAATATATCCTCCCTTTTCCAACTTCTTTACTGTCACCGCTATGGTGGCAGTTGATACATACAGGCGCTCGGCCAGCTCCTTTTGTGATAGATTGGTATGGTCTGCCAGTATCATTAATATCTGATGCTGGCTGCGATATACACCGGTATATTTTAAACGCATCTCCAGAATGCAGCGGTGCAGTTTCATGATCTTCATATAGCTGTGCATTACACTTCTCCGCTTGGAATGAGGGTTTTCGATGTGTTCGTCCTCAGTTCCGCCTACTGGTTTCATTTGATCCTCCCCTTTCCGTTAGCTGATTAATAATTAGCTAATTAACTATATCAGAGTATAGCACTGTCTATATTTATTTGCAACTGTTTATTTACTGGAAAATAAATGAAAATTTTTATCAGTTTTTGTCACTATTACCTATATAGAGTCATTCTGACTTGCCATAGATCTATCATTCCCAGAATTTTAAAGTATGATGTTATTAAGTCATTTGGATGTTTTAAGAATTTCCTATAAAGACATGATTTTGAAACATTTGAAAGAACAAATGATATGTATGCCTTGTCCTGCTTATTTATAGAATCACAAAAATAAAAGGGGAATGTACGGTCATCCTGAAAGATAAACATACTATTCCCCTTTTAATAGTTTTAATGCCTCTATTTCTGTAATCACTTCATAGCAGTCGAATTCCGGAGCATCCGGATAAAAGTATCCAAGGGAGAGGCCGCGTCTAACCCATGAGCCTTGCTCATAACCAAAGAACTGCCTTCCTTCCTGCTTAATTACAGTTCCCTGGTTTTCATAATCGGTCAATTTCAAAAATCTGATTTCATTCATGAGTTTTCACCTTTTCTATGCCCTTCGGAATTTCCATAGAATCAGAGAGTTCAAACATCTTGTCACCCAATTCTATGTACTCTTTACTGCTTACATCTCTCATAGGCCTTTGTTTTTCGTATAGTTCATGCATCTTCCCATTTTTTATCTCAAAACTCTCAGGAGTGTGGTACTGGAGTTCAAAGGTCAGTCCATCAGGGGACCGCATAATGGTATTGATTCCATTGTAGGGATTCTGCCTGTCAAGCCAGTAGTTTTTAATCTCAACCGTATTATAACCTGAATCTGTGTACAGCTCAATCACTTTTGAGATTTTTTCTACCAGTTCTTCTCCGGAGGCGGTATAGGTATATCTTAAGATATCCTTTACCTCATATCTGCTTGCCTTTGGTCCGCTTTTTCTCCGAATTTTCTTTAGATAAGATTTTCTTGATTTGATCCTGCATTCAGTCCCTGCCATGCTCATCCCAGCTTCTCTGGCTGCTTTTGAGACTTGCTTTGTGATTTCAGGCTCCTTTTTAATGGTTCGGTTGTAATATAAGATTCCTTTCATTTGGGCTGCAATACTCCCTCTTTCCTTTGATGATTCTCTGTAATGGCTACACATCATGATATCCAGTGAACATTTATGCAACTTTTTTTCTCTTCGCATTGCTTTGTAATTCCTTTGGCATTTTTATCATATGATTC
This sequence comes from Lacrimispora xylanolytica, assembly GCF_026723765.1. Taxonomy (NCBI): domain Bacteria; kingdom Bacillati; phylum Bacillota; class Clostridia; order Lachnospirales; family Lachnospiraceae; genus Lacrimispora; species Lacrimispora xylanolytica. Next base: position 2,692,584 of record NZ_CP113524.1, read on the forward strand.
AGAATATGCAGGAAATTCGAAAATGTGAAAAGTATTTTAAATTTATAACAACAAAGGCCTTAGAGTATAGATTCTTTCAATATAAAAACCGCAAGCGAATTATGATATGTCCGCTTACGGTTTTTTGTACATCCTATCTTTTAAATATCTTCTTTTATTTTATTTTCATTATAATGCTTCCTGCAAAGAGAAACATACTTATCATTTGCTCCCAGAAGTATCTGTTCCCCATTTCTAAGAATGTTTCCATTCTGATCGAGCCTGGCGTTCATAATTGCATTATTGCCGCACCAGCAGGCAGTCTTTAATTCCTCCACCTCATCGGCCAGCTCTAAGAGGCGAGTGGATCCAGGAAAGAGATGGGAAGTAAAATCAGTTCTAAGCCCATAACAAAATACGGTGATATTATAATTGTCAACAATGTATGCTAAAAAATCAATGTCTGATTCCATAAGAAATTGAGCTTCATCTACTATAATTACATCATATCCCTTTATTACTTCCGGTTCAAAGCCCTTAAGCTGGGAAAATAAGATGCACTCAGCCTCAAGTCCTACTCTTGACTTGATCTTTTTAATATCATCACGGGTTTCGATGTCTGGCTTTATCAGTAATGCCTTTTTCCCCTTTTCTATGAAATTGTATCTGGTCATCAGCGCATTGGCCGTCTTTGAACTTCCCATTGCACCATATTTAAAATATAATTTTGCCACCTTTTCCTCCTTATGCCATCTCTTTTGAAGTAAAATTCTACGTTTTATCCCCTAATATCTTCTTATGTAGTTTAACGCCTGAGCCTAGCCGAATTTTCTAACAGCCTGGCGATTCTGGATTTACTGAAATTGACTTTCACCAATCGCCTCATAAATTCAAAAAGGGGGTAAGACAATCTGACGTAGTAATAATTAATATATTCTAAAATGGAAAAGATGTAAACAGCTATGCCAAATATTAACCTCTTTTCCGTAACTTCTGCACCAAGGAGGACTACAATGTATGCGATTAAAATACCTCCGTCAATGATACGAAATAAGCGGTATATGTTTGCTATCGGCTCCATATTAAGTGCTCTTCCATTGATTCCCCATAGAGTGATACCCCAAAATATACTTCCCTGTATCAGTATGATGCTGCAGCATAAAATAGGATAAAAGGCCACCATTGAAAATGAGAGTTGAAATTTTCGAATCCAGATCATATACAAAATCAAAAAAGAGATTCCAGAAAAGCCTTCCAAAATAATAAGTTCCTTTAACTCATTTTTTACGTTCAACGATTAAACCTCCTTTCAATCAAAGATTATACCATGAATACCATAGAATCGTAAGCATCTGACTCATTTTATATAATTCCACTTGTAATTACATACTTTCTCTGTAATCGCACATACTTAAATTGCGAGGTGATGATATGAAACTTATGTATCTCTTACAAATTATTTTTCGTTGCACTTTACTTGCTTTAGCCGTATATCATGGGGCAAAACGAGAAGCCAGATTCATGAAATCGGCTCTTCTTGTGTTTGCCATGACCTTTCTGCCTGCACTGATTCATGTTATCTTACGTGTGGAAATAGATTCGTTCAGCATACTTATTTATCTGGTCATCCTGTTTATGACTTTATATCTTGGTGGCTCCTTAGGTTATTATGACAGATTCAGCTGGTGGGACCGCATCACTCATTTTCTCTCCGGAGCAGCATTCGTAGGCTTTGGAATCGCCACAATTCGTGCAGGGTCTGATATAACAAAAATACTTGTCATTTTATTTGGATTTAATTTTTCCATCACACTTCACGTCTTTTGGGAAGTGTTGGAATACGTAAGCGATTGTGTCCTCCACGGAAATGCTCAACGATGGCAGAAATTTCATATTAATAAAAACCATGTATCTAATATTCACTTATCAGAGAAGGCAATTCAGCCTGCCGGACTGGTGGATACGATGAACGATTTTAACTGTTGTATAGTTGGCGCTGTATTGGCCTCGGCGGTCTGGTGGTTTTTCTTATAAATAACCGATTGACTTTTATTGTGCATTATGATATAATCCATTTGTATTTTAAATAAAGTTTTGATTTCGCATATATTTGTAAGTCATTATTTATTGATGATTTACAAGTATATGCGATTTTTTTATCTTCGCAGAAATACATTATAATTTTAAGGAGGTATCTTTTATGAAAAAAGGTACAGTTAAATGGTTTAACGCACAAAAGGGATTCGGCTTTATCTGTGATGAAGAAGGAAACGATGTATTCGTTCATTTCTCTGGTCTCGCTATGGAAGGTTTTAAGTCTTTAGAAGATGGTCAGTCAGTTGTATTTGAAACTACCCAGGGCAATCGTGGCCTTCAGGCTGTTAATGTTCACATCGCATAATCTCTCACCTATTTTAATTCATCACATCTAACTTATTTATCTTGTTCAAAATACCAAATTGATAAGTGAATATGTTTCAAGACTGATTATTAAATAGTCAGAGCAATGTTAATAATTACAGCTAAGTCAGCAGGGTTTATATCCATATTCCTTGCTGACTCAACCTAAAAATAACATATTAATGGTATCATAATATAAACTATGGGCTAACATGTTAGCTGGTAGTCTTTTTGCGTCCTTCTATTTGTTGGTACATGTTAAGAAATATTGAATCATAGGGCCAACTTTTTCTTTTTTCTCTATTTTAAAATAATCCCGGATGTATTGCTCAAATTCTTCCGGTGATAAATCATACTTATCTTCTCTACCTAAATACGCTTCAATCTTCATGGTAATTGAGAATTCAGGAGACCCTAAGTCTGGAACGTCCAGAACGAATTTTCCGTCAGGCTTTATAATCCTGTGCGCCTCCAAAATCACTTTCTCCACAAAATCTTTTTCAAAGTACTCCAGGGAACCAATACACGCTCCAATATCAAAAAAGCTTGTTTCAAATGGAGTTTGATGCATGCTGCAGCATTGAAAGGAACCTACTGATAACTGTTTTTTTTCAGTGAGCTTCTGCAATAATTCAATGGTCTTACTGCTTATATCTACCCCATGATAGGTGGAGGGCCAATCTTTATATCCGCCATACAAAAAATTCAAGCAACAGCCAAGATCAATAAAATTCATTTTGCTGGACGGAGATAAAAAATCAACGATTTCCGTACGGCTGCTGTCTGAGAGGCCTACTTCTTGTCTCATTTTTAGAAACAGCTCATATTCAGGATCTTTTGTTATGTATTCCGGAAAATTCTCATAAGAGTCAATGCCTTTTCTCCCAAGTTCAATGCCTTTATCATAAGATGCCGCCACTAATTCTAACTGCTTGTTCACTATATTTTCCCCCTTATTACATTTTGTTTTATGATTGATTTAGAATACCATATTTCCCCAGACAGTCAAATTTCCATATCTAAAAATATTTACTATAAGAATCCGAGGGAAAAGGAGTTTCCAGCCCCAGTACTCTTGGCCATAGTTTGGCATCATCTATTACAAATCCCATTATCATTCCCATATGTGTATGAAGATGGCGGTGCTGCGCTAATATTAAAGTAAATCTGATTGCTCCATATACTTCCTCACCGGGATTATTTGTAGATGGTTACGCTTAATCGTCTTTTAAACGGGTAGTGTTTGCAATGTATAAAAACCATGTAATACATGTGGTTAACAACGCCAGTGATATGATCGCTGTAAGAATACTATATGTCTGCCAGACAAGTATCATCGACCACCTATTTCCGATTAGCAGAGGAATAACCCAAATCAATACTGTAACTACCAGACAACTGGCGGTTGTTATTATGCCATTTTGGGTCATTTTCTGATGATAGTACTTATTCTTTCTATACAATCCTAAAAAGAAGAACAGGCCGGCAAACAGACAGCATATAATTGTGGCTAATGACAAAGCGATATCAAGCAACTGCGAGCTGCTGATTTTATAGGTTTGAGACTGTTTCCCCTCTAATATTTCTTCTACTTGCATCACAAGATTGGTGTTCGTATTTACACCATTGGTCAACAGGCATACGGCGATGTTTTTCTTTGGCAAGAGTAACACTTTCGTGGAGAAATTGGGGTTGCCTCCCGGGTGCTCCAAATAAGATTGGTCGGAATTTACATACCAGCCCGCCCCATAAAACATACCGTTATCATCCGTGACTGACAGATTTCCTTGATGGGATTTTTTGATTACCTTATGAAATACTTCAGGTATATCCTCCACCGCTCCCATCTGTATGTTCATCCAGCGTGCCATATCTTTGGTGCAGGAAATGATATAACCCGCTGGCTTATTTCCTGCAAAATCCGGCGCATCGTACGGAACTGTAATGAAGAATGACGAGCGGTAGCCCTGTGCCAATTCTCCGGTGGCTTCGGCCTCTGTCTTATAAACATATGTTTGATGTAAACCTAATGGTTGAAGCACTTGTTCTTTCATGTAATCTTCGTAGCTCTGACCCGAAACGGTTTCCATAACCAGTCCCAACACGTCATAATTAACAGTTCCATATCGACACTGCTCGCCAGGAGAAAATGACAACTCAGCTCCTGAAAGCATTTCCACTGTCTTACGCAGCATATCCGGCGTGTTCCCTTGTGGAATGTATTGACTGTGACCGCTATTCGTTAAACCGCTGGTATGGTGCAGAAAGTCATTGAGTGTAATATTTTGCATATCAATGGGCCTCCCCTGATACTTTAACGTAAACCAAGGTAAATACTTTTGAATGGAATCGCTCATTGACAGCATCCCTTTTTCTTCCATCAGTAAAATCCCCATACCAGTAAAGGCTTTACTGACCGAAGCAAGCTCATAGAGAGTATTTTCACTGGCAAGCAATCTCTTTTCACGGTCCGCGTACCCGGATGAAAAATAGAATACCTCATTATTTTCCAGTATTGTCATTGACATTCCCGGAACACCGGATATACGGCAGGCATCATTAAGCAATGTTTGTATGGAATCAGATTCGGAATCCGACAATGCGTAACTTATCATTGGGAATTTCGAGATAAGAATAAGTGCTGTCATTATAAGAATAATAATTTTTTTCATAGACTCTCCGTTTTAGAAAATTAACATTTAATCCAGTATCGATGTGTGATTTTCCCATTGTAAGGAACTTCATTTTCCAATATTGCTCCATTCTTTTTCATTGTTGCAATGGAGGCTAAGTTATCACTATCGACGGTTAGAAGAACCTTATCTAATCCGATTTTTCTGGCTTCAAACAATGCCAGCCTTAACATTTCAGCGGCATAACCTTTTTTTCGTTCTGATTTTCGGACACAATATCCGATATTTCCATAATATAGATACATCTCTTTTTTTAGATTATACCTAACATTAATCATTCCAATTAACTTTCCATCACACTCTCTTATAGCCATGAACTCATAAGAAGGGGCTTTTCCTGGTTCTACTGTTTCTTCCCTTTGATTATTATGTACTTTTAAAAGCCATTCCTCAATATTACTCATTGACTGTAAGTTCTCTGTGCCGTATAAGGTATCACCGCTTTTACAAAACTCTTCTTTGAATTCCAGTATCTTATCCTTATATTCTTCGGACGGCAACACCAGAAATAGTTCAGATTGATTCATATGATTCTTTACCTCCAATACGCCCATCTCCATTCTAATTATTATCTTTATTATAGATTTGGCAGAGTAATTTTACAAGTTAATTAAACAGCAAAAAATAATCCGAATATTTTTTTCAAATTCAATACTAAGTTACATTATCTCTAACTATATTTATATTTTTTTTTACTTATCATATTGCTACTACTTTATAAAGAAAACACCTATCGACCATAAATCGACAGGTGTTTTCTTTAGCATTGTATTTGCTTATAATATTAAATCAGGAATAAAAAAACCAAATTATTTTGCTGCCCATATTTCAATTTCTAATTTTATCTCTTCTAATCCTAAGGCATTAACATAAGCAACCGTCATAGAAGGATAAGGCGTACCAAAAAAATCATCATAAACCTTATAAAAATAATTCCAGTCTATTGCTTCAGTTGACCATATATTGACCTTGACCACATGATCTGGGATGAGATCTATACTCTTTAATAAATTGGATATATTTAAAAATGTATTATTTACTTGCTGATTAAACTCATCAGGAAAGTTACCATCTAAATCCGCTCCGACTTGTCCGGAAAAAGTGTAAAATGTTGCATTTGGCTCAATTTTTGTTATATGAGTATAATTCCCTACTGCTTTACTCACTCCTGAGGAATCTAGTCTACTAACTACATTATTGTTCACTTTAATAATCCTTTCTGTTTAGGGATAAAATAATTTCTACCATTATATATTGCACATAATATATAATTATCCGTTGATAGAAATTTATTTATCAAAAACAGAGATGGAATTTTTATGATGTTCAATACTTCTTGAACATAAGAATTGTATCATTCCGCCACCTCCCACGCCCCCATTGTATCGATTAATAAGGGCTTTGTCAAGTTGTGTTCTAGAACCAGTAATAGGTTAATTTTTATATCTTAGGTTTTGCAGCTTCTAATTGCTTTTGTTTGATTTCATGCCGGATGTCATTATCGATCTCGTTCAAATCTTTGACCGTTGAACTTGTATAACCCTGATAGTCAAACTGTAAAGCTCTATATTCTTCGCCTTGTAAAATAAAAAAAGTTAAACTAAAACTGGATTCCGTGAAATCATATTTATAACCATCAGACGTAGAAGATGCCTTGGAGAATACATAATATCGATATCCATCGTGATCAATTTCACAAATTTTTGATAAATCCTTATTCAATTGATTTTTGTCATTTGATATTTTTCCATAAACAAATAAATCTTCATCAAACCCAAGTAAGGCTTCATCATCCATTTCACTAATATTAACCTTAGCAATTACGTAAGGTGTATAAGTATCATTATCATCTGATTTTTCCTGATACAGTTCACATGATAAATACGGAAGAGTATACTTCTTGTATTCCATGTCATATGGAAAACTTCTCAAAGTAAATGTGACTCTCTTATCTTCCTCGTAAAACGTAGCTTCGCCCATGGATTCAGCTATAATTTGTGATACCTTGCTATCTTTTGAACAGCCTGTGATGCAAATAACACCTAGAGTCAGTGCTATTGTTAAAAGGTACTTTTTCATCGTACGCCCCCTAATAATAAATTTCCCGTGTGATATCACGTGACACTTATAGGTTTTATTATGCTCTATTTGGTAAATTGTTTCAACTAATAAAAAAAGAGCCCCTGGAAATAGGAGCATTTTCAAATGATACAACACGTAAATTAAAAAAGCCTAGCATATGCTAGACTTTTTTTAGTGGAGCAGACGGGAGTTGAACCCGTGTCCAAAAACCAATTCCCTGTTCTTCTACTATCATAGTCAGTCTATTGACATTCCCTCCGCTGCACGGGAACTGACACCCTTACAGCTTCAGTAGCTTCATAATACGTCCGTGTACTCAAAGCTTTGTACACGTCGTTTCTCACATAGTCGATGCCGGGATCTTAAAGTGTGAGTGCCTTAAGGCCGACAAGCAGCTTACGCTGCTAAAGCTAATTTATTATTGTTAGCGTTTATATTTAGGTTTGCCATTTGACGCATCGCATACGGATAGCTTCACCAGCTGCATAGCCCCTGTCGAAACCAGTACTGCCCCTGACTGGTACTCTCTACAGAGTATTATCATATTAACACGAAAAAAAATGTTTGTCAAGGTCAGTACTTTTGCTGGATTCAATCTCCTGTTATAAGTCATCGATGAGCGCACTGCTCTTTGCGTATGCGGTACTTCTGGCTTCGAAGAAGTCTGTTTTAATCAGATTGGCGTTGCTGTACTGGCTGACCCAGGACATGCTTTCCGGCTCTCTTTCATGGCCTTCATATACGGGGTCCCAGCCGAGGCTATGGCATCGTAAATTCCCAAGATACTTGATATAATCCGTAATCATCTGAGATGTCAGGCCAGGCACCTCATCTCCAATGGCATAACAGCCCCATTCGATTTCCTGCTCACAGCCCTCACGAATCATGTTTCGGTAGATTTCCACACATTCCTTAGTAAAAAGCTGGGGTTCTTCTTTTTTCAGTTCCAGTATCATACTGCGAAACAGCCACAAATGAGTATTCTCATCCCGGTTGATATAACGGATTTCCTGAGAAGAGCCTGTCATCTTTTGATTTCTTCCTAAATTATAAAAGAACATGAAACCGCTGTAGAAATAGATTCCCTCCAGTATAAAATTGGCAATCACTACCTTTAAAAAAGCAAAAGGACTTTTGTCATTTTGAAATTCGTTATAAAGATTCCCGATAAAAGTATTGCGTTTCAGCAGATAGGGATCGCTTTTCCACTGATATAACACTTCATTTCTTGTCTGTGGCTCACAGATGGTATCAAGCATGTAGCTGTAGCTTTGACTGTGAACCGCCTCCTGAAAGGTCTGAATGGAAAGGCAGAGGTTGATTTCATTTGCAGTCACATACTCTCCGATGGCCGGTAGATTTGCCGTCTGTATGCTGTCTAAAAACACCAGAAATGACAATATCTTATCGTAAGCTCTCCGCTCTGACTTACTAAGCAGGGGATAGTCCTTGGTATCTCTGCCTAAATTGATTTCTTCGGGTATCCAGAAATTATTCATGGCCTGTCGGTACCAGTCACTTACCCAGGAGTATTTCATATTGTTAAAATCATTGAGATTTGTGGTATTGCCGTTAATCATTCGGCGGTTCCTTACATCAATATCACCGTCCGGATTAAACAAAGGCCGTTTCTTTAATTGTTCCATAAAGGTTTTACCAACTCCTTTTCCTTTTTCTTTGTCTGCTTAGATTGATACATTAACTGGAGCAGGCTTCACATTCCTCTACTTCCAGACTCTTGGATCTTACATAATAGATGGTCTTTACCCCGGATTCCCAGGCCAGAATGTAAAGATTTAACACCTGGCGCAGGGTGTAATCGTTGGTAATGTAAAGATTCATGCTTTGGGCCTGGTCCACATGCCTCTGGCGGACACCAGCGGCCCGAATGGACCATTTCTGATCGATTAAGTGAGCATTTTTATATCTCCAAAATGTTTCAGGTGTCAAGTCAGGGGCCACACGGGGAACAAGGCCATGTTTCTTTTCTTCCAGATAGTAACGGCTCATAACAGGATCAAGGCCTGCTGTCGTGCCGGCGATCATGCTGGTACTGCTGGTGGGCGCAATCGCCATTAACCAGCCATTTCTCATACCAGAGGAAGCAACCCTTTTACGCAGGTGTTCCCATTCTGGTGAATCATAGCGGCGTTTGGAAAAATAGGCTCCTGTCTGCCAGTCACTGCCATCAAACCTTTCATAGCTGCCCTTCTCCGCCGCAAAATCACTGCTGGCTTCAATCGCAGCAAAATTAATGGTCTCAAAAATGCGGTCTGCAAACTTAAGATGGTCTTCTGACTCCCATGCAATCTGATTCTTTGCCAGCATGTGGTGATATCCGCTTACCCCAAGGCCAATGGGACGATAACGAAGATTGTTAAGCTTTGCATAAGGCACTGGAAAGAAATTTAAATCAATGACATTGTCAAGGGCTCTCACTGCACTTCTGGTAAGCTGAGTCAGCTCTTGCGGGTCACTTAGATCAATATTACCAAGGGAGAGGCTGGCCAGGTTACATACCACAAAATCTCCAGGTTTTGTAACCGTAACCACTACCGTTTCTCCGTTGATGGTCTCGTAGCGCTGCTCAATTTCTTCTACTCCACTCATATTTTGAGCAATTTCCGTACAGAGGTTGCTGCAATAAATGATTCCGCTGTGTCCATTTGGATTGGCTTCATTTACAATATCCCGGTTAAAGGCAAATGGAGTTCCTGTCTCTACCGCACTTTTCAATATAAGGCGGATTATATCTTTGATAGGAATGACCCGTTTCTGAATGCGGCTGTCACTTATACAGTCCAAGTACCGTTCCTCCCAAAGAGCGCCATAGGAGTCCTCCAGTGACCAGCCCTTTACAGATAGAATCTCGTGGGGGCACATAAGATGCCAGTCCCCTTCTATATTCTCCTTTACCATCTTCCAGAAGAGATTGGGATAGCAGACAGCTGGAAAAACATCATGGGCCTTCATACGGTCATCTCCATTGTTGGTCCTGATGGCCAGAAACTCCGGCAGATCTTTATGCCAGGCATCCAGATATACGGCTACCGCTCCCTGACGTACCCCTAACTGATCTACCGCTACCGCAGTGTCATTGGCAAGCTTGATCCAGCGAATCACCCCGCCTGCTGCTCCCTTAAACCCACGAATGGTACTTCCTGCCGCACGAACCTTACCGAAATAAAGGCCCATGCCACCTCCAAATTTACTTACTTTAGCAAAGCTGTCTATACTCCGGTATATTCCGTCAAGGCTGTCCGGTACTGTGTCAATAAAACAGGAAGAAAGCTGATGATAAGGCTTTCTGGCGTTGGATAGTGTTGGAGTTGCCATGGTCACTTTTAAAGAGCTGAGCATATCGTAAAAGCGTTTTACCCAAGCCTCCCGGTCGCTCTTCTCTTCCATAGCCAGATGCATGGCGATGCCCATAAACATCTCCTGGGGCGTTTCCATGGGGACATTCTGGCGACTTCTGATTACATACCGGCTAAGAAGAAGCTCCAGCCCAGAGTAATTAAGGCAATGATTTCTTGACGGATCTATGTACGCCTCATAGCGGTCAATTTCATTCTTAGTGTAATGTTTTAGTATATAATCCCCGTAAAGCTCTTCCTTTGTTAGAACACATATCTTCTGGTAAAAGCTTTCAATCTTCTGCAGCTTCAGCTCTTTTTTCAGGCCCAGCTCAAATTGTAGCATTAATAGCCTGGCACTAATGTATTCCCAGTCGGGTGCTTCCTGTGTGGTCAGCTCCACGGCTGCCTGAATAAGCACTTTAAACCGGTCAGAAATGGTTTCCTCCCCTTTATAAAATGCCATAAATTTATCATATAAATGAACAAGGCCATAGGATGGGTCCTGCCACTTTTCCTCGATGCCCTTTAGCACTGCTAAAAGCTCCGGCACATCTTGAAATAATTGTAAAAGCTCTTTGTTTTTGTCTCTTATATCCATAGATCATTCCCGCCATTCTGTCATATATAAATTAATACCAATAACTGTTATCAGATGTACTATAAGAATATACCACAAGATATAGTTTAATTCAACTATCCAATCACAAAATGTTCCATTTTAATTCCAATTCTTCAAACAGGGATTCTACTGCATTTTTATAATCCAGCAGGTTCTGGGACTTACGGATCTTTTTAGCATGCTTATCCCCTTCTAAAAAAATCTGTATCATATAGGCCCAAAGCTCCTTCATTTTAAACAGGACATTTCTATCCCCGGAAATGATTTCTACATACCCGGACAACACCTCATCATGGAAGGCCTTTAATCGTTTTTTATCTGGCTTGTCCCCACGTTTAAAGTCTCCTGCCAGTCCAGGATTCACAATCAATCCTCTTCCCATCATGACCCGGTCAATGGAAGGGAAGTCCCTGATAAACGTTTCATATTCTCTGGTCACAGATAAATTGCCATTATAACAAAGGGGATTTTTACTGGAAATGAGAGCTTCTTTAAATACTAAGAGGTTCGGCTCATTTCTATAAAAATCTTTTTGGACTCTGGGATGAATAATCAGCTCGCTTAAGGGATATTTATTAAAGATTTCCATTAGATGGGAAAACTCATCGGGATGGTCTTTTCCAATTCTTGTTTTGATGGAAATTTTTATATCAAGAGCTGCAAAAATCTCTTCCAGAAAATGATCCAGTTTATCCGGCTCACCAATAAAACCGGAGCCTTTGCCTTTTGACACAACCGTTGCAGACGGACAGCCTAAGTTTAAATTAACCTCCTGGTAGCCGTACTGTTTCAGTTCTCCTGCTGCCCATACAAAGTCTTCCCACTTATTCGTTAGAATCTGAGGAATGACTTCCAGACCCTGATTGTGCTCCGGCAGAAAATCATTTTTCTCTCTGGAAGAGAACACCCGGTGCTGGGTCGGCACGATAAAAGGGGTAAAATATACATCTATGTCCTTAAAATACTTACGGTGGGCATTCCGGTAAATGTAACCGGTAATCCCCTCCATAGGTGCGAAATAATATTTCATTTTATAAGCCTCTCTCTCCTGCTTTTTTTCAACGATTCCATTTTATCATAACAGGGAAAGAAATCAAAGAAGACCATTTACAAATTCTTTCCAGTAGTGCTATAATATGAGATAAAATGCTAATATTCGGGAGGATCTGTCATGATCAATTTTAAAAACGTATTAACGGCCTCTGCCAGTGCCTTATTACTGGCAACTATTATCTCCACTGCCGCCATTACTACCGCATATGCGGAAGAAGAAACAGGGCCAGCGTTTGCTCCTCCAATTACAAAAATAAGCGGACCGGAAATCGGGCCAGGCGCTAACCGTTCATCGAAGCTGGTGGTGGTTTTAGATCCAGGCCACGGCAAAGTTGACGGACATTATTCCGGTTGCAATTTTGAATATAACGGAACCAAGTATTACGAAGATGAAATCAATATGAAAATTTCTACCTATACAAAAAAATACTTAGAAGAGAATACGGACTATGCAGTCTATTTAACAAAGGACAGCGTGGAGAAAACCGTTCCATTAGAGCAAAGAGCTGCATTTGCGGCTTCTGTCCATGCGGATCTCTTTGTCAGTCAGCATGTGGATTCAGCTCCGGGCAATGGAGTAACTAAAAATGCCTATGGAGTAAGCTCCATGGCACCGAAAACAGGCCGCTTCAACAACGAACTTGCCCTTCAGTCCCAGGAAGCCGCCAATACCATTTTAGGACAGCTCAGCTCTATAGGGCTTCATAACAGAGGTCTGATCCTTAGAGATTCTCAAAATGGAACCATGTTTCCAGACGGAAGCCTGGCGGATTACTATGCAATTCCTCGTTACTCCCAGATGTATGGCATCAGAGGATTTATCATTGAGCACGGATTTATTAATCACACCAGCGATTTGACCTTGTATCTCTCCACGGAAGAGTCTTATAAAGCCCTTGGAGAAGCAGATGCCAAGGGAATTATAGAATATTTAAAGAAAGCCGGTAAGTCAACCTTTACCACAACGACAGAAGCTGCACAAGTACCTCCAGTTGAGGGAGCACCCGCAAGCGTACCTGCAGGACCAGCTGCTTAAGCACCACAAACAGACAACCAAAACTCATAATCTAAGCCCCTCTGCATAATATATAGCATATACTTTGCTAAATTGGCAGGGGGGTTGATTTTGTCCAAAATTCTAGATAATGGTTACTACGACTTAATGATCACTACAGCTCTGGCTCCCACTTATGATACGGGTGACAACATTACATATTTGAACCGTCAAAACTCGCTGCTCCATATTCCCATTGGAACCCCAAACCCCTGTGATTTAGGACGGCATTCATCCAGCAGTTTCCCGGCTTTGTATACCCAAACTTCCACGGTCAGCCTTGAAAAATCCGGTGTTACTACAGTTCAGAACAATCCTGACCTTGCTCTTTTTGGAAGCGGAGTGTTAGTGGCCGTTATTGATACGGGCATTGATTACAGGCATAAAGCATTTAGAAACAGCGATGGAACCACACGAATTGTTTCCATCTGGGATCAGACCATACAGACCGGCACCATTCCTGAAGAATTTACTTTTGGATCTGAATATAGCAGAGAAGTGATTAATACTGCCTTAAGTTCAGAAGATCCTCTTTCCATTGTTCCAACAACAGATACCAATGGGCATGGTACAGCGATCGCAAGCATTTTGGCTGGAAGCCCTGATGAAGAGCAGGACTTTAGGGGAGTTGCTCCGCAGGCGGAATATATTATCATAAAGCTTAAGGAAGCGAAGGAAAGCCTAAAAACTATCTTCTTTGTGCCTCAGGATAAGAAATGTTATCAGGAGTCTGATCTTATTCTTGGCACTCGCTATGCTGTAACTGTTGCGGCTCGCTACAATCGTCCCGTTGTCATATGCATTGCCATGGGCAGCAGCCAGGGAGGGCATACAGGCAGAGGGCCAATCAGTGATTATCTGGACCACCTTACACTTCTTCCAGGCACTGGAGTCTCTGTATCTGCTGGGAATGAAGGAAATGATCAGAGGCATTATTTTAATTCCACTGCCGCTCCTCCGTTCTATAATGATGTGGAACTTAGAATCGGAGAGGATGACACCATGTTCTCCATGGAAATCTGGTCCTTTTCTCCAGCCAGGCTTACCATTGATATATCTTCTCCAAACCGCGAATCCACACAGCCCATTTTTCCCACGTTGAACCAATGCAGGAGATTTACCTTCATATTCAACCAAACTGCAATCTATGTAAATAACACGATCTTTGAAGAAAAAACCGGAGATCAAATGATTCTACTTCGTTTCAGTAACCCTCTTCCCGGCATCTGGTATCTACGCATTCAGGCAACTGATAATGAGCCCTTTTCGTTTCATTCCTGGCTCCCTGCCGGAGACCTTATATCAAACGGAACCTTTTTCTTAAACTCTAACCCGGATACGACCATTACTTCGCCTGGAAATACAAGACACACCTTGGCGGTCACTGCCTATAATCAAAATAACGATAGCATTCTTCCTACCTCCAGCAGAGGTTATACAAGAACCGGCCAGATCAAGCCAGATATTGCAGCACCAGGGTATCAGCTTACATGTGCTGTACCAGGAAATCTATACGGCACAGCCACAGGTACAGGCGCTGCTGCTGCCCATGCTGCAGGAATTCTTGCCATGGTCTTTGAATGGGCTATTGTAAGAGGAAATTATTTAAGAATGACCGGAAATGATGCCAATCGTCTTATGATAAGCGGAGCGGTCCGCAATCCTGCCTACTCATATCCCAATAATATCTGGGGATACGGTCAGGTAGAGGTAAATCGTCTGTTTGAACGGCTTTTAGCCCCCTAATTAATACAAAAAATAAAACCTTCAAGTCAGCTGACTGCTCATCAACTGCTTGAAGGTTTTATCTTTATTCTTCTACTACGAACATATCTTTACCTACACCACAAACTGGGCAAACCCAATCATCTGGAATATCCTCAAATGCTGTACCTGGCTCGATTCCGGAATCTGGATCACCGATTTCAGGATCATATACATATCCGCATGGCTCACAAACATACTTTGCCATTCTAGTCACCTCCTTTATTCACAATGTGTATCATTTATAGCATATTATACCATTTTTATCAATAGGTTTATACATTTTTTCATGGACACACTGTTTATAAGAAGTCTTCCCTCATAGGAGTGAAAATATCAACCAGGATTCCTTTTTCTAAACAAACGCAGCCATGGACGATGCCATCCTGCTTTAACAGGGTGTCTCCGACCTTTACAACTTTTGTCTCTTCCCCAATGGTAAACTCAAAAACTCCGCTTGCCACATAAGTGATCTGAGTGTGGGGGTGATGATGAAGCTTACCAATGGCACCCGTTTCAAAGTGATTTTCCACGCACATCATCTCATCGCAATATGCCAGTAACTTTCGCTCCACACCTTCTGAAGCCTGCTCGCCCCTGATTTCCTCATTAAATACCCATTTCTGTCCCTTTTCCGGTTTTCTCATTACGATCTCCTTATTCCCAGCCCTTCCAAATCTCTGGTTGATACCCCACGGTTGCCATCTTTCCATTCCTTACAATAGGGGTTTTTAAAACCTGCTGGTTTTCCAGAATCTTTTCGTCCTTGTCTTCCTCCGCGGTGTACTTAATGAGAAGAAGGGTATCCTGATCCCGGCAATCGGTGCAAAGCAAGGCATCCCTGCCTCCTACTGCCTGTCTCACACTTTGATATTCCCCTTTGCTCAAACCCTTTTCCTTTAAGTCTATGAACTGGTATTTGACGCCCCGCTCTTTAAAATACCGCTCCGCCTTTTTGGTGTCAAAGCATTTTCTGGTTCCAAAGATTTGTATATTCATGGTCTGTCTGCCTTTCAAACATGTTCTGATTCATGTCCTATTTTAGCACAGAGAATCATCAAATTCAATGAGAGGACTCTAAATATTCATGCAGCGTCCGACGCACTGCACCTGGTCCGGCAATCATCTTATGAAGCATTGTTTCTATTTTATCGGAAAGCCCAGCGTTTACAAGGTCGGTGCCAAAAAGTACGGGATTTGAAAGGACTCCTTGTAATCCATCTTTCATGGAATCTGGCTCCCCAAATTTTATATCCTTTAACTGCTCTTTCAGCTCAGGAAGCATAGGATCGCTGCTGATTTCCATGGTATTTCCTTCGTCATCCACTTCCAGAAGATAGCGAAGCCAGCCGGCAATGGCAAGAGGAATGGCTGTTAAATCATCCACATTCAACGTCTCATCCTCCATATAGGCTTTAATGGTCTCACCAAAGCGGATGGGGATCTTCTGGCTGGTATCCGTAGCAATTCTCTGAGGAGTATCTGGAATAAATGGATTGGGAAGTCGATACTCAATGACCTCTTTTAAGAAATCCACTGGCTTTAAGATACCAGGATTAGTCACTACCGGCATACCCTCCACATATCCAATCCGCTCAACAAGGGCTTTTAAGTCCTCATCCTTCATCTCTGCTGCAATGCTGTTGTATCCAAGAAGACAGCCGTATACAGCTAATGCCGTATGAAGTGGATTTAAACAGGTAGTAACCTTCATTCGCTCTGTTTTGTTCACCGTATCCCGGTCAGTCATATAGACCCCAGCCTTTTCAAGGGCAGGTCTGCCAGCTGGAAAACGGTCTTCTACTACAAGATACTGTGGAACCTCTGCATTCACGAAAGGAGCAATATAGGTGTTCTTGCTGGTGATAACAGGTGCCATATCCTCAATTCCGTCTGCTTTCAGTGCCTTTTCTACTACTTCAGCCGGTCTTGGTGTGATTTTATCAATCATGGACCATGGATAGGATACTTTGGATTCATCCTCTGCCCATGCCTTAAACTCTGTTGGTGCAAAGCCTGCTTTTACCCATGCTTCTGCAATCGTTACCACGCTGGATTTCAGTTTTTCACCATTATGGCTGCAATTATCCATGCTCACAAGGGCAAGGGGATAGCCGCCTGCCTGATAACGTTTTAAAAGAAGGGCTGTTACTACGCTCATGGCGTGAGATGCTTTTTCCGGTCCTTCCTCCATATCCTTTTTCACAAATGGGAAAAATTCGCCTTTAAAGTCAGTAAGGGCATAGCCTTTTTCTGTTATGGTAAAGCTTACCATCTGAAGAGACGGCTTTTCAAAGGCTTTGACCAGATAACCAAAATCTTCTGAATTTTTAGTATCCGCTTTCACCCCTTTTGCAATGCTGGCGATTACCTCCCGCTCCATGGTGCCATCGGGCTTTAAACGCACCATCATGGTCATGTTGTCGTAAGGGTGGTATATTTTATCAATGATATCAAAATCAAAGGTATCTGCTGCAATGATACCGGTCTCTTCCAGTCCTTCTTCTAAAAGACGCTGCTGCAGTTCTGCAATAAAACCTCTGAAAATATTACCTGCACCAAAATGGATCCATCTTGGCGCCTCCTCCGTAGCCTGTACCATACGATCCCAATCGTACTCAGGGAGCTTTACGGAAATCTGTTCAAAGGCTTCCCGGTTCTTTAGACATGAACGATTCAGCTTCATAATATATTCCTCCTATCTTTTGTTTTTATGGGATTTGTCAATGGCTTCCCATAATCCCAGCAGGTAATTTGCTCCGATCGCCCGGTCATAAAGGCCATAGCCTGGACGGGCCTGCTCTCCCCAAATCATTCGTCCATGATCAGGCCGGATATATCCCTCAAATCCAGATTCATAAAGAGCGTTTACAATCTCATACATATCCAGATCGCCGCAGGAAGAAAGATGTGCCGCTTCGTCAAAATCCTTTTCGGAAATATGCTTTACATTGCGAAGATGGGCAAAATGAATCCGCTTCATTCCGCCGAATTCTCTCATCATTGCCGGCAAATCATTGCTTAGATCGCTTCCCAAGCTTCCTGTACATAAGGTGAGTCCGTTATATGGGCTTTCATTTAATGAAAGGAAGGTGCGGATGTTCTCTGCATTTGTTATGACTTTTGGAAGTCCGTACAGCGGCCAGGGCGGATCGTCGGGATGAATGGCCATCTTAATATCGTATTTCTCCGCATAAGGAATGACTGCATCCAGAAAATACTTCATATTATCCCAATACTGCTCTCTTGTCATGCTCTGATAGAATTCAATGTCCTGAGCCATGGCATGAAGACGTTCCGGTTCCCAGCCCGGCAGAGAATAGCCTCTTGCTTTTCCTTCCATGGCTTTTGCCATCTTTTCCGGATTCATCTGAAGCACTTCTTCATGGCGGTAGGCCATGACGCTGCTTCCGTCTTCCGTCACATAGGACAAATCACTTCTAGCCCAGTCCATGACCGGCATGAAGTTATAGCAAAGGCATTTCACCCCTACATCTCTTAGATGCTCCAGGGTCTTTTGATAGGCTTCAATGTACTTATCCCTGGTGGGCAGGCCCTTTTTAATATCTTCATGGATGTTTACACTTTCAATTACCTCCATCTCAAGACCAGCCTCATGAATCTCATCTCTCAGGGACTTAAGTATCGGAAGCGGCCAGACCTCTCCTACCGGTATCTTTGGAAGGCAGGTGGCTACACCCGAAACACCTGGGGTCTGACGGATCTGGGCCAGAGTAACGCTGTCATCCCCAAAAGGGAACCAACGCATGATCATTTTCATGGTCTATATCCTCCATTTCTAACATAGATTTTATAACTTGTCTTAAGTATATAACTTGTATACTAGTATTTCAATCTTTATTTTAAATAAATTTTAAAATAATTTTTATCTAACCTGCACAAATTGGAATGGGTACAAAAAACGGTAATAGAAGGAATGTTCCTTTTATTACCGCATTCATTTTTAGTATGGGAAAAATTACTTAAAATATCCAGGATACTCGTTTCGCAATGCTTCTTCATCAAATTTATATCTGGACAGATGCTTTTCCATTAAGCGTTTTGCCTCTTCTCCATTTTTCGCAGCGATCGCCTCTACGATTTCCCAGTGGTCAGAGATTGTCTTTAGATCCTTAACTGCTGACAGGGACATACTGCGCACCCGGTCAAAGTGTATGGTGATGCTGTCCATGAGATGGTAGACCTGATCCTTGCTGGTGATATGAAACAGCATTTGGTGGAATTCATTATCCAGCTCCAAAAGCTTCTGAGGAAAGCGGTTTTCCATATAAAACTCCTGAAGCCTCACGTTCTCGGTAAGAGCAGCGATATCCTGCTCCGTCGCCATACGACAGGCCAGCTCGACCACAGCCCCCTCCAGTACATCCCGCATAAACCGTGCTTCTTCAACCAGCTCATAATCTATAAAAGCAACCGCACTGCCCTTTTGCGGATACACCTCGACGATTTTCACCCGGGAAAGCTCAATCAAAGCTTCCCGCACCGGAGTCCGGGATAAATTCATCTCAGCAGATAATTCATTCTCACTTAACATGCTGCCTGGGATCAGATCCAGGTTAATGATATTCTCCTTTAACATACGAAGAGCGTACTCCCGCCCAGTTTCTTTTACGTTTCGTTCTGTTAGCCTCATTGTCAGCCCCCTTTTTTTTCATCTATTTTAGAATAAGCGAAATGAGGACGGCTGTCAAGCACTGGTATACCAGCTGTTCAAAAGAAAAAGTGCTTCAGGAGCCTGGCTCTCATGCAGCACTTTCTTACGTTTTTATTTACCAGATTTCTTCTGAAATCTCTTTTACCAGTCTTAACTTATTCCACTGATCTTCCTCTGTTAATATATTGCCCTCCTCGGTAGATGCAAAGCCACACTGAGGACTTAAGGCAAGACGCTCAAGAGGAACGTATTTGGAGGCCTTTCTGATCTTTGCAATGATCTCTTGTTTTTCCTCCAGCTTTGGAGATTTTGAAGTAATGAGGCCAAGAACTACCTGCTTGTCACCATCTACATACTTTAAGGGCTCAAAGTCGCCAGAGCGGTCATCGTCATATTCCAAATAATATGCAGATACATGCTCCTCTCCAAATAAGAGGGGCGCAATGGGAGCATATCCGCCGGAAGAAGCCCAGGTAGAGTGATAATTTCCTCTGCACACATGGGTGTTGATGACCAGATCTTCTGGCTGGCCCTCTATGGCAAGATTATTGACTCTGACATACTTTTTAGCTTCCTCTTCCACAGATTTTTTTCCGCTCTGTCTGGCCTCCCAGTATTTTGTATCGCAGAACATTCCCCAGGTGCAATCATCAAACTGTACATTTCTGCATCCTGCCTCATAGAGATCAGCAAGGACAGTCCGGTAAGCTGCCGCAATATCCTGAATCAGACTTTCCTCGTCTTCATAAATGGCTTTGGTTCTTTCCAGATTGTCTCCCCTTTCAAGCTCTGCCAAAAACTGAGCCGGAGCAGGTATGGTCTGCCTGGCTGTTACATTATCATCTTCAAACAGCTTTACAAACTTGAAATGCTCCACAAAGGGATGATTTTCTCCAGAAATTTTTCCTAAAAGGCCTGCGGACTCTCCTCTCGTCACCTCATCGTGAAATGTATAACCATGGGACAGTTCCAGCTTTTCTACGCCTTTAAGCCCCCACATAAAATCAAGATGCCACCAGCTTCTTCGAAATTCTCCATCTGTAATTACGGGAAGTCCAACTTCCTTCTGCTTTTCAATCAGTTCCTTAATGGCTTTGTCTTCCGTTGCTCTTAATTCCTCTGCAGTAACAGTTCCATTTTTAAAACCTTCTCTTGCTTCTTTTAAATACTCCGGTCTTAAGAAGCTTCCAATAATATCAAATTTAAAAGGGGCTCTATTTTTTATCTGACTCATATTTTAATCCTCCATGTTTTCTTCTCTTTCCTAAATAATATCTTATGATGGAGAATCTGTAAAATTCTATTAAATTATAGCCTGATATAGTTTTAAACTATAGCGATCTGTGGTAAACTACAAAAAACCCCAAAAGGAAAGGACCCCCATGACCTTACAACAGCTTCGCTACATCATAACCATTGTCAACTGCGGTTCCATATCAGAAGCAGCCAAACAACTGTATATCACTCAGCCCAGCCTTTCAAATGCTGTGAAGGAGCTGGAACAGGAGTATGGTATCTCTATCTTTAACAGAACCTCCAAGGGCATTTCTTTATCCTCCGATGGGACGGAATTTCTTTCCTATGCCAGACAGGTGCTGGAACAGACGGATTTAATGGAGCAGCATTACTTACACAAAAAACCTTTGAAACGAATCTGTTCTATTTCCACTCAGCATTATGCCTTTGCCGTAAATGCGTTTGTAAATCTGGTGTCCAGGCAGGATCATGAGGAATACGAATTTACCCTTCGGGAAGCCAGGACTTATGAAATCATTGAAGATGTGAAAAATTTCAGAAGTGAGCTTGGAATCTTATATCTGAACGATTTCAATGAAAAGGTTTTAAGAAAATTGTTTAAAGAAAGCGGAATTTTATTTCATCCTTTATTTGACGCATCTCCTCATGTATTTATAAGCTCTTCTCATCCTCTCTCTTCCAGGGAGTTTGTTACAATGAATGATTTGGATCCATTCCCATTTCTGGCCTTTGAACAGGGAGAAAAGAACTCCTTTTATTTTTCTGAAGAAATACTTAGTACGGTTCCCCGTAAAAAAATCATCTATGTCAGCGACCGTGCCACCCTCTTTAACCTGCTCATTGGCTTAAATGGCTATACCATATGCAGCGGAATCTTAAACAGCAATTTAAACGGAGATAACATCATAGCCATTCCATTAAAGACCACTGAATATATGAGGATTGGCTGGATTGAAAATCCCAGAGTTCATTTAAGCATCTTTGCGGAAAATTATCTGGAAGAACTGAAACGCCTGATTCTGTGTGACGGCCTTCAACTGTGTAATGAGGAATGATACGATAAAAAGCAGCATTGCCTTTTTTGACAATGCTGCTTTTTTATCGCTCCGTTACCGGGCAGGTCTTATATTTAAGTTCTTCTTTAAAGTAAGTCACAATTTCTTCCACAGCCGTTTTAACTTCAATCCGGGGGCCGGTAAGTATTAAAGTTCCACTGAACCGATCCAGGAAGCCAATGGTAACATCTGCACTTTTCACCCCGATATCTGCCCCTATCACAGCGGATTCCGGAGGTGTTATATTAATGGTCCCTATGGACATACCAGTAAAATCAACATCAGCATTGGTACCGATGTCAAGTCCCAGATTCCTATATACCGACGCCTCGGAAACACCAATTACATGGGCCAGAGAAATCTCCCGTCCTGCCACAGTCATATTAACCACGCGCCGCCGTCTGGTACTTGCAGATCCATTTCCCTGTGCAAAGACACTTAGTACGTCCATTTCAGTTTCTATCTTATCTGACATCTTATCACACTTTCATCCTTGATGTTTTACTGCTTATAAATCCCACTCCCGAAGGCCTTTTTCCTGGGCCTCCATAATTTCTTCCCAGGTCAGTGCTTCTTTTTCTTCCTTTAAGAAGGAAAGGAGATCATCCATTCCCTCCCCCGTTATGCTGCTCACAGGAAATATCTTCTCACAGCCAGCTTCCTCCAGCCATTGTCGGACCATAGGAACCTTAGCATCCTTGCAGTCGATTTTTGTAATAATGCCGATGACCGGCCGGTTGCAGGCATTGGAAACACCGGGAGGAAATAGGTTAAAAGGTTCATTGGCGCTGCAAAGAAGACCTATGACGTCTGATTCATAGGTAAAACAACAAAGGCCCTGGAGGGCCAGATTTTTATTTTCCACGTATTCGCCTGGCGTATCTATGGTAATATCCCAATGATTGACGTACTGAGTCTTATGATAGACCACCGGCTCTCCTTTTAATGCCTGAGTGAGGGATGTTTTACCGGCTTCACTCCTGCCGCACAAAAATAATTTCTTCATAGCATCACCGCTTTGTAATCGGACAGGTCACGTATCCTAAGGAATTGTGAAAATAATCCACAATTTCCGTGATTGCAGCCATTACATCTGCGATTTCCCCTGTGATGATAAGAGTTCCGCTGAATCTGTCTGCAAAGCCAAGATAAATATCTCCGCTCTTTACTGCAATATCAGAAGCTATGACTGCGGATTCCGGAGGCGTCATGTTCATAATTCCAATTGCAGAGGAACGGTAATCAATCTCCGGATTAAGGCCCAGTTTGCGGTATACAATTGGCAACGGACCTCCAATGATATGTGCCAGCGTGATCTCTCTTCCGGCTACGGTTTCCTGTACGATGCGGATCTGCTCTCCGTTTTCTTTTTCCATTACAACCACCTCATTTTTTCTAAAAAGTATATCTATGGATTAATTATAACCATTGACCATGAGGGCAATGTCAATGGTATAATGCATAAATTCATCCCGTTTTTATTGTAATTTACTTATTTTCCTATGCTGAAAACGAAAATATTATAAATAATACCGGAAATCATTTTGACTTCCTCTATCCGTTTTTCTCTCCTGAGTAACAAGCTTCTCAAACAAGCAAAAAACCTTCCCCATAGAAGGAAGGTTCTTTGTTTCTTACTATTTAATATCTCATAGGAATTACATTCATGTAATCTTCTACGGTAGCTCCGTTATAGAACATCTCAATAATTTGTCTTCCCAGAGGATTTAATTCTTCTGTGTTAAACTGCTCAAGTTCCTGCTTAAAGAAATCTGTCAGTATCTTTGCACCGGCATCGTAGCCTTCCAGACCAACTTCCGGCTGGGTTTCAGGTCTTAAGAATGCTCTGCTGATATACTGTCCATCAATCTTTAAGGATTCCAGACCAAAGCCTAATAAAGGACAACGGCATTCCACCAGATGCTCTGGCTTAAACTTCGCGCTTCCACGGCGTGCAATGTATTCTCTGGATACCCACTGAGGCATAAAGCTTACTTCATAAGCTCCAATATGCTGGTTAGGGATTAATACATACCGGGTATTGCTGGAATTCACGATCTGATCCAGAAGAAGATTTGCCTGGGTTACTCTCTTACCAGTTGCGAATGGCCAGTAGGATCCAACACCTTCGCTTGTCATCTCCAGGGAGTCGATAATGCTTGGGTTATTATAACCACGGGGTGCAACCAGACGCCACAGCCATGCCAGTGCAGGAGGCAGGACCTGGAAGATTCCCATGATACCATAGGATGGATTCTCCTTGGTACATGCAGGAGTTCGAACACCAAAGCTTCTCACATCTACTTCAACAGTTCCCTGATAAGCTTTCTCGATCATCTTTCTCGGCAGGATAACTCTTGGGTTAGGACATGGCTTTCCATTGGAATCCAGCGTATGCTCCCATGGAAGGCTGGTTGCACCAGGAATTGCCTTCATATTTAGATAGACAAGTGGTTCTTTCGTCTGAATCAGTAATTTTTCATACTGTGGAGAAGATCCATAGCTCTTGATATTATCAAGACGGATAAACCAGGATGACTCTGCATCAGCTACAACCAGTTTCTTGCTTTCATTCTGGATATTCGGAGGGCATAAAGCCATATCGTCAGTTACCGGAATCAAATCACAGGTCTCGCTGAGTACAAGATAATTCTTTTCTCCAGTGACCGTGTTGGTTCCAAATACAGTTCTTCCATCCATCTCTCTGTGGATATCCTCGATCATCTCACTTTTTCCACCACCAGAAGCACCTTCATGCATGATTACGATCTCATTGTCGTAAGGAGTAATCACCTTAACCGTTGAGGCATGTGCTGTTACCCAGCCTTCCGTCTCTCCGATATTTAACAATACGCCGTAGATACCTTTCTTTGCACTTGGTCCTGGATAAAGGTTGTAAGAATAAACCTCGTGAATACCGTCAAGACGGTTATGGATGACTGCCTGCTTTCCATTAAAATGCGTATGACGGAACGGAGGTGCCAGATAAACAATTGCTTTTAAATCAAAATCAGTGATGTCATCAATATTTTCAAATCCCTGAAGGTCTGCTAATCCAGCAGCAAAAAAGCCTGCATTTAACGGAGAGATGAGTACAGAATCATAACCGTATTCTACCCCGCCTGATTTAAACGGGAAGAAAATCAGCTCCTGTTCTTTCAGCCATTCAAAGGTTTCTGTTCTTAAGGAATCAAAATTGCTATGAAAAACCTCCTCATATCTTGGTTTATCGGTAGGTTTGTTATCTGCAATGTACATACAGTTTGGATCACGTCTTCTCATGTAATCTTCTACATAATTAACTACGATACCATTGGTACAGCGGGTTGCAGTTGCTTCCAGTACCCTGCCTTTGCCCTTAACATCATATTCGATCTCATACTCGTTATTTGTCCCATTTCCCATGGCAAGCTCGATAAGCTCTTCCCTCGTCTTTGGAACAATAACCCCTTTGGAATGGTTCAATATTTCCTGTACATACTCCGGCAAATTCAATTTACGTAAACATTCAAGCATTTTTTCCTCCAATCCTGCGCATATCTATGCACATCTTACACTTAAACCGAAGGTTCCTCCGATCAAAGCTAGTAGTTAATTACCCAATTTCCCAAGTATTACTAATCCCCTTTTAAAGCGGAAACATATAGTTAATAATTTTTCCTGAAATCCTTTCCTGTCTTTCTTAGAATCCATTTTCTCAAACCAGTTCCTTACTTACTATGAATCATTGATCAGCCTCCTTTACGGCTAAAATTATAAAAAGCCGATATCCAAAACTTGGATATCGGCTTACCTACAACTTAGAACAATCCCTACTTTGTGATGTCTTCCGGTACTATTTAACTGTATTAGGCGTTTCTTAATATCTATTCACAGTTATAAGAATAACCATTCACCTGTTTTGGTTTTATATCAGAGTGGGTACTTGTGATTACAACATCCATGATATCCGTTACTATTTTCAAATGTCTTCGTTTGTTAAAATAAGTAAAATCCTGTATATAAAAAACCGTTTGTAAAGGCTCCGCCATTCTGATACAATTGCGAAAAAACGCCTGTATCACTGACAATTATGCGATTATGAACCAGCTGGTACCTATAGAATTACAGCATCCGACTCATGATAAAAAATGTAGATTTCCAGAATTTGTCCATGATATGACATACACCTTTTATATGCTCCATATACATCACGCATTAGAAATAACATATCATGAAATAGGCATCATGTCAACGATTTTTTAACAAACCAGGCCATTTTTATTAATATTTATTAAGATATTATAAATTTCATTCAGACATCATCAATTGCTTTTCCAATATCATTTCTCATGTATTTATTTTCAAAAGAAACCCACTGGGCAGCTTCATAGGCATGCTTTCTCGCTTCTTTTAGGTCCGAACCAAGAGCAGTGATACCAAGAACCCTGCCTCCATTTGTGACAGGTTCCCCCTTTTCATTGAAACAGCTGCCAGCATGGAAGGCATAATAGCCGTCTTTTTTTCGAAAGCTTGAAAGTCCTTTTATGGGGAAGCCCTTCTCGTAGTGCTCCGGATAGCCATTGGATGCCAGAACCACACAGACCGCTGCATTTTCTTCAAACCGCAGATCAATCTGATCCAGGGTTCCGTCAATACAGGCTTCAAATACTTCCACTATATCATTTTTCATACGGGGAAGCACTACCTGAGTCTCAGGGTCACCGAATCTGGCATTGTATTCAAGGACCTTAGGCCCGTCTTCTGTCAGCATGAGCCCAAAGAATATGATGCCCTTAAACTCAATCCCTTCAGACCTTAATGCCCGAACGGTTGGCTCATAAATATGCTTTTGGCAATAGTCTTCTATTTCCGTCGTATAGAATGGGCTTGGAGAAAAAGTACCCATTCCTCCTGTGTTAAGTCCCTCATCCCCATCCTTCGCCCTTTTATGATCCTGGGCAGAGGTCATGATCTTAACGGTTTTTCCATCAACAAAAGAAAGAACCGATACTTCCCGTCCGGTCATAAATTCCTCGGCCACAATCCGGTCACCGGAAGAACCAAACTGCTTATCCAGCATAAGAGCTTTTACTCCCTCTTTGGCCTCTTCCCTCGTATTGCAGATGAGAACTCCTTTTCCAAGTGCCAGTCCGTCTGCCTTCAGTACAATGGGCATTCTGGCGGTTTCTAAGTAGCTTAAAGCCTCCTCCGGGGAATCAAAGGTCTCATATCCAGCAGTGGGAATCCCATATTTTTTCATCAGATCCTTAGAAAAGGATTTAGAACCCTCCAAACGGGCAGCGTCTTTATTCGGTCCAAAAACACGAAGACCTGCTTTTGCAAATGCATCTGCTGCGCCAGCAACCAAAGGATCGTCAGGGCCTACTATGGTCAAGTCAATCTCATGCTCCCTGGCAAAAGCCACCTGTCTGTCAAAATCCAGAACAGAAATATCCACACACTCTGCAAATTCTGCAATCCCAGCATTTCCAGGTGCGCAATAAATCGTTTCAACCTTTGGGCTTTGAGCTATTTTCCAAGCAATGGCATGCTCTCTTCCGCCGCCTCCTATGATCAGAACTTTCATCCTATCTCCTCCTGTCCATTTGCAATCATATGAATGGCCTTGGGCAAAATGACCCATTCTGCCTCTTCCATCACTCTTTGTTGGAGTTCCTTCGGAGTATCTCCTTTATGCACCTCTACTGCTTTTTGAAGAATAATTGGTCCGGTATCCGTTCCCTCATCTACATAATGTACAGTTGCTCCCGTTATCTTCACGCCCCGCTCCAAGGCAGCCTCATGGACCTTCAGCCCATAGTATCCCACGCCGCAGAATGCTGGTATGAGAGACGGGTGTACGTTAATAATCCGATTGCGGTATTTTTTAATCATGGCCTCTGGTATGGCAACAAGGAAACCGGCAAGAACAATAAGATCAAGCCGGTATTCATCGGTTTTTTCAAGCAGGGCGTGATAAAACTCTTCTCTGCTATCAAAGTCTTTGGGGGAAATACAAACCGCATCAATTCCACGCTCTCCGGCCCGTTTCAGTGCATAAGCATTCTTATTGTTACTTATGACTACATTCACTTCTGCGTTTGTAATGGCTCCTTCTTCAATGGCATCTAACACGGCCTGAAGATTGGTGCCTCCCCCGGAAACAAGTACGCCGATCCTTAGCATAGAGTCACACCCTTTTCGCCCTCAGCTGTGCGTCCGATAACATAAGCAGTCTCTCCAGCCTTACCAATGGCTTCCATGGCTGCGTCCACATCCGTTTCATCCACTGCCAGAATCATTCCAATTCCCATGTTGTAGGTGTTATACATCATCTCTTCTGCAATGTCACCCTTCTTTGCCATAAGCTTAAAAATCGCCGGCACTTCATAGCTGTTCTTTTCCACTATTGCAGTGATACCATCTGGAAGCATCCTGGGAATATTCTCATAAAAACCACCGCCGGTAATATGGCTGCAAGCCTTGATTACCACACCGCTTTCCTTTACACTCTTAAGAGCTTTTACATAAATCTTTGTAGGAACTATGAGGGCTTCTCCAAGTGTTTTACCAAGCTCCTCATAATAAGTGCCAAGGCTTTCTTTGGAAACATCAAACACTTTGCGGACCAGAGAAAAACCGTTGCTGTGAACACCGGAGGATGCAATTCCTATGAGTACGTCTCCAGCCTTTAAGGAAGCTCCCGTAATTAAATCCTTTTCATCCACTACACCAACCGCGAATCCTGCAAGGTCATATTCATCTTCCGGGTAAAAGCCTGGCATCTCGGCAGTCTCTCCACCGATCAAAGCTGCACCAGCCTGCTTACAGCCTTCTGCAACTCCGCCTACAATCTCAGCGATTTTTTCCGGGAAATTCTTTCCGCAGGCAATGTAATCAAGGAAAAATAAGGGCTCACCGCCTGCGCAGGCAATGTCGTTGACACACATAGCCACACAGTCAATGCCTACGGTATCATGCTTGTCCATAAGAAATGCCAGCTTAAGCTTAGTCCCAACCCCATCGGTACCAGAAACCAGAGTGGGTTTTTCCATATTTTTAAATGCTGACATGGAAAATGCGCCTGAGAATCCTCCAAGGCCTCCAAGTACTTCTGGTCTCATGGTTTCCTTTACATGCTTTTTCATCAATTCCACTGACCGGTATCCGGCCTCTATGTCAACTCCGGCATTCTTATAATCCATACCTTTTTTCCTCCGCTTCTGATATTTTACTTTTTCATCTGGGCTACATATTCCTTATAACCGATCTGGTCCAGCTTTTCGGCCTTCTTCACAACATCGTTCTTTAAATTCTCAGAATAGTCCTTTAATCTCTTTAAAAGCTCTTCATCACTGGCAGCCAGAATTTTAGCAGCCAGAATACCTGCATTGGTTCCTCCATTAATGGCAACGGTAGCTACCGGTATGCCAGATGGCATCTGAACGATGGAATAAAGAGAATCCACTCCGCCAAGATCAGAAGTTTTCATGGGTATTCCGATGACTGGCATTGGAAAGAGAGCTGCACACATGCCTGGAAGATGAGCAGCTTTACCGGCACCGGCAATGATTACCTTTACTCCTCTTGCCTCTGCTGTCTTTGCATATTCAAAAAATATATCAGGCTCTCTGTGGGCTGAAATTACAGTCATCTCGAACTCCACACCAAGCTTCTCTAAAATCTCTGCCGCCTGAGCCATAATAGGCATATCAGAATCGCTTCCCATAACAATTGATACCTTTGCCATAGTAAATTCTCCTTTTCGCTTTGTATGATATGATAATTCATTATTAACGGTTATATCATTAATTAGTTTAATTAATATATTGCGCTTATAAATCAATCACTACTTATTAATTATAATACTAGTTTTTCTCTCCTTCGTCAATGGTTTTCTTTTTATTTTTAAGTATATCCAAAATGGCAAAAACAATGGCGCATGACAGGAAGTTAATCCTTCCGCCATGCGCCTCACTATGTAATATTAATATTTGCTGCCACCATAAGAAGACGTATCTTCAAAATATACCGGATCAATTTCTATCTGTGGAAGCTCAGCTTCTTCCTCATATTGTGTAATCTGAGACAAAGGCTCTTCTTTGGCAGTAACACTTTCACTTCCATCGTAGAGTCTAAACTGCTGTACCAGCCCCTTCATAATCTGGGCCTGGCCCGACAGCTCTTCGCTGGCTGCCGCACTCTGTTCTGCCGTTGCTGAATTTGTCTGTACCACGCTGGAAATCTGGTCGATTCCCTGGGTAACCTGATTGACAGCAATTGCCTGCATATCGGAAGCTTCTGCAACATTCTCAATAATCGTGTTGATGCGCTTTGTTCCTTCTACCACCTGCTGCATGGATTTTGCTGTCTCCGTGGAGATTCTGGTGCCGTTTTCTACTGCATGCATGCTCTCTTCAATGAGTAATGTGGTATTCTTTGCTGCTTCCCCAGACTTGCTGGCAAGATTACGTACCTCATCAGCAACGACTGCAAAACCTTTCCCTGCCTCACCTGCCCTGGCTGCCTCTACAGCAGCGTTAAGGGCCAGAATATTGGTCTGGAATGCAATATCTTCGATGGTCTTAATAATCTTACCAATTTCATTGGACTTATCGCTGATCTGCATCATGGCCTGATTCATCTCTACCATCTTCTCATTGCTGGCCATTACATTCTGCTCTGCTTTCTCAGCTTCCATTCGGGCTTCTTTGGCATTCTGAGCATTGCTGTTGATCTGGTTTGAGATATCGTTAATCGTAGCCGCAAGCTCCTGAATGGAAGACGCCTGCTCTGTTGCTCCCTGAGACAGGGCCTGGGCACCAGAAGAGACCTGCTCCGAACCACTAGCGACCTGATCAGCTGATTCATTGATGCGGAAAAGAGCATCGCTTAAATTATTACGGATATTACGAAGTGCTTCCATAATTGGCTCATAATCATAGACATACTGCTCTCTGCACTTAGACCCCACCTGGAAATCCCCAGAAGCCATTGCGCCTAACAGATACGTAATATCATCAATGATATTGCCTATATTTGATATCGTCTTTCTCATGCTGTCTGCAAGACTTCCAAGCTCATCCTTTGACTCGTAGTTTAAATCCACATGCAGACTTCCCTTTGACATCTCTCCGGCTGCCTTTTCAATCTCACGTACCGGCTTTACAATACTCCTTGTAATGGTAGTTGCAAGCACTATAGTTGCAACCGCTGCTAAGATCTGAAATAGAACAATGATGATCTCAGACACCATCATAAGGGACTGGGACTGTTTATAGTCCTGATCCGCGCTGGCCTGGGCGGTATCGCTGATCTTCACAAGATCATCCTGCATTTTGTTGAACAGCGGTTCCAGCTTATCAAAAAAAAGATTGGAAGCCTGACGGTTTTTATTCTCCTTTGACTGATTATACACCTCTTCCTTAAATGGCTCTGCCTCTTTTAAGGTATTGGCAATATCATCAACAAGAGCCTGATCCCCTTTGAAGTTCTCCCTTAAATACTGAATTCCTTCGTCAAGCTTTTTAAAATCACCTTCTGCGGTCTCAATGTACTTATTCGTTGTATTAATATCAAGACTCATGGTCGCATAGCTTACGTTCTTGGCAGAAGACTGTAAATCTCGTCTCATATCAGCCGCCAGCAGGGTAATCTCATGACCATTATTATAAAACTTTACAAATTTACTGTTATTTGTTATTAAGCCATACAAAGAAGTACAAGAAACAATCAAAAACAAAGCAAAAACAATTCCAAACGCAATTGTAATTCTTTTACCAATCTTTAAATTTTTCATCTAGTTCCCTCCATGAGATATCATCTTTCTTTGTATCTTCTATGCCATTATCGGCATCTTAGTGGAATTCTTAAGTATTTTTACATTTTTTCTGGCAATCATTGTATTTTTTTGTTCAGTTTGTATTATTTATGACTGAGAAACCTCTAATAACGGAAGATTTAACTCCTCAATTCCGTCTAACACAAACTTACCGTCCTTAATAATCGCAACTCTTTTGCCATCTTTCGCTACGGTTTCAATGGTATCCAGCTCTGCATAGGGAATGGTAATATCCGTGTGACAGCTATAATACGCCTTTGTTAAATCCAGCTTTCTAAGCTCTGACACTTCGTTATCCCTGGCAATCACTTCTTTTCCATTGGGATTATACACAGGACTGTCCTCTGACCAGCTGTAACACGTATCTCCCACTGCAAAATGAGGTCCCATCTTCTCTACAATTAAAATAGGAAGCTTATCCAGAATACCAAACTTTCTTGCCATCTTATAAGCCGTGGTATTGGTTCCAATGGCAAACTCTCCCATAGGAAGGGTTTCGTGATTCTTTAATATCACCTGCTTTATCAAAGCTTTTCCCTGGCTTGGATCTTCAAAATTGCTACAGGAATAATCCTTAATCATACCGTTTTCAAAGGTCATCATAAGGTCTTTAAACTGAAAATCACCAATGTATACTGTACTTACAAACAGCGTACCTTCTGTACCGGCAAGCACTGGGGACGTGAACACTTCTCCCAGAGGGATATTCACATCAGCCACACAGTTCTCGAAATTGGTTTCTTTTTCCCTGTTATTAAGGGCGTGAAGAGCCACCCGTAAGTTAGTCTTATTATCCCCGCTTCCGGTCACCTCCACATACTCCGCTTCGTCAAGGGCATCGATGATAATCTGCTGAAGGTCTTTATACTTTTCATAATCCAGAGTATTGATGGCAATGGTCTCATCAAAAATCTCTTCAAACCGTTCTCCGATTTCAGGAACAGGGAACGCAATAATGGTAAAACTGATTTCATCTCCGCGGACAAACTGGTTTACGATTCTTGAAGATTCGTTGGCCATCTCTGCCGCCAGTTTTTCCTGCTTTGCATCAAGGATATTTGCCTCGGCTTTATTCACTGGCTTAAAGCCTTCTTTTCCAAAGGTCTCCATAACTGCAGGTCCTGCGAACTCAGAAGCAAGGTCCTTATAAGTTTCATAGGCCACCTTCATCACAGCAGCTCTGCGGTCCTTAAATGCTTTATTTAAATAGATAGCATTGTCATAGCGGTGATCGTAATCATACTGCCGGTTGGCAGACGTTCCAAAAAATCCGCCTCTGCGTCCCACGTTTACATTTACAGACCAAACGGCTGCACGGCAGAGAATAATTTTAAGGCCCATCTTTTCAAAATTTTCCATGGCGTATTTAATCATACGTTCAAATCCAAGCTCGTAACGGATCTGTACCGATTTTTTCTTTGATAAATCCCTGCCCATGACCTCAAATCCCTTGCGATAACCCTCGGTGTAAGTGTCTGCCATGAGGCGGACTTTTTCCTCTGGAAGTGAATTTAAGTAAGCGGCTATCTTAAGTTCCGAATCGGAAATATAATCTCCAAAGTAATAGAGATAACGAAGGTCATTAAGATCATTCTCCTTAATAATATCCGCTGCATAGGATAAGGAGGGATCAAGGCTTTCCCTGATCCGATATGAAACCGTATGGTCAGTATAATCACTGACAAACCAGTAGAGAACTTCCTTAATGGCAGAAACCTCCGGAGCCTCTTCTTCAAACATATTATAAATTTCTATAAAGGCTTCATTTAAGATGGTGATATCTGTAAGCCTGTATTCGTGTACAAAAATAATGTCGCCCCGTATTTCCTTATACAAATAGGAAAGGAGCTTTCCATATTCTTCTCCCAGCTTGACTGCCGCATAGGCTGGGTCTGCATAGCTGTGCTCATAATTTCCCGGGAAAATATCCTCATACAGCTTATGATTCCAGGTCTTTAACTCCTCAATGGAAGCGGCCTTTTGCTTTCCTTCTTCCAAAAACTGATAGTATTCTCCTATCATCTGAATGAATGAAGCTGTCTTTTTAAAATAATCCAGATATGGTTCCTTCACCGTATCTTCTAAAACAATTTCCTTAATTCTGTCCATTGACAGTTCAAAACGTTCCATCACAGTTTCATTGTCCTGTTGAAACATCTTGCGATAATCCATAGTACTACCCCCTTATTCCTATTATAATGAGTACCACCCAGAGAATGACAAGGACAGCACTGACTGCTATGCCAATCTGGGCCAGTATATATTTCTTTTCCTTTTCAAAAAAGGAAAGGACGCCGTAACCAATGGAAAAAAAAGAGATCAACAAACTGCAAAAGCAGACAGCCGCAACATTAAGCTGCGCCTGCCCTGCCGCCATTACAGAGCTTGTGATTCCAATGATTCCCAATACCAGCGCTCCCACAGAAAGTCCCAGGGACAGAAAGCTCTTTTTCGCAAAGGGCTTTCTAATGTAGGATACTTTTTTCTGCTTTTTCACGCCTTTTCCTCCTTACTCTTATGCGCTGCACAATCTTATACAGAATATAACCGAGGATACCTCCGGCCGTGTTTAAAATCATGTCGTCCACATCAAAGCTGCCAACTTTAAACACAAGCTGAATGGTCTCAATACTTAAGCTGAAAAGAAAGCTTAAAAGTACCGTATTAAAAAAACGGCGGCTCCTGCGGCTAATGACAGGAAGGAAAAAACCAAACGGCATAAATCCTGCTATATTTCCTACGATATTAAGAAGAAAAGACTCCAGTCCAACCACTTTTCGGTAAACAATAAAACGCCGTATCTCCTTGAATGGGACCAGGTTGTAGGCGTAATTTTCCCGGATATGACTTCCTCTTCCGAAATAATCAGAAAAAAACAGAAAGTAGACCAAAAAGATTACGTATACTAAAAAGATTACCCAGCCCATCTTCTGCCGCTTTGTCGCATTTTTAATCATAACAGCTCCATCTTTATAAAAAGAGAAAGGCTGCTGGAAAACTATTGTTTCCTACAGCTTCCTCTAAACTTAATAACATTAGAATGTGATTTCAGATTTTCTTTTCAGTAGAAATGCTCCATTGATGATGGATATAATTCCTGCAGCAAGGCCAATTACAGTTACAACAATACCAACTCCAAGGCTTAACGCTCCTACATTTCTCATAGTCTTGTAAACTCTTTCCATATCAGGCTCTCCTTATCTCACTCCATAGATTTCATAATAAGTATCAATCGCAGCTTTCAGAGCATCATCAATGATGATTTTACCGTCATATTCTCTATTGTATAAATGTTCGATGACCTCTGCCATAGAAACGATGGCTGACGCCTTAAATCCATACTTTTCCTGGATTTCATCAAGGGCGCTTTTATCACCCTTTCCTTTTTCCATTCGGTTTAGGGAAACCATAAGTCCTAATATTTCTACATCTCCCTGTGCCTTAATAATAGGAAATGTTTCTTCAATGGATTTACCAGAGGTGGTCACATCTTCAATAATTACCACACGGTCCCCATCCTTTATAGGACTTCCAAGAAGAATTCCTGTATCGCCATGATCCTTTTCTTCTTTCCGGTTGGAACAATATTTAATTTCCTTGCCATAGAGTTCATGAAAGGCAATGGTCGTAGCAACACTTAAGGGAATTCCTTTATAGGCAGGCCCGAATAATACGTCAAAATCATCGCCAAAGGTTTCGTGTATGGCCTTTGCATAATATTCTCCCAGTTTTTTTAACTGGGCTCCTGTTACATAAGAACCTGCATTCATAAAAAATGGCGATTTTCTTCCGCTTTTCAGTGTAAAGTCGCCGAATTTAAGAACATTGCTGTCCACCATAAATTCTATAAATTCCTGTTTATACTGTTCCATTTTTATCCTCTCTATTCAAAAAGTTCTTGCTTAAATTCCTGTCATCTACCTTACAGCACCGATCAGTTCCTTAATATCTTTCACACCGTATCGCTCCATATAAGCCTCAATGCCTTTAACCACCTCTTCGGCTGCATATGGATTTCTGAAATTGACGGTTCCTACAGATACCGCAGTTGCTCCTGCCAGAATAAATTCGATGGCATCATTCGCATCCATAATACCACCCATACCGATGACTGGAATCTTCACTGCATTGGCTGCCTGGTATACCATACGGACTGCAATGGGTTTAATCGCGGGACCGGAAAGTCCGCCTGTTTTATTGGCAACAGAAAAGGTACGGCGGTTAATATCGATCTTCATTCCAGTCAATGTGTTAATAAGGGAAATAACATCAGCACCGCCAGCTTCTGCCGCTTTTGCCATGACTCCAATATCAGTCACGTTGGGACTTAATTTCATGATAACCGGCTGCTTCGCATACTTTTTTACGTCACGGGTAATGGCTTCCACTGCTTTTGGATCCTGTCCGAAGGCGATTCCGCCCTCCTTCACATTGGGACAGGAGATATTTATCTCCAGCATATCCACCGGCTCCTCAGAAAGCCGCTCCACTACTGCAAGATAATCTTCTGTTGTCTTTCCGCAGACATTGACGATTATCTTTGTATCATACTTCTTTAAAAACGGAATGTCTCTTTGAGCAAAAACCTCCATACCAGGATTTTGAAGTCCAATGGCATTGAGCATACCGCCATATGTTTCCGCGATTCTTGGCGTAGGATTGCCCGGCCAGGGCACATTTGCAACGCCTTTTGTGACGACAGCACCAAGATGACTTAAATCAAACATCTCACTGTACTCTTCCCCTGAGCCAAAGGTTCCAGAAGCTGTCATAACAGGATTTTTCAGTTCAATTCCAGCCAGATTTACTTTTGTATTCATCTAAAAGTCTACCTCCTCTGCCCGGAATACCGGGCCGTCTTTGCAGACCCGCTTATTATGAACCATGGAATGCTCATCCACCTCACTGCTTTTGCAGACACAGGCCAGACACGCACCGATACCACATGCCATACGTTCCTCCAAAGAGAGATAGCACTCAATTTCGTTCTCCATGGCATATGCCTTTATCGCTTTTAACATGGGGGTTGGCCCACAGGCAAAAATTACATCTGCGCTCAGGCCATGCTCTCTCACTGCGTCCAGTACATTCCCTTTTGTTCCCTGACTGCCATCTTCTGTGGCTACAAAGGTGGTACCATAAGGAGTGAATTCATCTTCCAGGAACATGGTGTCCCGGTAACCAAGAATAATCTGTTTTTCACAGGCAAGATGCTTAGACAGCTCCAGCATAGGAGGGATTCCAATTCCTCCGCCTATGATGAATGCCCGTTTTCCTGCTGCCCCGGGTTCCAGAGGGAAACCATTGCCCAGGGGGCCAAGGATCTCTGCATAATCCCCTTCTTTATAATAGGAGAATTCCTCTGTACCACTGCCTAACACCCGGTATACAATTCGGATCAGGCCCTTTTCCCTGTCAATCTCACAAATACTGATGGGACGGGGCAGAAGTTTGGAATTATCCTTTGTATACAAAGAAATAAACTGGCCTGGTACTGCTTCTTTTGCAAACTTCTCTGTTTCAATCCACATGCTGTATACGCCATCAGCCAGCTTATCCTGACTGGCGACTCTTGCTGATTCCATTACTTTCGCCATGATGTCCCCCTATAATACCCGGTTGATGTCTGTTACCATATCGATGACTGCCTGCCTTGAGGCCTCACCAAAGTGCTCTGCACCATATTTCTTATATTTATCCTGCTTATATGCAGCGATGATTCCTCTGGAGGAATTTACCACAGCGCCTAATCCATCTTCATTAAAACAAGGTTTTAAATCCTCAGCAGTTCCGCCCTGGGCACCATAGCCTGGAACCAGAAAATAAGTATTGGGCATAAGCTTACGGAGAATTCTGCTCATCTCGGGATAAGTGGCTCCTACCACTGCGCCTACGTTGCTGTAGGTTCCGTCCATGGACTGGGCACCCCATTCTACTACCTTTTCGGCTACCATCTCATACAAAGGACGTCCATCAATCAGCCGGTCCTGAAATTCTCCACTGGAGGGATTGGAGGTCTTAACAAGAACAAAAAGTCCCTTGTCCTCTTCCTTACATACGTCCACAAAAGGTTTCACGCCATCAGTTCCCAGATACGGATTGATGGTAAGAAAATCTGTCCCAAATGCGGTGAAACGATTGCTTCCTACCTGTACTTTACCAATATGAGCCGTAGCATAAGCAGATGAAGTAGAACCGATATCGCCTCGTTTTGCATCGCCAATCACAAGAAGGCCTTTTTCCTGACAATAATTTACTGTTTTTACATAAGCCTGCAATCCTTCAATGCCAAACTGTTCATACATGGCAATCTGAGGCTTTACGGAGGGGATTAAATCGTATACATGATCTATAATTTCTTTATTATACTGCCAGATTGCTTCTGCAGCACCTTCCAGAGTCTCACCAAACTCTTCCAATGCCTTACTTAAGACATGTTCCGGTATATAGTCAAGCATGGGGTCAAGTCCTACACAGATTGGTGCCTTTGTCTTCTGGATTTTTTCAATTAATTGCCTGATCATTGTCTCCTCCTGGGTTCCATTTATTCTTATTATTCTCTATTCTTACCAATTCTATCATAAGAAGGTACTCGCTTCAAGCCTTCTTTCAAACTGACTATAAAAATCCTGTTCCATTTGATAGGGTATCAAATAAAAGTTTTTTAACACATACATGCTCACCTGATTAGCAAAGGATGGGTCATTTTCTGTCTTGATGCGTTTTTCTAAATGTTTCAAATAATGATACCATTTTAGCACAAAGGCTTCGTACTGTTTTACATCAGATGTATCCAGCCACTTTTTTACCTTGACCTTTGTCCGCTCTTCCATTCTGCACTCATGCAATTGGAGAATATACTTCATTTCCTGTTCCCCGTAAACCCTGCCTAAGGGAAACAGACGGCAGATTCCAGGACGGAAGCTATGGATGCTGCATCTTCCCTCATGATTTAGGAAACTGCATCGTTCATCCTCACCTGCCATTTTTAGATTGGGAAGTACGATTCCATCAACTACATTTAATTCAAGCTTATCCTGAAGCAATGCTTCCATGGTACAGGATAGATTCTCACACAAACGGTAACAATCAAGAGGATCCAGGGTGACAGATTGTCCCATCCCCTGACAGCAGTCAGAACAGCCCCTGCAATCCTTGCAGTCTGCCTTTACCATATCATTTATGCCATATAATTTCCCATCGGAAATCTCATTTAAGTCAACTTCCCGTTTCATGGATCCCATTCCTCACTTTAAAATATTTCAAACATGGTTATTTTATCATTTTCTATTCATACTAGCAACGTAGTTTCAATGAAAAATATTAGCACTCACCTGTTGACAGTGCTAACAATGTGTGTTATATTACATATATAACAAATAGAAAACACCAATGAGTGGTGCTGCATCTATCGAATGAAAAGGAGGAACTGATATGTTATTATCCAGAAGAAACAATTTATTTGATGACTTTTTCAATGATCCGTTTTTTACAGATGCATACTTCAACAAGCAATCCTTAATGAAAACCGATATTGAAGACGGCGGTGACCATTATGTTATAGATATGGAACTGCCTGGCTTTCAGAAGGAAATGGTAAAGGCAGAGCTAAAAGATGGGTATCTCACCATCCTTGCTGAAAACAATTCAGAAAATAACTCCGACGAAGAAAAGAACTATATCCGCAGAGAACGGTATCACAGTTCTTTAAAAAGAAGCTTTTACGTAGGAACCAAAATCAGACAGGAAGATATCAAGGCATCGTTTGAAAACGGAATCTTAAAGCTTATGCTTCCCAAGGAAGCTCCTAAGGAAATTGAAGAAAACCGATATATTCCAATTGAATAAGCATGCAAAAGGAGAAGGTCCATACCATCGGACCTTCTCCTTTTTATACGAGATAACATATAATCAGCAGTTGAATTCTTTGACATACGCAGTCGTAACATAAGTCCCGCTTTTAAAGGACTTTTTAAGCATTGTCTCTTCGGCTTCCAGCTTGATGTTCATCCACATCTCTTCCGCGGCAATGGTTAGATGGGACAGCATAATCCCGATACTGATATCACGCATGGAAACTAAGGGCGCAGAAGGCAGAAATTCTCTGCAGGCAAAGATATAAATCCTGTCGTGGTATACAATAAACCGCCAGGGCTGGTTATTCATAGCCGACGGAGACAGCCTTGCTGCTTTTAAAATATTTTTCATTGGCTCACCGATTTCTTCCTTAAATACACAAAGTTCCTTTAATGGTAAGCGCTTTGCCGTAGCCGGATCCCGGTACAGAAGTGTTTTTGGATAGCCAAAAGCAACTGCAACGACCTGCTTAACCCCTTCCATCTCATGACCAGTGATTCTGGTATTCCCCAGATAGCAGGATCCAATGCCTTTCCCTGTCATATATAAGAGAATCGGCTCCAGAATATATCCTGCGTTTGTCAGATACCCTTCTTTCTCCTCGGAATAAAATACCAGATAATAGGGAGCCTCTACTTTCCATAAGCCTTTTACCGGAAGATGGCCATCCAGGTTGTCGCATATTTCCATTTTCACTGAAATGTCCGCATGAAGCTTCAATACACAGTTTCCGAAATAAAGTATATCCTTTAAAAGCTGTTCCGGAATCTGTTCCTTTTTAAATTTTCTGATGGATCTTCTTTTAAATATCATCTGATAAAGATTCATACCTGCTCCCCTCTTTCCCAACCAGCAATTGGACCTAAATCAGCCCTCTCATTTCTTTTAATAGCCCGGCAAATACCAAAAGCGCATCCTTTACCGGCTCTGCTGTGGACATATCCACCCCGCAAAGCTTTAATAAGTCTATGGGAGTCATGGAATTTCCGCCGCTTAAAAATTTAAAATAACCCTCAATTACTTCCTGATCCCCGGAAAGGATCTTGCTGCTGATGGCTACAGCAGCAGAAAAGCCTGTAGCATACTGATATACATAAAATGGCGTATAGAAATGAGGAATTCTGGACCATTCGTAATCAATCTCGGGATCAACCACCATATCCGGACCAAAATAAAATTCATTGAGCTTATGGTATGTCTGACCAAGAAGATCCGCCGTCAGTATCTGCCCCTCTTTTACAAGGCGATGGGTCTCAGCCTCAAACTCCGCAAACATTGCCTGACGGTAAAGGGTTCCACGGAAGCTATCCATAAAATGATTTACCAGAT
Organism: Lacrimispora xylanolytica; assembly: GCF_026723765.1. Lineage (NCBI taxonomy): Bacteria > Bacillati > Bacillota > Clostridia > Lachnospirales > Lachnospiraceae > Lacrimispora > Lacrimispora xylanolytica. Next base: position 2,733,583 of record NZ_CP113524.1, read on the forward strand.
AAGCACGCTCACTCTTATCTTTCGTTGTATCTAAAAGGTGGCGGATTAAGAGAGCTTCATTACAGGTGGAAGCCACCTCTGCAACAAAAATCTTATAACCTGCATCCACATAGGACTGATTTTTATCCGAAAACCAGCTATGAAGTGCATGCCCCATCTCATGAGCCAGGGTAAATACGCTGTCTAAGGTTCCATTAAAATTAAGGAGAACATAAGGATGGATTCCATAAACTCCCCAGGAATAAGCTCCGCTTCTCTTTCCTTCATTCTCATACACATCGATCCATCGGTTATCAAATCCTTCTTTTAAAAGAGCCAGATATTCCTCTCCCAAAGGCTTTAGTCCCTCCAGAACCATGGTTTTCGCTTCGTCAAAGGATATTTTCTTTTCTTCCAAAGATACCATGGGCACGTATAAATCATACATATGAAGTTCATCTACTCCGAGAGCTTCCTTACGAATGGAGACGTACTCATGAAGATAGGAAATCCCTTCCCTTACAGCCTTAATCAAATTGTCATAGACTTCTTCCGGTATTTCATTCTCGGATAGGGAATGTGCCCTTGACGATGAGTAATTTCTTGCAGATGCATAAAAAGCTGCCTTTTTTACATTGGAAAAAAAGGTAGACGCAAGTGTATTTCCAAACTGCCTATAAACACTGTAAAGCGCCTCAAATGCTGACTTTCGCACGCTTCTGTCCTGTTTTTCCATAAGGGCGATATAGTTACCGTGGGTAATTTTAACCGGTTCCTGGTTCTCATCAAGAATCTCAGGGAATTTGGCATCTGCATTATTGAACATATTGAAAATATCAGATGCCCCTGACGTCGCTTCCAGGGATTTTGCAAGAAGGGCCTCTTCCGCAGCGGATAAGGTATGCTCCTTCTTTTTCATAATAATTTCCAGGGTTCTTTTATAACGCTTTAGCTCCGGTATATTCTCCTGGTATTCCCGAAGGGTATTTTCTGGAATTGTCAATATCTCAGGTACTAGAAAAGCAGAAAGACTGGCCGCCTGATAGGATAAGGCTCTTGCTTTTGCTGCAAATTCCTGATATCTTGCATTCCCTGTATCTTCATCTGACTTCTGCTTTCCATATACGAACAGAGTCTCTATCTTTAAGGATACCTCCTCGTCAAATTTCAGACAGGAAAAAAGCATCTCGCCGGAATCTGCAAGATGTCCTTCATATTTTTTATAACCTGCAATTGCCTGCTCTGTTTCACGGAATAAATCCTCCCAGGCTGTTTCAGACGGCAATATATCCGCCAGGTTCCAGGTGTCGCTTACCGGTATTTCATCTCTCTTTTTCAATGATATCCCTCCAACTGCTTTACTTGTGTTTATTCTATCACCCATATTTCAAAGAAACAACTGGAAATATGGAAATATTTCATTGAATTTTCATGTTTTTTTGTATTATACTATAGGAAAACAAATCAGGAGCCATGATATGAATGTAATCCGCACCAATGCCCCCAGTCAAACACAAAAAAATGATGCAATCACGCTACAGGAAGTTTGCAGAAGCCATGATCATATTTCTCTGACACTTCCAATGGAAGAAGATTGTATTTACTTCTTATTATACGACGAAGAAACCCTCTTATCCGTCCTCTGTGCATTTTTTACCGAAAATATGGATTATGAATGCAGTGGATTCACTCACCCCGGACACAGACAAAAAGGATATTTTACCAAGCTGATCGAAACGCTTTTAGATGAAACAGGAGACAGTGATTTGATTTTCCCCGTAGATGAATCCTGTAAGGATACCATCCACGCATTACAAGCCATGGATGCTTCCTTTTGGTATCAGGAACACATCATGGAACTACCGCTGACCCAATCCATAAAGACAAGCCGTCTAAAAGAGGGGTCTTCTTTTGATGCCCTCTCCCTCTCCATTGCCTCTTCTCCGGAAGAGACCCCGATTCAGTGCGTCTTTTTGCTTGATGGAAAGCAGGTGGGTTCCTGCTGTCTCGACGCTCTGGAACATGGAGCTTATTTTTATGGTTTTGAAATATCAGAACCTTATAGAAACCAGGGGCTGGGAAGTGCCTGCCTTTCTCTTTTTTTAGATACGTATTTTGCCCATCCCAATGCAAGACGATACAAAAAGTTGTTTCTCCAGGTTTCCGGTCTTAACAAGCCAGCCATTTCACTCTATAAAAAAGCAGGATTTCAGATCACTGAAAGCCTGTCCTATTATGTATATTAAACTCAATTATGATAACGAATCAAGCAATACTGTTTTAAGTTAAATTGCTTTTCAACTACTTCATATAGTTCAAAGCCAAAATGCTGATAATAAGAAACATTCCCCTCGTTATGGGTTTCCAGGGTGATTATTAGCTTGTTCTTATCCGCATATTCCATCGTTTCCTTTAACAGAAAGGCAGAAATGCCATGATGCTGCATGGTAGGTCTCACCGCAAGATATATGATATGCAGCCTGTTTTGGGTATGGAGCTTTTCTGTCCATTTGGAGTTTAAATAATCCCTGAACTGAAAGAAATTCCACAAGGTTTTAAGAGATGGGTCCTCCTTAATCAGATACCCTTTTGTCTTTACATATGCCAGGGCCTCCGAGACATAACGTTTTAAGGAATGAAAGGATTCTGATTCATCCTCCACTACGATAATGCCATGAATTTCTTCGCTGTCTGCATAAATCTCACAGGTAAGAAGAAATTCTTCCATATCGCAGGCGAACAGCTCCGGCAGTAAGCGGTCTCTTGTCTCCTTATCAGGAATAAGCCTGCTATAGAGAGGATCGGATCCAAAGCATTCCGTAAGCAGTTCCTTTAATTTGTCCACATCAACTTTTTTTACCCGGTACAATCGGTCACTGTCCATAGTCTTACGCCTCTTTTTCTTCTTTTTACTACTTTTGACACGGTCGATTGCAGCACAATCGTTTGCCTTGTTCCATGGGTTTTTACAAACTATATTCCATCTTCCTTACTTGTATTTACTCTACTAATATTATATAATAATATTTACAATCGTTTCCAATTCTTATAGGAGAAGGCGGGGAATACATATGATAGACTTAAGAAAATTTATTGATCTTGATGCGCTTCAAAAAATCCAGGATCAGTTTTCCGAGGCCACGGGTCTGGCAGCCATCGCAGTGGATGGAGAAGGCAAATACCTAACCAAGGGAAGTAATTTCACAGATTTTTGCATGAAGCATACCAGAAAGAATGAAGAAGGGGCAAAGCGGTGTCAGAAATGTGACGCAGAAGGAAGCGGCACTTATTACTGCCATGCAGGGCTGATGGATTTTTCCACAGATATCATCGTTCATGGAGAGAAAGCTGGAGCCATTATCGGGGGACAAGTTTTACCAGGAGTTCCAGATGAAAACAAATTCAGGGATATTGCCAGAGAGCTTGGCATACCAGAAAACGATTACCTGGCTGCTTTAAAAAAGGTTCCGGTTCGTTCGGAATCCATGATTCGGGCATCTGCAGAGATGCTTGGCAATGTAGTAAATCAGCTGGTCAACTTAGAATACATGAAAACAGTAACGCAAAAAAGAAACGATATTCTCGATGTGGAAATTGAACATATTCAAAAATCATTGGATGAAGTCACAGAAAAGACCCGGGATCTGCAAAAGGTTGCCTCCATGGAAAATATACTATCCATAAACGCCTCCATTGAAGCCGCAAGAGCCGGGGAGGCTGGAGTAGGATTTGCTGTGGTCGCAAGGGAGTTTGGTGAAATCTCAAAAAACTCAGGAGGTGTCTACCAGAGAATTCATGAGCTGGTTGGATCCATAAACACGTCTGTTAGTAAGTTAACTGGTACCATATAGGAAAGAGCGGGAAAACTTTGTTTTCCCGCTCCTTCTATTCTTATTTATTCGTCCCAGTTATGATAGGTCGCCTGTACATCATCTTCCGCATCAAGAAGGTCTAAAATTCGGTTCATCTTCTTAATGGAATCTTCATCGGTAAGCTCGGCCCAGGTCTGAGGAATCATGGTGATATCTGCTTCAACCATAGGAATTTTCGCTGCCTCCAGCGCTTCTCTAACCGCACTGAACTCTTCTGGTGCAGTTACTACTTCAAAGCTGTCCTCTTCCTCAGAGAAGTCTTCGGCGCCAGCATCCAGAGCGATCATCATAAGCTCATCCGGATCCATATCACATTCTTCTTTATCTATAATAATCTGACCTTTTTTATCAAACATAAAGGAAACACAACCTGGTGTTCCTACATTACCGCCGCCCTTAGTAAATGCATTCTTTACATTTGCCGCCGTACGGTTTTTATTGTCTGTCAATGTATCTACGATAATTGCGACTCCATTGGGGCCGTAACCTTCGTATGTAATGGTTTCATAGTTGACAGTACCAGCATCACCAGCCGCTTTTTTGATTCCGCGGTCAATGGTATCATTCGGCATATTGTTAGCCTTGGCCTTTGCAATCACGTCACGGAGCCTACTATTGTTTGCAGGGTCTGGTCCGCCTTCTTTTACTGCAACTGCAATCTCCCTGCCGATGACAGTAAAGATCTTACCTTTTGCAGAATCGTTTCTCTCTTTTTTGTGTTTGATATTTGCGAACTTTGAATGTCCTGACATTGTTTAAAGCACTCCTTTTCTTTCTCTATTTCGTCCTTTATTTTTCAGAAAATACATCTTTTCTATTTTAGCACTTATTATTTCATCTGGCAAGAAAAAATAATGCACAGTCTCCGGGAGTTCCTGCATAACAGCGGGAATTCTCTGGAGACTGTGCAAGTATTAAGTCAGAGCTTCGGAATGTTCCTTCTCTGTTTCCATCTTATTTAACGAATCCTCTTCTGCCTTAGGCTCATCGGTTTCTTCTTTCCGGACCAGAATTGACTGAATGATTTTATTTTTCACCTGGAGAATCTTAAACCGGTATCCAAGAATTGATACCTCCGTCTGTTCTCCCTCCTGAGGGATTCGGTCCAGCTTTGAAATCAAAAGGCCGCTTATGGTATCGTAGGAATCAAAATCCTCTTCCTCAAATTCAATATCCAATGCCTTTTCCACATCTTCCAGAAGCGTCATACCATTCATGATATAGGAACCATCCTCGGAAGGAATAATATACTCCTCATCCAAATCATATTCATCTAAAATATTGCCTACAATTTCTTCCAGAATATCTTCCATGGTAACGATACCTGCCGTCTGGCCATACTCATCTACCACAATTACCATATGAATTTTCTCGGACTGCATCTCTTTAAACAGTTCGTTGATATTTCTGGTTTCCGGAATAAAGACAGCCTCTCGCAAAAGACCTTCTATCTCCCACAGCTTCCGGGACACATTCTTTCTGTGCTCCACGGCAATTAGGGCATCTTTCATATGAAGGATACCAATGATGTCATCCACATCTTTTCTGTAGATGGGATAACGGGAATTAAGCCCTTCCTTGAGAATAAAATCAACTGCTTCCCGAAGGGGCATATCTCCATCCAAAGCCACAAGGCTTTTTCTATGAGTCATGATATCACCGGCCTCTTTGTCGTTTAGCTCAAAGATGTTGGTAATCATCTCCGCTTCCCTGGCCTCTAACACGCCTTGCTCATGACCCTCGTTAACCATAGACATGATGTCCTCTTCTGTAACGTTCTCATTATCATTTGCCATACCGATTCCAAGCAGTTTCAAGACAAAAAATGCTACCAGGTTTGCAAGCCAGGCCACTGGCCTGACCGGAATCATAAGGATGCTTACTACCGGCAAAAGACCAAATCCCCACTTTTCTGGATTCTTTGCTGCACAGCGTTTCGGTATAATGATGCCAAAGCTGATGAGCATTACAATCAGTGCCAATGCCACTACAAAAAGACTTAAAAGAGAGATCCACTTTCCAGGAAATGCATGATTTCCAATTAAAATATTCTCTAAGTTAGCTCCCAGCTCTTCCAGTACAAAGGCTCCGGTAATCATACCGATTAAATTAGTAGTAATCTGAATGGTATTTACGAAAGGCGTTGGTCTGTTAACAATATGTAACAGCTTCCTGGCCTTTTCACTCCCATTCTCCATCTGGTGCTCCAGTTCGCTTGAATTCACATTTTGGATTGCTGCTCCAAAACCATAAAATATTGCGTCTAATACGATAAAAGCAATAAAAATAATCACGCGTATAAGCGGATTGCCATCGTCCATTCTAACTATCGACTCCTTTTGTTCATTATCATTCGTATTTTTCATGCAACTAATTAAAAATATACCATTTTATCAGCATTCCGTCAATAATGAACTATGTACCCAGTTCCAGGCTGACCCTCAATGCACAGTCCACTTCCTGCTGAAGTTCTTCATCGATATGGCAAATCTTCTCTTTCAGCCTCTGCTTGTCAATGGTGCGCAGCTGCTCTAGAAGAATTACCGAATCTTTAATCATGTCGCATTTTTTTGTATCGAGCTCCACATGGGTGGGGAGCTTAGCCTTGTTCATTCTGGAAGTAATCGCTGCACAGATCACCGTTGGGCTGTGCTTATTCCCTATGTCATTCTGTATAATAAGAACTGGGCGAATACCGCCTTGTTCAGAACCTACCACCGGTCTTAGATCGGCATAATAGATGTCTCCACGTCTGATTATCACATTCTCACACTCCGTCAATTTATTTAAGTCTATTATTGACCTTCTTTGACTCGTGTATACACTTAAGTTTTTCCACCGCATACCTTATGATATGTTTTGGACATGGAGTTTGTTATCACACCTTTTGAAACCCTTTATAAATATCATCAAAATAATCCTTGGTACCTACGACCTCGCCTCCCTGAATATAGACTCTCGGGACCCGTTTGCCGATATCACATAAAATTTCGTAATGAAATCCACCGCAGGCTTCTGCTATGTCCTCTACGGTAATCTCATTCTCTCCGTGTTTCCCAATCAAAACAGCTTCGTCATCTTCCTCCACGCCTTCAATGTCTGTGACATCAACCATGAACTGATCCATGCACACCCTTCCAAGAATTCTGGCTCTCTGCTCCCGGATCAGTACCTCACCTTTACCGGAAAGATTCCTGGGATACCCGTCCCCATATCCAACGGGTATGGTGGCTATCACCATTTCTTTATCCGCAACAAAGGTGCCTCCATAGCTTACGGCTGTACCTGGTGCAATTGTTTTTATGTAAGTAACGACGCTTTTTAACCCCATGACAGGTCTAAGCTTTACGGTCTCTTTGTCAACCTCATGGGAAGGATAAAGGCCATAAATAGAGATGCCGGCCCGGACCGCATGGAAATTAGCAGCTGGTAGATCCAGGATGCCTGCACTGTTGGAACAGTGAAGGATGGGAATTTCAACCCCTCTTTCCAAAAGAAGGTCTGTAAATTTCCGGTACGATTCCATCTGCCTGTTGGTAGCCGTTTTATCTGTCTCATCTGCCTTTGCAAAATGAGTGAACAATCCTTCCACTTCAATCCCTGAAAGACTTTTTATCTTCACCGCCTCGTCGGCAGCTTCCTCCGTTACAGGAAGTCCGATCCGGCTCATACCAGTATCCACCACTAAATGAATGACAGCTTTTTTCCCTGCCCTCAGAGCTGCTTCTGAAAGGAGGCTGGCTCTTTTATATTGAAACACTGCCGATGCAATTTTGTACTCAACCAAAAGGTCGTAGCCGTCAGCAGGAACGACACCAAGCACCAGAATGGGCTTTTCAATGCCGTGCTTTCTTAGAATAACCCCTTCCTCTACGGTAGCGACTGCATATCCCCACACATAAGGGTCGATTGCCATGGCAACAGGAACCGATCCGTGTCCATAACCATCTGACTTCACAACGCCGATCATCTTCGTTCCTTCTGTCAGATTTGCTCTCATGGCCTCCATATTGTGCCTGACTGCATCCAAATCCACCGTTTCAAAAACCCTGCCATATAATCTCATCTTCCTGTTACCTCGTTTGCTCCTGCAATATTGTATAAATTTCTTCTGTCAGCTGACTTGCTAAAAGACTGTAACTTCCGTATTTTTCCCGCACGGCATCTCCGGCCCGCCCATGAAGCCAGACCCCCAAAGCTGCCCCATCGGATTCCTCAAGCCCAAGAGCTAAAAGCCCGGCTATGATCCCTGTTAAAACATCACCGGATCCTGCTTTTGCCATGGCACTGTTTCCAGAGGAATTTACATAGGTCCTCTGATCCTTTAACGCGCCTATGGTCACGGCATCCTTTAATACACAGGTGATGCCAAAACGGTCTGCATATTCCCTGGCTGCTGCGATTAGATTCTTCTTTATGGCCTCCACCGAGCTTCCGGTCAGTCTTGCCATCTCCCCAAGGTGGGGCGTCACTATAATATTTTCAGTGAAATATCCGGTCAGATCCGGATGATCGGCAATGGCACCCAGTCCATCTGCATCCAGGATAATCGGGACATAGGCGTTTGTAAGCACCTCTTCCACCAGATTCTTTACATAAGGCTCACGCCCAAGTCCAGGCCCAAGAACGATGACACTGGCCCACTCACACTGTTTTTTCAATAGTTCCTTAAAAGAGGCCGTATCTGCCTCTGCTTCCTCCGGGTCATACGTTGCAATAATCGCCTCCGGAAGCCCCGACTGAAGAATTGTACGGTTTTCTTCTATTGTAAATATCTTCACAAGGCCCGCCCCGGTCCGGTAAGCTGCAAGGGCGCTTAAGTAGGCTGCACCGCTCATATTACGCCCTCCCGCTACGACCAGGACCTTGCCGAAGCTGCCTTTGTTGGAATAGGCAGGACGCAAAGGAATTTCCTTTGTATCCCCAGATTCAAAGGTAAAAAAACTTGGCCTTATGGCGGAAAGACTTTGAGCAGGAAAACCGATGTCCGCTACCACAACCCTGCCACTGTAGCCTTTTCCTGGATATAGCATGGTTCCAAGCTTCTCAAAACCAAAGGTGACCGTCACATCAGCCCGTAACGCTGTCCCCATAATCTGTCCTGAATCTGAATGTATACCGGAGGGAATATCCACTGCTACCGTAATTTCAGGTCCGTAAGTGATGACCTTTTCCATAATTTCCTTATAGGTACCAAGTACCTCCCGGTTAAGACCAACGCCAAACAGTGCATCTACAAAAAGATTGCACTCTCCAGGGGGAAATTCCGGGAAGTTTACCAATTGGACCCCAATCTTTTCGGCTATGTCAAGCTGCGCCAGCCATTCTCTGCTACCACTCTCCCTCGTTCCAGCCAGGATTGCCCAGATCTTGTATCCTTTTAAATGAAGGAGCCTTGCAACGGCAATGCCATCTCCGCCATTATTTCCATTGCCGCATAGAACCCAGATATTGCTTTTCTTATTAACCAGTGCTTCTATCTCACTGACAACGGCCAAAGCCGCCCGCTCCATAAGAACCAGAGAAGGGATTCCAATGGTTTCTATGGTATAGCGATCCACTTCTTTCATCTGATCTCCTGTCACCAGATTTCTCAAAATGCATTCACCTTTCTTTCATATAGAAAACAGCCGGCAGCCAAGAGTTCTTCCTCTTTGTCTGCCGGCAGGCTCATTCACTATTTATCCAAATTATCTGTCCTCCAGATCAGCAGTACCATCCTGCATGCTGCATACTCGGTAAGACAGACGCATAAGACTTTCTGATAAATGTACATTCTCTACTACAACATCATCAGGTACCGTTAAATCTGTATGGGCAAAATTCCAGATAGCCTTGATTCCTGCCTGAACAAGGCGGTCTGCAATTTCCGGCGCCTTGGTCTTTGGTATGGTCAGGGCTGCAATCTGGACGTCATTCTCTCTCACAAAGGTTTCCAGATCGTCCACGCTTCTAATTTCAATTCCACGGACAACAAGCCCGATCAGACGCGGATTGATATCGAACATTCCTTTAATCAGAAAACCACGCTTTTCAAAATTGGCATAATTGGCAATGGCCTGACCTAAGTTTCCAGCACCAATAATGACAAGATTATGCTGCCTGTCGATTCCCAGTATCTTAGCTATCTCTGTATATAAATATTTCACATTATAGCCATAGCCCTGTTGACCGAACCCACCGAAGTTATTCAAATCCTGACGGATCTGAGAAGCGGTCACCTTCATTCGTATGCTTAAATCATTGGAGGAAATCCGTTCCACTCCTTCTTCCAGCAGCTCTCCAAGATATCGGTAATATCTAGGAAGCCTGGCAATCACTGCTTTTGAAATTTCTTTATCTGCCACATCTTCACCTTCTTTTACTCAGAATAAACTATCATTATTATAACTTCACGTCAAAATAATGTCAAACTAGTTTTTCTATTGAATCCTTGAAAAAACAAAAGACCTATATTATACTAATCCTATTGTCTTACACTTATTCGGGAGGAAATAAAAACATGATTTTGTCATGCAGTAACATAAGCAAAGCATTTGGAAGCAATGAAGTCATAAAGCACGCTTCCTTTCATATAGAGGAGCACGAAAAAGCAGCAATTGTTGGAATCAACGGCGCTGGAAAATCTACTCTATTAAAAATCATCATTGGAGAGATGCCTTCCGATGAAGGAGAGGTTGTCATCTCCAAAGGGAAAACCATGGGATACTTATCCCAGCATCAGGACCTTTCTGGTGAGCGCACTGTTTTTGAAGAGGTCCTTGAAATCAAACGGCCCATTATTGAGATGGAAGCCAAAATCCGCCAGATGGAACTGGATATGAAACATCTTACAGGTGATGCGCTTAATGATATGCTATCCTCCTACAGCCGGCTGAATCATGAATTTGAACAGCAAAACGGTTACGCCTATCAAAGTGAGGTTACCGGTGTATTAAAGGGACTTGGATTTGCCGAGGAAGATTTCAAAAAACCTGTCAGTGCTTTATCTGGTGGACAAAAGACCCGTGTTGCTTTAGGACGTCTTCTTCTGTCTAAGCCGGATATCATACTCCTTGACGAGCCCACCAACCATCTGGATATGGAATCCATTGCCTGGCTGGAGGGCTATCTCATCAACTATGACGGCAGCGTAATCATCGTTGCCCATGACCGTTACTTCTTAGACCGTGTGGTTACAAAAATTGTTGAGCTTGATAATGGCATTATGAGTGTTTATCAGGGAAACTATACGGATTACAGCGGCAAAAGAGCCATGATCCGGGAAGCAAAGATGAAAGCCTATCTCAATCAGCAGCAGGAAATCAAACATCAGGAAGAAGTAATCACCAAATTAAAATCCTTTAACAGGGAAAAATCCATCCGCCGTGCAGAAAGCCGGGAAAAGATGCTGGATAAAATAGAACGCCTGGATAAGCCCAGCGAAGTAAATGATGAGATGAAAATCAGGCTGGAGCCCAATATCATCAGCGGAAATGATGTTTTGACCGTACGGGATCTAAAAAAAGCCTTTGACCAGAATCTCCTGTTCGATCACGTGGATTTTGAGATCAAGCGTGGAGAACGGGTTGCCATCATCGGCGGCAACGGCACAGGAAAAACAACTATTTTAAAGATGCTCAATGGCATTCTGGGCGCAGACCAGGGTGAAATTGTATTAGGCTCCAAGGTACATATCGGGTACTATGACCAGGAGCACCAGGTTCTTCATATGGATAAAACTCTATTTGATGAGCTTCAGGATACGTATCCTTCCATGAATAATACCCAGATCAGAAACATACTGGCTGCCTTCTTATTTACCGGTGACGATGTGTATAAGCGGGTCAAGGACTTAAGCGGAGGAGAACGGGGACGAGTCTCTCTTGCAAAGCTTATGCTTTCTGAGGCCAACTTCCTCATCCTTGATGAGCCTACCAACCATCTGGATATTACCTCAAAGGAGATTCTTGAGGAAGCACTGAACAATTATACAGGAACTGTACTTTACGTATCCCATGACCGTTATTTCATTAACCGGACCGCTACAAGGATCCTCGACTTAACCAACCAGACTATGGTAAATTATATCGGTAATTACGATTATTATCTGGAAAAAAGAGAACTGATGACAAGCCTTTATGCGGCATCCCCTGTAACAGCTGATGATACCAGGGAAGATACCTCTGAAACAAAGCTGGACTGGAAGGCTCAAAAAGAAGAACAGGCCCGCTTAAGAAAGCGCCAGAACGAGCTTAAGAAGATTGAGGAAGAGATTCACAAGCTGGAGACCAGGGATGGAGAAATCGACCAGCTTCTTGTTAAAGAAGAAATTTTTACTGATGTACCAAAGCTTATGGAACTGAATCAGGAAAAAGATGCCATCGGAAAACAGCTGGAGTCGTTATATCAGCAGTGGGAGGAACTGGCGGAATAAAACATCAGGCAGCCGAAGATTCGGCTGCCTGTATTTATGTTCTATTTATCATTCAAAAATTTCTGTTTCTTCAAAGTCGGATACACCTCTGGATAGTATATGCTCTGGTAAATACTGGAGGTGAACTTGCTCCAGTTCCCTTCCTGCTCCCGGCCTATCTCTTTTAAGTAGTCTTCCATATTTTTATCATACTGTTCCATGGACTCTAAAAGACCACTGGTATGATAGAATTCCTCGTGCTTAAAGGTATCAAAGGGAAGCCTTGGCTTCTTATGAGAATGATCCTTCGGATATCCTAAAGCAAGACCAACGGCAGGATATGTGTATTCCGGAAGCTTTAATAATTCAATCAGCTCTGCTGGATTCTTTCGCACCCCACCAATGGGAACGATTCCAAGTCCCAGAGATTCTGCCGAAATAATAGCAGCTCCCATCTGGAGTCCTGCATCAAAGGTTCCAACCATGGTTCCCTCTACACTTTCATGGATCGCTTGTGTAAGACCATTCTTCTCAGCAGCTAATTTTGTCTTGTAAAAATCAATAAGAAACAGTAAAAATACAGGAGCATTCTCAATCCAGGTCTGGTTTCCTGTATACTCAGCTATTTTTTTCTTGGTATCTTTGTCTTTTATTACAATGACAGAAGTCTGCTGCCCATTGATGGAATTTGGCATAGCCTGAGCTGATCTTAAAATTTCATCAATTACTGCATCGTCAACCTCCTTGTCAAGAAAGCTTCTTATGGATCTGTGGTCCTGAATTAATTTGATTGTCTCGTTCATGTTTTCTCTCTCCTACTTTTTTATTTTCCTCATTACGGGATTAATAAAACTCCTAATAGTACCAAAAGTGCCGGCAGTGCCTGTTTGAAAAAGATTGACTTTGAGGAAGTCAGAGCACCGTAGCTTCCGGCAATGACGACGCATAACAGGAAAAATACTGCGATGTTCGACGCCCATACGGGATCCCCAATGAATAAGGACCAAATAAGGCCGGCAGACAAAAATCCATTATACAATCCCTGATTTGCCGCAAGACCCTTTGTCTTTTCAAAAAGCGTATGGTCTATAGAGGTAAATATACGCTTACCGGTTGTTGTCCATGCAAACATTTCTACCCAAAGAATGTACAAATGCTCTGCTGCAATGACAGCTATTAATGCTTTTGTTAACAATGCCATCGTTTCACTTCCTTTTAATTTCATTAAATTTAATTGCATAAAATCTATGTATTGATAATATACCATCTACTGCCATATGTCAATCATAATTTCACTTATTTATACGACAAAAGCGGCCCCGGTTCGCCCAAAGCCGCTTATCAATCTATTTTCTGCTGATACAAAATGTCTTTTAATATGCGAATTGCCTCCGGAGCTGCCGCCTCCATCTCCGATCTTGTGTAAGGGGATTCCACATAGGCGCCTAACAGCTTACCAAAATAAAATGTCATATCATCGGAATAGTAATCCGGTACGTAAACAAAATCCTCCAATAGATCACGATACATCATAAGATCCGTGCCTGATTTGCTGTTACTTTTATAACAGCCAGAAGCATAACCGATATACTCACCGAATGCCTCGGAAAGCTCACCCGGGTTGCAGATCTTAATCTTTTTATAATTGATATCCAGCTTATGACCTACGTAATAGATGCCGTTTCCTGTCATTGGCGCTTCAAAATACTGCTTATCCGGATAATAAAGAATCTGCCAGCCCTGGTCAACAAACTTCTTGACCCACTGTCTTGGAACGTTTTTAGAGGATTCTGTAAATGCCTCTTTTACATCGGCAGGCAGACTATAAGAGCTTTTCTTCGCCTTTACAATGATATCCAGCTCCCGGTTTCGTATCCCCTTCTCATCCATATAGGCAAGTCCTACATACTGATTGGCAGCCATTTGCCCGTTATCGAAAAAATAGTAACGATTTCCAGATATGTTCTTATAACCGGAGGAAGCCATCTCTCCTTTTGTAGAGAACCAATACCAGCTGCCGTCGTCATCCTCAAACCAGCCTTTTTGCGCCTTCCCATCCTTACCGTAATAATGCCACTTTTCATCATCTTCATTGTAGCACCAGCCAATCTCCTGCTCCCCGGTTTCAGCAAAGCAGTACTCCACTCCCTTGATCTTCAGCCAGTCCGTAGCCATATAACCATCGTTGTCAAAATAATACCAGCTGCCGTTTATACTTTCCCAGGTATTCCTTTTAAAGCCTCCCTGGCTATCTACGTATTTCCAACCATCAAAATCCTTATGCCAGTTCCACTCTGTTTCCGGAGCCAAAGATTGGTCGCTTAATGGTATAGAATCTGTTTCCTCTGCGGCAGATACCGTGACACAACCCAGGCTTATGAGGATACAGACAGACATCGTTATCCATGTTTTCTTCAAGGATTGTAACACCCCTTCCAAGCAGTACCTGTTATTTAATAGAAATTCTACTATAATTTAGGTAAAAAGTACAGGTGGGAAGCCATAACTTTTTATTAAGATTCTGTAAGGGCTTCTTTCCATTTTCCATTTTATGAGATATAATAGAGACAATACTCAGGTTCAGAAAGCGAGGTACCTTACCTATGAAATGGAAACGCCCTCTGGCCGTGATTGGAATCATCTTAATCATGTCCATGTATATCATTGCATTGTTCGCTGCATTTTCCCGGCATCCGGATTCAAAGAACTGGCTGTTGGCTGCTATATTCTCAACGGTTGCTGTTCCTGTCTTTCTATATGTCGTGCAGCTGGTAGCCCGCATCTTAAAGCCGGAGAAACGAGATATAAAAAGCAACCGGGATGACAAAGAAGCTTAAAATTTCTATAGGGAATGTTGGGAGATGTTTCAAAGAGCACTTCCAGCATTTTTTGTTGCAATAAAATACATCTATAAGAATTCCTCCCTCATGAGTCATGCCAAAGCCTCATATTTAGCGGTTGGAAACCTATAGATGTATTCTAATGATAACAAGACATTTCTGTTTAGAATAGTGCTGCCATAGAATGGATAAATTTTGGTACTGCACCAGCTAAAGCATATATGGTCACAAATAAATAGAATATGTAGCTGATAGTCATACAGATCTGTAGTGCCCTTGGTTCTTTAATCCCACGGTTAATATCCTTTCTCCAGATCATCCTTGTAATAAATAATCCTGCAACAGGTGTTGCTACCCCAGTGGCAACATTGGATAAATAGATCAATTGTACCGGAGATTTTCCATAGCTGAAACAAATGGCCGTACCAATGGCAAGAACAATCATGGAACCAATTTTAATGTTTTTTCCATCCAATGCCGTTGGCTGATTCACACCTGCACTAAACAGCACAACTCCTCTTGCAGTATTTCCTAAAATAGCGGAGAACGCTGCGGAAAGGAGGGCAATCCCCATAACAAACGGAGCTGCATTTCCCAGTACCGGAATCAGCATAGCGGCCAGATCAGCCGGAGCGTTAATGGTGGCTCCCGTGGGATTCATGACGATGGCGCCAACCAGGATAATTGCAATACTGATAACGACAACTCCAAAAATATGTGCCATAAATTCCAGTGGTTAACGAGGCACTGGAACCAATGAATCCAATGATCACCGGAAGACTCCCCGCTGGGAACTTCCACTGAATAAGTCCTCTGGCTGTTTCTCTGGTATCAGGCCCCCCAGACATTACTAAAACAACCAGAAAAGCAATTGTCATAGCACATAGTGCGACCATAATTCCTTTTTCTATCTTGTTATAAACATTCTTGGAAAAATAGCAGAATATTACAGCGGCCATGATAATAACAGCACCCAGCTTCCAGTTGATTCCGAAAATCAAATTCATTCCGGCTCCGATGCCAGAGATGTTTCCTATTGTAAAAAACATGCAGGCTAAGAATGTAGCAATGCCAACAAATCCACAGCCATGAAAATGGGAAGTAAGGCGGTTCAGCTTTTAATCGGGGAAATGGAGTCAGAACAGGAAATCGTGCCGGCATACCAGCACATTATATTACACGCTTCTTTAGCAGAACGGGAAACAACATAAACATAATCGCTTGAAACGTAAACTCTATCATATAAAAAAACGGAGAACAGGACCGGGCATATGCTCTTATCCTTGTTCTCCGTTTTATTTAAAACGTTTATTTTACTTACGATAAATAATCTCATCTCTTCCAGGACCATTTGAAACCATAGTAATTGGTGTCTCCAGTTCCTTTTCAATGAATTCGATGTATTTTCTACAGTTTTCCGGAAGCTCTTCGTATTTTGTAATTCCACGAATCTCACATTTCCAGCCAGGAAGTGTGGTGTATACTGGCTTCGCTTTGTTAAGCTTAGAGGTTGTTGGGAAATCCTTTGTGATTTCACCGTCAATCTCATATCCGATACATACTGGAAGCTCATCAAGATAACCCAATACATCGAGTACTGTTAAAGCAACCTCTGTAGCTCCCTGAATCCGGCATCCATATCTGGAAGCAACGGCATCAAACCAGCCCATACGTCTAGGGCGTCCTGTGGTCGCGCCAAATTCGCCGCCATCTCCGCCTCTTTTTCTCAGTTCATCCGCTTCCTCACCAAAAATCTCACTGACAAATGCGCCGGCACCAACTGCACTGGAATATGCCTTAACAACGGTAGTGATATTTTTGATTTCATATGGAGGAATTCCAGCACCAATAGCACCATAAGCTGCAAGGGTGGAGGAAGAGGTTACCATCGGATAGATTCCATGATCCGTATCCTTTAATGATCCAAGCTGGCCTTCCAAAAGAATGCTCTTTCCTTCCTTAATTGCATCATGAAGATACTTGGATACATCGCATACGAACGGTTCTACCATCTCGCGATACTCTAAAAGAGTCGCGAGCAATTCGTCTGGATTAATCAATGGCTTATGATATAAATGCTCTAAAAGAATATTTTTTGTTTCACATACACGAACTACTTTTTCTTTTAACGCTTCCTCATCAAACAACTCGCTTACCTGAAAACCGATCTTTGCGTATTTATCTGAATAAAATGGAGCAATTCCTGATTTCGTAGAACCAAAAGACTGTTTACCAAGACGCTCTTCTTCATACTGATCAAAGAGAATGTGGTATGGCATCAGAATCTGTGCGCGGTCAGATACAAGTACCTGTGGTCTTGGAACGCCCTTGCTTACCAGATCACCCACTTCCTTTACAAGAAACGGAATGTTTAATGCAACACCATTGCCAATGATGCTTGTTGTATGATTGTAGAATACGCCGGAAGGCAGAAGGTGTAGCGCGAACTTGCCATAATTATTGATAATTGTATGACCAGCGTTGCTACCTCCCTGGTAACGTACAATAATATCAGATTCCTTTGCCAGCATGTCTGTAATCTTGCCTTTTCCTTCGTCGCCCCAGTTGGCGCCTACGATTGCTCTTACCATTTGATTGTTCCTCCTTCGAGTGAAAAATACCTTTTACTTCTATATGATATCGTAAAGAGCCACATAAGTAAAATCAATATTATTTATATTTGTCATAATCTTAGCTTATATCATTATTCATGAGCTGCAATAGCCCCTTGCCAGCCGGTGACACAGGCGTTTTTTTATCTGTAATAATGGAAAAATGACGCTTGGGCATTTCCTCCTGAAACTTTAATTGTATCAGATTTCCCCGTTCCAGCTCCACCTTTGCAAATCCCGACATCACACAACCAATCCCAAGGTTTCGCATGGCAAACTGTACGATCATATCACTGGTGGACAGTTCAAATTCCGGTTCCAGCTCCACACCTCTCTCCGCCAGGAATCCATCCATAAACGCTCTTGTACTCGTATTTTTCTCCAGAAAAATACAAGGAAGTTCTTTTAAGTCTTCATAGTTAAGCTTTTTCCCTTTCAAATACCGAAACTTATCTCCAGCTACAAAAACATTCTCTATTTCCTTTACTGGGGTGGAAATGACCTCAGGTCTTGCATCAAAAGGAGTACTCACCACTCCAAAATCAATTTTTCCCTCATAGAGAAAGCGAAGGGTTTCCGAGGTTGGTCCGTTGGATACCGTTACCTTAATTCCAGGATGAAGCTCATGGAACTTTTCGAGATATGGAAGCAGATAAAATTGCAGGGTCATATCGCTAGCCCCAATTCGCACCTCACCGGTATCCAGCCCCTTCATACGGCTAAGCATATTCTCCCCATGCCAGATGCTGTCCAAACCGGTTTTCACATAATCGTAGAAAAATTCTCCTTCTCTGGTCAGCCGGACACCTTTCGAGGTCCTTAAAAAAAGCTGGCTGTCTAAGGCCTGCTCCAATTGTCTCACCGCCTGACTAACCGCCGGCTGGGAGATGCACAGCTTTTCTGCTGCCAATGTTATACTTCCCAGTTGAGCCACATAATAAAACACTTTATAGTATTCCAGATTAATGCTCATGAATTCCTCCTGATAACGACAAAAGGCAGGCAGACTAAAATAATTTCAGTCTGCCCGCACTATGACTACACGTTAATTTCTGCTGTCATACCAAGGATCTCTTTATTCTTCTCAAGAAGAGGATTGATAATCTCCTCCAGATAGTTGGATACCTGATATGGGGCACAGCCAACGTATTTTTTCATCTCCATGCTCTTATTTAAATCTTCAAGCGTCAGATTAAAGGTAGGATCTGCTGCAATCAGCTCCAGAAGATTATTGTCAAGACCACGCTCTTTTACATTACGTCCCGCTTCCATGGATAACTCACGGATTCTCTCATGAAGCTCCTGGCGGTCTCCTCCAGCCTTTACAGCGTCCATCATAATGTTTTCTGTTGCCATAAATGGAAGTTCTGCCATCATATGCTTTTCGATTACTTTTGGATAAACAACAAGTCCATCCACAACATTTAAGTAAAGATCTAAAATTCCGTCAATGGCCAAAAATCCTTCTGGAATGCTAAGGCGTTTGTTGGCAGAATCGTCAAGAGTACGTTCAAACCACTGAGTGGAAGAAACAAGCATTGGGTTCATCACATCTGCCATTACATAGTTGGAAAGGGATGCAATTCTCTCGCTTCTCATCGGGTTTCTTTTATATGCCATGGCAGAAGAACCAATCTGGCTCTTCTCAAAAGGCTCTTCAATTTCCTTTAAATGCTGTAACAGACGGATGTCGTTGGAAAATTTATGGGCGCTCTGAGCAATCCCTGCTAACACATTGACCACACGGCTGTCCACTTTTCTGGAATAGGTCTGTCCGGAAACCGGATAGCAGCCGGCATATCCCATCTTATCCGCTATCAGGATATCCACCATCTTTACCTTTTCCATATCTCCGTCAAACAGCTCTAAAAAACTTGCCTGCGTTCCTGTCGTTCCTTTGGAACCAAGAAGACGAATGGAATCTAATAGAAAATCTAAGTCTTCTAAATCCATGGTCAAATCATGAATCCAAAGAGTGGCACGCTTTCCTACTGTGGTTGGCTGTGCCGGCTGGAAATGAGTAAATGCCAGGGTAGGCAGTTCTTTGTATTCATCTGCAAATTTTGCTAACTCTCCAATTACATTAATCAGCTTCGTTCTCACAAGCTTAAGGGCCTCTGCCATTACAATAATATCCGTATTATCCCCAACGTAGCAGGATGTTGCTCCTAAATGAATGATGCCCTTTGCCTTAGGACACTGAACACCATATGCGTAAACATGGGACATAACATCATGACGGACCTCTTTTTCCCTTTGTCTGGCCACATCATAATTAATCTCATCCTGGTGCGCCTTTAACTCTTCTATCTGTTCTTCCGTTACTGGAAGACCCAGTTCTTTTTCTGCTTCCGCAAGTGCAATCCAGAGCTTTCTCCATGTCTTAAATTTCTTATCCGGTGAAAAAATGTACTGCATCTCTTTGCTGGCATATCGCTCAGACAGCGGGCTTTGGTAACGATCTGTCATGTTTCCTATATTCCTCCTTGGGTGATGTTAATGTAATGGTATCATATTTTTAAACATTTGGGAAGAGGAAGGGAAATCGCTATTATTTGTTGTATTCTCCCCTGATATCCTCTTTTGGCGGTTCAATGGGATAATTGCCGCTAAAGCATGCGGTACAGATAGGCAGTCCTTCTGCCATGCCTGCAAGCCGCTCAATCTTCAAATAAGAAAGAGAATCCGCTCCCAAAAGCTCCCTGATCTCATCAACGGTCCGGTTATGGGCAATGAGCTGGTCCTGGTCTGGAATGTCGGTTCCAAAGTAACATGGGTGTAGAAACGGAGGAGCACTGATCCGAACATGTACTTCTTTTGCACCTGCTTCCCGAAGCATATTGACGATAAGTGCACTGGTGGTGCCTCTTACAATGGAATCGTCAATCATTATGACACGTTTCCCTGCCACCGCCTCTTTTAAAACATTTAACTTGATTCTTACGGAGGATTCCCGGTTGCTCTGCTTTGGCTTAATAAAGGTTCTGCCCACGTAAGAGTTCTTTACAAATGCAGTTCCATAGGGAATCCCTGACTGAAGGGAATAGCCAAGAGCTGCTGCATTGCCGGATTCAGGCACTCCTACTACAAGATCCGCATCGATAGGCGAATCCATAGCCAGGGCACGTCCTGCACTGATTCTGGCATGATAAACACTGACTCCGTCAAACACACTGTCAGGTCTTGCGAAATAAATATATTCAAAGACGCATCTTGCTTCTTTTGATTTATCCTTTGAACAAAGGCTGGTATCCGATTTAATGCCTTCTTTTGTAATGGTAACAATCTCTCCTGGCC
Organism: Lacrimispora xylanolytica; assembly: GCF_026723765.1. Taxonomy (NCBI): domain Bacteria; kingdom Bacillati; phylum Bacillota; class Clostridia; order Lachnospirales; family Lachnospiraceae; genus Lacrimispora; species Lacrimispora xylanolytica. The sequence continues at coordinate 2,754,578 of NZ_CP113524.1, forward strand.
TTACGTCCCTTACAAACTCAGCTCCAATGGTATCAAGAGCACAGCTTTCCGATACGATAATATAAGCATTGTCTCTCTTTCCAATACATAATGGTTTGAAACCATAAGGATCTCTGGCCCCGATCAGTTTACGTGGGCTCATTACCACGAGAGAATAAGCTCCCACAATCTTTTTCATGGCATTGGCCACAGCTGCCTCAACAGAAGGTGTTTTTACACGCTCCCTGGCGATGTGATAAGCAATTACTTCGGAATCTATGGTGGTCTGGAAGATAGCTCCGTCATACTCAAGCTCTCTGCGCAGCTCCGGTGCATTCACCAGATTACCGTTATGAGCCATGGCAAGAGTACCCTTTACATAATTAAGAACAAGAGGCTGTGCATTCTCTCTGGTACTGCTTCCTGCTGTGGAATAACGAACATGACCTACTCCGATATTGCCATGAAGGCCTTCTACTATCTCTGGAGTAAATACCTCATTACATAACCCCATCCCTTTATGGGCACTTACTTTCCCTTTGGGACCTTCTGTATCGCTGACGGCAATTCCGCAGCTCTCCTGGCCTCTGTGCTGTAAAGCAAATAATCCGTAATAAATGGTAGATGCAACGTCAGCGCCGTCAAAATCATACATACCGAAGACGCCGCATTCCTCATGCAGCTCTTCCTCAATGTTGAAGTTCAATTCGTTACTCATCTAATAATTTTCCCTCTCTGTGCGTTTACTGAATTCCAAGACGGCGGAAAACTTCCTCGTATGCGCCTTCCACATCTCCCATATCTCTGCGGAAACGGTCTTTGTCCAGTTTTTCATGGGTATCCTTATCCCATAATCTACAGGTGTCCGGAGAAATCTCATCAGCCAGAATGATGCTTCCATGATATCGGCCGAATTCTATCTTAAAATCAATGAGATCAATATTTAAAGCGTCAAAATATTCAATCAGCACTTCATTTACCTTAAATGCATACTTTGAAATGGCATCAATTTCTTCCTGAGTTGCGAGGTTTAGGGCAAGTGCGTAGTAATCGTTGATAAAGGGGTCTCCCAGATCATCGTTTTTATAGCTGAATTCAAGAGTCGGACAAGAAAACTTTATGCCTTCTTCCATTCCCATCTTTTTGGCGAAGCTGCCGGCGGAGAAATTTCTGATAATTACTTCAAGAGGTACGATCTCCACTTTTTTTACCGCTGTTTCACGGTCATTTAATTCTTCTACCAGATGCGTAGGAACACCTTTGGCCTCTAACTTTTTGAAGATAAAATTGGTCATTCTGTTGTTAATCGCACCTTTTCCAACAATAGTGCCTTTTTTCTGACCATTAAACGCTGTAGCATCATCTTTATATGAAACAATTAATACGTCCGGATCTTCCGTCGTATAAACCTTCTTTGCTTTTCCTTCATACAGCATTTCTTTTTTCTCCATGGCATCCACCTGTCCTTTTCTGAATTAATTTATAAGTTTTTCAAATAAAACTCTGGTGTTTCAGTAGAAATTATAATACAGTAAAAATAGGAATGCAACTGATTTTCTTATTATAAATACTAATGACCAACCCATGGTTCTGTTTCTCAATCAGGTTTTAAGAACGTTGAACGCTCTACCTTCTTCCAAAGTTTCACCTTTCCTTCCTTTAGATCCAGGAAAAATCCACTTTCCTTACTTTCGCCTTCCCTGCCAGAGTTTAAGCCATTGTCTTTTGTCTCAAGCTCCAGCTCCTGATTCATAGAAAACAAAAATCTGGAATAATAAAGGATGTCTTTTTTGTATTTCGGAAAAAGGAGGAAGGATTCTAAAAATAAAAGCAAAATTAAGCAGATTCTGGCAGAATATAATAAGCCCTTTCCTTTGTCAGCAGTCAGATGAACATTTCTCCAGGGCTTTCTTCTATGGTTATAACAATAAACTCTATACTTTTTAAATCTCTCTGTCATAAAAAACGACTCCTGAAAAAGCAATTGATTGAGGGGAACAATGATATGGGAAAGGTTGATAAGTAAAGAAACAGCCTAAAATGAGGCGAGATATGTTGCACTTAATTATACCTTATAACAAAAAAAGCTTCAAGCACAAAATTTTGCCTGAAGCTCTTTCCATTATAATCCAGTTTATTTCGCTACTGTAGTCTCAGTGGTTGGCTGGCCATTGCTTTCGCCTGTAATTTTGTCCACACCTTTTTCTACATCATTGACAACACCATTCACAACTCCAGTGCTTTCAGTTCCTGCTCCAGCGGCTCCTGATGTAGTTTCCTTTGCTGTTGAAGATTCCATTTTAGTAGCTGCTGCTGTGGTTGTTGTTGCTCCAGTGGTAGCTGCGGAAGTACCGCCGTTTTTCTTTGTTGTTCCGCAAGCGGAAAGAGACAAAACTGTAATAATTACAAGAAGGGCAATAACATATGGTTTTATTCTTTTCATAATACATTCTCCTTTCATTTTCTACGATTAGTATGTGTAAAGGCAGAATGAATTATAGTGGAAAATTTTGGAAAATTTAGGATTCGATTACATCTTTCATGGTATATAATCCCGGTCCTTTTCCTGCCAGGAATTTTGCAGCAGATACGGCTCCCTGTGCAAAAATCGCCTTGGAATAAGCAGTGTGATTGAAGGTAACCACTTCGTCTTTTCCTGCAAAAATCACATCATGCTCTCCTACGATCGTACCACCGCGTACCGCCTGAATTCCGATCTCTTTCCGATCTCTGGCTTTTCTTACCTGACTTCTGTCATAAACGTAATGGTATTCCTGGTCCATTGCTTCATTAATAGAATCTGCCAGCGCCAGCGCAGTCCCGCTTGGAGCATCCAGCTTCTTATTATGATGCTTTTCTAAAATTTCAATATCAAATCCAGCAACAGCAAGTACTTCTGCAGCTTCCTTAACCAGCTTCATAAGCAGATTTACACCCAGAGACATATTGGCCGACCGAAGTACTGCAACATGATTAGAAGTCTCTTCTATCTTTTTGATCTGTTCTTCCGACAGACCAGTGGTACAAACCACTACAGGAATCTTATGGTCCCTGCTATAGTCAAGAAGTCCATCCACTGCTTTGGCAGAAGCGAAGTCAACAATCACATCAGCTGGAACATCACATTCTTCCAGGGAAGAGAATACGGGATAGGAATCATTCTTCCTGTCCTGTGGATCGATTCCTGCCACAATCGTAATATTCTTTTCTTCTGCTGCAAGCCCGGTAATGACCTGTCCCATTGCCCCGTTGCAGCCGTGCATTATCATCTTAATCATGTTTTCCTCCTAAGTATATCTTTTACCGATTATAAAATTCCATACTCTATCATGGTTTTTTTCAAACACTCCTGATTCTTCGGTTCCATCTCTGTAAGAGGCAGTCGAAGCGGTCCTGCATTCTTACCCATTAAATTTAAGGCAGCCTTAACTGGAATTGGATTCACTTCACAAAAGAGAGCATTGATCAGAGGAATGGCATCAAGCTGTAATTTGGCACTTCGCTTTACATCACCGTCAAAATAAGCCTGGCAAATCTCATGAGTCTGGGAAGGCGCCACATTGGAAAGGACTGAGATCACACCTTTTCCGCCAAGGGATAAGATAGGTACGATCTGATTGTCGTTGCCGGAATATACGTCAGCCTTTCCGTCAGTTAAGTACATTAAGTCTGCGATAGCACAGAAATTGCCGCTTGCTTCCTTTACGCCTAAAATATTCGGCACATTCAGGCATAAATCAGCTATGGTCTCTGCTTTAATATCCACACCGGTTCTGGAAGGAACATTGTATAATAAAATAGGAATCTTTACCTGATCAGCAATGGTTTTAAAATGAATTTTCAAACCCTTTTGAGTTGCTTTATTATAGTAAGGAGACACTAAAAGAAGTCCGTCAGCACCATATTTTTCCGCCTCCTGGGACAGATAAACTGCGGTATCGGTACAATTAGAGCCTGTTCCGGCAATTACTGGAATTCTCTTTTTGGTTACCTCACATACGAATTTGATCACATCCACATGCTCCTCATGAGTCATAGTAGAAGCTTCTCCTGTAGTCCCACAGGCTATGATGGAATCCGTTCCTCCTGCAATCTGTTCCTCGACCAGCTCTTCCAGCTTTTCGTAGTTTACTTCTCCGTTTTCCTTAAATGGTGTTACCAGCGCAACACCGGCGCCTTCAAAAATTGCCATGATCTCATCCTCCTGATCCATTTTCATCATACATAGTAAACCTTCATCCGGCAAAAAAGCCTTCTTACTGTTTTCCTGTAGGCAGTCTCCAAAAGCCACCAGGTGTATTGGCTGGCGCATTTGAATGGCTGTAAACGAAAAAACAGAGCTGACAGCAGGGTCAGCTCTTAAAGTGCAGAATTTGGTAATATCATCTCTCTTTAAGTAGCTCCCCATCCAACTTGGATGACAGTCATATGGCTCTTAACCATATGCCCAGAACGGATACGCTCAGGACGTACCGAACTTCGGCGTCTCTTCCTTCCCTCTGCCCTCATCTGTACCTGATACATCGGACAGAGTACTAATAAGCAACGCAACCTCTACTCTATTATGTATGTTACCATACTATCATTATTGTTTTGTGTTGTCAACTTTAACATGATTGATTTCCAAAATGCTGTCAACATAAGGTTCCATCTCTTTGGAAAATACCTTACCGGTCAATATGACCTCCATGTCATCAACCTTTGACTGTAACAGGCGGATCAGCTCCTCAGCCTCTACAATGTTTTGGTCCAGTATTCCAAGAATCTCATCGAGGATCAGTAAATCGCATTCCCCTGTGGAGAGGACTTTTCTGGCGAAATTAAGACCATTGCGGATGTTCATCCGCTCCTCTTCCTGCTCTTCCTTTGACAGATTTTCAAAGAAACCATCACTTTTTTCGAAACGGAATATCTTCATCTCCGGTTCCAGGCGCTTGATAATATCAAGGGAACCCCTTCCGGTACAGCCTTTTAAAAACTGTATAATGATAACACTCCTGTTTTTCATAAGAGCTTCGATTCCCATACCAAATGCAGCTGTGGTCTTTCCTTTTCCTTCGCCGCATATTACTTGTATCGTACCTCTATTCATCCTTTCGCACCTCATAACAGCTAAAATGCAATAACATACATATTACGTTAGAACCTGCTTATAGTATCATAATTTTAAAACTTTTGCAAGTTTTCTTACCATTTTCTTAATATATGAGTCACAGTTTTTACTCTGTACATTCCAGTTTGCTAACGGAGACTTCATAAGCAATGCGCTTTTCACATTCTGTCTCACTTAATTTTTTGGTATACTCCCTGCTTTGAACCCTGCCCCATACCTTAACTCTGGTGCCTACGTTAAAACCGGAAGCATATCTGGCATTTCTTCCCCATGCAATACAGGGTATGTAATCGGATTTTCCATAGGGCCGGTTCACTGCCAGCAGCAAATCAGCGATTTCCCTTCCAAGGGGAGTCTTTCTATAGATGGGAGCTTTACATATGTATCCATCCAGTAAAATCTGATTGGTCTTTGTATAATCGGTAAATTCTTCCATAAAATGGATCTCTCTTACAAACACAGAAAGCACCAGGCGGTTTTTCGTTCCTTCATGGCGATTGTATGAACGGAACTGTCCAACTGCCTCGATTGTACATCCAGAGTAATCTCCATTGACATCGATCAGGCGTTCTGAAATCATGAGAGGTATGACATCAGCTTGATCGCTTAAACGGTTTACTGCCAGATCCACCATATAGAATCCTTCTCCAAACACCTCATGGCTAAAGGTGAAGCCGGAGACAATCTCCCCGATAACGCTTACTTTGTTGTTTTCAATCATTTTTTCTGACATTGTATTTCTCCTCTTCTTTCACTTATTTGCTAATACGCTTCACAGCTATTATTAAATTTATGAGGCAGAACACACAAAAATGATATAAAACAATCCAAAAATATCGACAGGACCAGGCATAATGCACAAAAAATAATGGGGAATGCTGGTCCAACACCGTTTTCTCGGCGATGAACGTCAGCATTCCCCATGATATTACAGATTAACCTAAAGATTTTTTATTTGCAGTTGTTCTTTTTCTTACGGTCGGGTCAAGAATCTTTTTTCTGATACGAAGGCTTACAGGAGTGATCTCTAAAAGCTCATCGGTATCAATGAAATCAAGACACTGCTCTAAGCTCATATCTCTTGGAGGAGTCAGCTTAAGAGCATCGTCTGCACCAGAAGAACGAGTGTTGGTCAGCTTTTTGGATTTGCAGACATTGATTTCCATGTCTTCTGCCTTTGGATTCTGTCCGATAACCATACCAGAGTAAACCTTTACACCTGCGCCAATGAAAAGAGTACCTCTTTCCTGAGCATTGTAAAGACCATAGGTAATGGATTCTCCTGATTCATAAGCGATTAAGGAACCGGTCTTTCTGTAAGAGATTTCTCCCTTAAATGGTGCATAACCGTCAAAAGCAGTATTCATAATACCATTTCCCTTAGTATCTGTCATGAATTCCCCACGGTAACCAATAAGACCTCTGGAAGGAATGGAGATTTCCAGTCTTGTATAGCCGCCGTTGGCAGGACTCATGCCCTGAAGCTCACCCTTACGGCTGGTAAGCTTTTGAATAACAGCTCCGGTAAATTCTTCGGGAACATCGATGTAAGCGATTTCCATAGGCTCAAGCTTCTGATTTCTCTCATCATAATGATAGAGAACCTCTGCCTTACTAACTGCGAATTCAAAGCCTTCTCTTCTCATGTTTTCGATTAAAACAGATAAGTGAAGCTCTCCTCTACCGGATACCTTAAAGCTGTCCGGAGAATCTGTCTCTTCTACACGAAGGCTGACGTCTGTATTTAATTCTCTGAACAGACGCTCTCTGATATGACGGGAGGTTACGAATTTTCCTTCCTGACCAGCGAGAGGGCTGTCATTGATAATAAAGTTCATAGCAATGGTAGGCTCAGAAATCTTCTGGAATGGGATAGCTTCCGGATTCTCTGTCGAGCAGAGGGTGTCACCGATATGGATATCAGCAATACCAGAGATGGCTACGATTGCACCGATGGAGGCTTCCTGTACTTCTACTTTATTTAAGCCTTCATACTCATAAAGCTTACCTACTTTAACCTTGCGGAATTTGTCAGGTTCATGATGATTTACGATAACACAGTCCTGATTGACACGAATTTTGCCGTTATCCACTTTACCTACACCAATACGGCCTACATACTCATTGTAATCGATAGTACTGATTAATAGCTGAGTAGAAGCATCCGGATCACCTTCTGGTGCTGGAATCTGGTCGATAATGGTCTGGAATAAAGGAGCCATATCCTCTGATGGGTCATCCAGAGTCTTTTTCGCAAATCCTGATTTCGCAGATGCGTAAACAAATGGGCAGTCAAGCTGCTCTTCAGTCGCATCAAGATCCATAAGAAGCTCTAAGATTTCTTCCTCAACTTCTTCTGCTCTTGCTTCCGGACGGTCAATTTTATTGATACAGGTAACGACGGAAAGTCCCAGCTCTAACGCTTTTCTAAGTACAAACTTTGTCTGAGGCATAACACCTTCATAAGCATCAACGACTAGAACAACACCGTTAACAAGCTTTAAAACTCGTTCTACTTCTCCACCGAAATCGGCATGTCCAGGTGTATCAATGATGTTGATTTTGGTATCTTTGTAGTGAACTGCTGTATTTTTTGACAGAATCGTGATTCCACGCTCTCGTTCAATATCATTGGAGTCCATGACGCGCTCCATAACTTCCTGATTTTCACGGAAAATACCGCTTTGCTTTAACAAGGCATCTACTAATGTGGTTTTACCGTGGTCGACGTGGGCAATAATTGCCACATTTCTTACGTCTTCTCTTTTCATCTTCATAAAATGTACTCTTCTTTCTCTTCTTTCAACAAAGAATGCCCCCCAGCCGTCAAAAAGCACAGTGCCAGAGAACCTTTTTATAATACAGGTTCTGCTATCCTATATCATAAAAAACTAAGGACATTTTTGCCCTTAGTTCCATTAACATTATCACAATTAGCAAGTATAACATCCAGCTTTTCATATTGCAAGATTTTTTTCTTGTTTTTTTATAGGAACGTTCCTATTCCTCAAACAGAATCACTTCCTTATTCAGTATGCTGTAATAGACTTCAAATAATTCAGTCATCACAGCTTTTCCGCTGGTAGCCTCTGTAATTTCGGCATTTAATTTGCCAAGCTTCTCATCCGGCACAAGTACAATGAGTTCCACCCGGTCCGTATAATTACTTTCCAGCGTTTTCATATCCAACTGGCCAAGAATGTACTGTATTTTACCAATTCCATTATAATCTGTCAGGATGGAAACTTTTTTTGCCGGTTCGATGGTAAGCACCGTACAGGCATTCAGTCCTTCCTTTACAGCACTGGAATAAGCTCTTACAAGGCCGCCTGTCCCTAAGAGAGTTCCTCCGAAATAACGGGTCACCACCACACAGATATTGACGATATTCTCTCGTTCCAGAACATCTAACATGGGCTTTCCCGCCGTCTGGCTGGGTTCTCCGTCATCACTGGAACGTTTTTCTTCCCCGTTCTTTCCTATGATCCAGGCATAGCAGTTATGGCTGGCATCCCAATATTTCTTCCTAAGCTCATCAATGAAAGCCGCTGCTTCCTCTTCTGTTTTTACCGGCCGGAACGTTGCAATAAAACGGGATTTTTTCTCTGTAATCTCTCCCACTGCTCCTTCATATAAAATCCGGTAAGCGTTTCTCATAAGCATCCTCATTTCTTCCTTATTTCCTGATCTCGGAAATTTTCTCTCATTATAACTAAAATTGTGTCACCAATCAAGCCTGCATGTATATTTCCCCATTTTTTCTCCGAAAATGGTAAGTGTTGAATTGCTATACAATTTTTGGTATAATGAACCGGTAAAGGAGGTTTCCTATGAATTACGGCAAACACGCGACAGAGAAGAAAATTCGATCTGCCAATTCAAAAGCAAGGAAATATACCACCAAGGTTTTTCTGGCTTTTATAAAAAGTCTATTTGTACTATGCTTATTCGGCGGTATTGTAGCTGCCAGTGTGGGAATCGGCATGGTAAAAGGAATCATAGACAATACTCCTAATGTAGATATCTCTACAATCGTACCTAATGAATACGCTTCCACCGTCTATGACAGCGCAGGCAATGTAACAGAAACCCTGGTTACAGCTGGTTCTAACAGAGAGGAAGCTACTTATGAGGAACTTCCAAAGAATTTAATAAATGCATTCGTAGCCTATGAAGATTCCAGGTACTGGGAGCACAACGGCATTGACTTACGGTCCATACTCCGGGCCATAAGAGGTGTTCTGACTGGCGATTCTTCCGCAGGTGGAGGCAGCACCATCACCCAGCAGCTGATTAAGAACAGTGTATTTGGCGGCGGCATGGAAAAAAGCTTCGGAGAGCGGCTGGAACGTAAGTTTCAGGAATGGTATTTAGCGGTCAAGCTTGACGGTGCCATGTCAAAGGAACAGATTATTACCAATTATTTAAACACCATTAATCTGGGCAATAACACCCTGGGCGTAAAGGTAGCCGCAAAGAGATATTTTAATAAGGATGTAAAGGATTTATCCCTGTCAGAATGTGCTGTTTTGGCTGGAATTACACAGAATCCTTCTAAATTTAACCCAATTTCAGAACAAAAGGCCAACGCTGCCAAGCGGAAGGTAATTCTTCAATATATGAATGACCAAGGCTATATTTCAAACGATGAGGAAGAAAAGGCTTTGGCCGATGATGTCTATTCCATAATCCAAAATGTGGACACGGCTGCCAAGGAAACTTCCACTCCCTATAGCTACTTTACCGATGAGCTTGTAGAGCAGGTCATTCAGGCCATGAAATCAGAGCTTGGATATACGGAAACACAGGCCCACAACATGCTCTACAGCGGTGGACTTTCCATTTATACCACCCAGGACCCTAATATTCAGTCCATTGTGGATGAAGAAATCAACAATCCGGAGAATTATTCGGCTGCCCGCTATTCCATTGAATACCGTCTTTCCGTTACTCATAAGGATGGCACCACCAAGCATTATTCTGACAAAAACGTCTTAAGCTTTCATAAGGAGATTAAGAATCAACAATTTGACGGCCTTTATAATAATGAGGATGAAATCAATGCGGATATCAATGATTACAAGGCAGAAGTAGTCAAAGACGGGGATACCATTATCGGGGAACGGCTCCATAAGACCCTGGAACCTCAGGCTTCCTTTGTCCTTATGGACCAACATACCGGTGAAGTAAAGGCAATCAGCGGAGGAAGAGGTCCAAAGGTCGCCAGCCTCACTTTAAACCGGGCCACCGGCACGTTTCGTCAGCCTGGTTCTACCTTTAAGATTCTTACTTCGTTTGCGCCTGCTATGGATACAAGCGGTGCAACGTTAGGAACCGTTTACTACGATTCACTTTATAAGGTAGGTAATAAAACATTTTCCAACTGGTATAGCTCTGGCTATCAGGGATATTCAAGCATAAGGGATGGTATCGTCTACTCCATGAATATTGTTGCAGTCCGCTGCTTGATGGAGACCGTTACGCCTCAGCTTGGAGTGGAATATGCCAAAAACTTTGGAATTACGTCCCTTACGGATACAGATTTTAATCCGGCCCTTGCACTTGGAGGTATTACAAAGGGCGTTTCTAACCTGGAGCTGACCGGAGCTTTTGCTACTGTGGCAAACGGCGGCGTTTATACAAAGCCTGTATTTTTCACAAAGATTCTGGATCACGACGGAAAGATCCTGATTGAAAACAAGCCGGAAACCCACCGGGTGTTAAAGGACTCTACTGCGTTTCTCCTGACAGATGCTATGGCAGACTCCATGAAAAGCAGCAGGAAGTTTTCAAGCAACGGCCCGTCTTCAACCAGTACGGCTGCCAGCATACCTGGTATGTCTGCGGCTGGAAAAAGCGGAACTACGTCAGCGAATAATGATATCTGGTTCGTGGGATACTCTCCCTACTATACTGCTGGTATCTGGGGCGGATGTGATGACAATCAAAAGCTTACCAAACAAAATGGTGGTACCTCGTTTCATAAGGCAATCTGGCGCAAAATAATGACCCGGGTTCACGAGGGCATGTCAGATCCCGGCTTTCCAGTCCCGGACAGTGTTGAAACGGCCCAGATTTGCAGAAAATCAGGAAAACTTGCTGTTACAGGTGTCTGTACCGATGATCCCAGAGGCAATGCCGTATATACAGAATATTTTGCAAAAGGGACAGTTCCTACGGAAGTATGCAACAATCATGTAAGGGCAACGGTTTGCTCTGTTTCCCACAAGCTTCCAACTCCTTACTGCCCAGTACGGACCACCGCAGTATTTATCGCACTCCCTTCCGGAGATGAAACAGCTACTGATGATTCGAAATATGCAATGCCTGGCTATTGTACCATCCATTCCGCAAATTCCTTTATCATACCACCGGGCAATGATACGGAAGTTCCTGAAGCAGGAGAAGACAGGCCCAGTCAGTCCCCGCCAGGATATGTACCCCAGACTCCAGGTGGAGTGTTTGGACCATGGGGATTTTAATTGAAAGATAAGATATATAAATGTAAAGAGGAACGCTACTATTTCAGCGTTCCTCTTGCTTTTTTTATTAACTCTTCATCTTCGGCTTAAATATGACAGAGCCAAGATATCCAAAAATCAATGCACCTGATATGCCTACTGCGCTGGCAGTAAATCCGCCTTTAAATATTCCAAGGAACCCATCTTCCCCCATGCTCTTCCATACGCCCTTCCAAAGGCTGTTACCAAAGCCAAGAAGTGGAACCGTGGCTCCGGCTCCTGCCCATTCTGCAAAGGGCTGGTAAATTCCTATGGCACCTAATATACTTCCGGTGACCACCAGGAGCACCATAATGCGCCCAGGCATAAGTTTCGTGTTGTCCATCAAAATCTGAATCAGTGCACAGATCAGACCCCCTACAACAAATGCTTTCACGTAGTCCATAGCGTTCTCCTTTCTTCTTTTGATTAGCTGCCTATATGCTCTATTACCACACCGTGTGCAATTCCTGGAATCGACTCTCCCTCATTGAAGCTGACCGTGGATAAAAGTGCGCCGGTGGGTACAAATAAAACCCGCTTCCACTCTCCGCTGTGCACCTTGGGAAGAATGTAGGAGCACAGTGTGGAAGCTGCACAGCCGCAGCCGCTTCCTCCATTATGAGTATCCTGAGTTTCACTGTCAAAAATCTCAATTCCACAATCCGTATGAACGCTTTCCAGATTATGGCCTTTATTTTTCATGAAATCCAGTAAAATGGTTCGTCCAACGCTTCCTAAATCTCCTGTTATTATCTTATCATAGTAGGACTCATCTACATTAAAATCTTCAAAGTTCTGCTGGATGGTATGAAAGGCCGAAGGTGCCATGGCAGCTCCCATATTCATGGAGTCTTTAATGCCCATATCCACCATACGACCGGTTGTAATTCCTGATATTGCTGCGATGCCTTCATTTTTATTTTTTCCAAGAATCACAGAACCACAGCCCGTTACGGTCCATGAAGATGAAAATGGTCTCTGATTTCCATAGCTTAATGGAAAACGAAACTGTTTTTCCGCCGTAGCAAAATGACTGGAGGCCATAGCCATAACTTTATCTGCAAAGCCACCTGCAACCGCCATGGCTCCTAGATTTAACGCCTCTCCCATGGTGGAACAGGCACCGAACAAACCAAACAACGGAATCTCAAGATCTACGGTTCCAAATGAGGTTGCAATCAGCTGTCCCAGCAAATCTCCGGCAAACAGATAACGTATATCCTTTCTTCTTATATCTCTTTTTTCAATGGCCAGATCAGCTGTCTGCTTCTGGAGCGCACTTTCTGCTTTTTCCCAGGTATCGGCTCCAAACATATCATCCTGCTCTACCATATCAAACAATTTACCAAGGGGACCATCCCCTTCCTTTTTGCCTACAATGGAAGCCATGCTTTCAATGATCGGCGGTTCCTCAAATTTGATACTTGCTTTTCCTAGCTGCATATTCTCTCTCCATTTCTCTGATTGTTCATTCCTACAGTATGCCAAAAGCCTTTAATACATAGGCGATGACTCCAAGAATCCAGGAGCTTAAAATCCCATATAAAATAACAGGTCCGGCTATGGTGAAAATCTTACAGCCAATACCAAATATCTGTCCTTCTGACTTAAACTCAACGGCAGGTGCTACCACTGAATTAGCAAAGCCTGTAATTGGCACCAATGCACCAGCTCCTCCGAATTTTACAATTTTGGGATAAATATTAAAACCGGTCAAAATCACACTGGCTGCAATCAATAGTAAGGTAGTCCATGCGGAAGCAGCCTCTTTCTCCAGCCCTCCGTTCATAAACATGTTTGTACTGAACTGACCGATGGTACAGATGATTCCTCCCACCAGAAAAGCTTTTACGATGTTTGGCCACTTTTTATTTACTGGCGTTACTTCTTTTACATAAGCTTCATAAGCTTTTTTGTTAATTTCCATTTTTTCCTCCATTCTGTATGATCGTTCCCGTTTATTTTCCGAACCGTTCGGCAAAAAATACTAGAGACCCTAGCAGCTTGCCGATTCCTATGGAAAGAATAATGTACTGCAAGCCTACTCCAAGATTAATTCTTCGGCAAAAAATAGGCAGCGCCTTTAATGTTTCTGCTAAAGACATGACTAAACACCCTATGAAAACGCCTACGGATAAACCGTAGATTCCCAGCACCAGATTTCCTCCATAACCGATCGGAAATTTATAAAGATCCAGGACATTTCCAGTGATTCCGCCTAAAATAATGCATGTTTCAAAAAGAATAATGTGATTACTTGTCTTCGTTGCACTGATAATTCTGGGAAATATTCCAATCATTACCAAAAATGCAAAAACGCCGGCTGCGATAATGCCGCCAGCGCTTAACCCGATCAGACAAAGAAATACTTCATTAAGAGATATCAATGTCCTGCTCCTTTCTTCCATCGTTCTGGATTAAGGTTTTGCTGACGTTGTCCTCGTAAAGCCGCATTTCAACCTCTATAGGTGTCGGATCGGAAGTAATCTTAAACTTTGCAAAATGATTAAAAAAGCCTATAATTCCAAGGGCCAGACCTACAGAATAGCTGACTTCCAGTATTGTAAATCCACTGGACTCCTTCCTCATAATGATTTGATAGATTTCCTTAAAAACATCTCCTACGCTGACGTCATTGTTAAATGTCATAATTGCAAATGAAGCTCCACAAAAGGAAATAATGCATACTACAATGGTTTTAATCCATTGCCAGACCCAGTTGGGCTTTTTCTTTTTGTGGTAATCAATGATGTAATTAACTTCTCCCACATTATTTACAGAGATAGAAGGATCCATCTCCACCAGCTTTTTGATAACGTCAAGAGTGCTTTCAATATAACGTTCATTCTTATCCAGGTGAATGGTCTTAATGCGCAGAGCTTTGCATTTATTCATAACAGCCGTATCATCACAGTAAACATCTGCTACGTCCTTTAACTGGATCTCCTTATGATGAACCTCTGTGATCTCGCTGATATTTAAGTAAACGGTTTTGCTCATAACATCATCATCCCCAATCCTGGAAATGCCTTTACAAGAGTACCTTCCTTTTCAAGCCCATCCGGCATAACTGCAATCATATACCAGATAGCAACCGCAATTGCAATCAGGCACAAAACAAGTAACGCCATGACCAGCTTATGTTTTACGGATTCCATACGTGCTCACATCCTTTTCTCTGGTTTTTCATGTTTAGTATGAGCCGTAGGATTTTTTTTATTCTATAATTTTTCTCGCATTTGCTTTAAAATCTTTTTTTCCAGTCTTGAAACCTGAACCTGGGAAATGCCAAGTTTTGTCGCGATTTGACTTTGTGTTTCATTGTAATAATAGCGTCTGATGATGATCTCTCTGTCTTTATCCGAAAGCTGAGAAAGCAGATCCCGAAGCACCATGCGATTTAAAAGTTCTTCCTGGGCTGAGCTTTCCTCTTCGATCTTATCAATGAGCAAAATGCTGTTTTCATCATTTTTATTGACAGAACGGTATAGAGACTCTACCTCTGCTCCTGCTTCAATGGAGGCCGCAACTTCTTCTTTACTGGCCCCGATTTCTCCGGCGATCTCCTCCACCGTAGGTTCTCTTCCAAAACGAAATATGAGTTCTTCCCGGACGCGCTTTACCTTAAGAGCCGTTTCCTTGATGGAACGGCTGACCTTTATGATTCCATCGTCTCTTAAAAAACGTTTGATTTCACCTGTTATCATAGGCACTGCGTACGTAGAGAATTTTACATCATAGGATAAATCGAACTTATCAATTGCTTTCATCAGTCCGATAGATCCAATTTGAAATAAATCCTCTGGTTCGTAGCCGCGCCCCGTAAATCTGCGCACAATACTCCAGATCAAGCCGAAATTGTCGGTTACAAGCTGATCTCTTGCCGCTTTATCTCCTTCGTGAGCCATTTCTATCAATCTCATGGTCTCATCCATAAGGCTCACCCGCTGATCTTCTTTTTCATGGTCACGGCAGTTCCTTCTCCTGGCGCCGATAGTACCTCCACCTGATCCATAAATGCTTCCATGAAGGAAAATCCCATTCCTGAGCGTTCTCCATCCGGATCCGTGGTATACATCGGCTCCATTGCCTGCTTAATATCTGGTATCCCTACCCCTGTGTCCCGGATAGTGATAGAGATTTCCTGATCAATAACCGCTACCTCCAGGTAGATGATTCCTCCTTCTCCCCGATATCCATGAATGACTGCATTGGTAACTGCCTCCGACACGGCTGTTTTCACATCATCCACCTCTTCCAGAGTCGGATTGAGTCTTGCCATAAAGACTACAACTGCGACTCTGGCAAACTCCTCATTTTTCGATAAGGCTTCTAATTCCATTTTTAGAATTTCTGGTTTATTCTGTTCAGACATATGTTCCTCCTCAACCTGTGACTGCAGCTTCTTTTGAGTCATATAGTTTCATTAATTTTAAAATGCCTCCCATTTTAAGAATGCGGAGAGCCTGGGCTCCTGCACCATAGATCGCAACGGTTCCCCCGCTTAAAGCCATTTGTTTATAACGATTCAGCAAAATTCCTAAACCCGAAGAATCCATAAATCTGGTTTTTGAGAAGTCAAACAAGATGCGTTTGATATAGTTCTCAGACAGGATTAAATCGGTTTCATATTTAAGCCCTGAGCAGTTATGATGATCCAGCTCCTCCGGCAGATGTACGATCAGGGTATGACCTTCTGCCTCATATGTAAAGTGCGGTTGATTCATATGCAATCTCCTCCATTCCTAATTTTCTGCCCGTAATAGAAAAAAAAGACACTACAAAAAAAGTGTTTTCTTCTGTAGTGTCTTTCTTTAATACTGCATCTTAAAAACCGCGTTCGGTTTTTGCCTTAGTTGTTAATTCTGGGTCCTTGCTGTTATTGATAACATCGGAGAACAGTCCATTGGCCTGATCCTTTTGTCCCATTCCTTTGTAGATAACTGCTGCCTTATATTTAGCCTGCCAGCTTGCTGGCTTTAGCTCAAAGCACTTTGAGTAGTAGACAAGAGCAGTAGGGCTATCTCCTGCTACCATGGATTTGTCTCCAAGGCCTTCCAGGATGGTAACGCCATTTTCTGCCATATCTTTTCTGATTTCCCCTATCACAGCCTGTACCCCTTCTGCCGTTATCAGAGTCGGATCCAAACCGGCATACAGCTTAACTGCGGTTGGAAAATCATTCTTTTTGTAAGCATTGAGAATGCCGATGACTGCCTGATACTGGGCAAGAATGTTATCTGCATTGTTGGTCAGAGAGGCAAGGGAATCCTCTGCTGCCTGTTTCTCTGTTTTTAAAGTCTCAAGCTGATCATTCAAGCTATCGGACTTTTTATTGGCCTGACTTAATTGCTCGCTGTATTTTGAAATTTCCTTATTGTGGTTTTCGTTGATTGACTTTGTCTGGGCCGGCATGACCAGAAAAAAGATGACCGCTGCTCCTAAGACAAGTCCTGCCAAAATATTTAATACCGCCTGATCCTTGGTATTCTCCCGGTAGCTGGGTGGAATGATTACATCATCATCTTCCATCTGCCTGTGGGATACGGCATTTTTAAACTTCCGCTTTTCCGGCTCTCGTTCTGGTTTTACCGCCACTCCAGTGGTCTTTAACAGCGACTTATAATAAAGGGCCTTCGGATTGTTGCAGTCCATCTGAAGGACCTTATTGATGGCCTTTGATGCCTTATGGTAATCTTCTCTTGCAATGCTTAAAAGAGCGAATAACAGCTGAGCTTTTATATAGCCTGGCTTTCCTTCCACAACCTTGTTAAGCTGTAAAATCGCCAGATCTTCGCTGCCATTTTGCGCATAGACCAATGCCTGGTTAAACCTTCGCACCGTGCGGCGCTCATTATCCATGGTTCCTTTTTTTCGCTGTATCTCTCCCAGATAATAATCTGCCCGGTTGTCTTCGGGCTGTAGGTTCATACTGATTACCCACTGTACAAGAGCATCGCCCACCTCTCCGACCTCATAATAAATGAGTCCCAGAAGGTTCCTGGCATCTGTCATATACTTATTGAAATGCAGGCTTTTTTTCAGACATTCTGCTGCTCCGGTCAAATCCCGCAGCCTTGCTCGTTCCAGTCCCATGTTGTAATAGCTGTTTGCAATCACACGGGTTTTTCTTTCATAATCCATATTTTAACCGCCTATTCCTTGCTGACTTCTTTTATAAGACCCATCATGATATCATTCATATCTGTAAGATCACTTTTCACAATGGCATCTTCCACTGCATCTACCTCAAGGCTTGGCCTGTATTCATTCATTTCAGCTTCAAAATCTATCATAGTTGTTCCTCCTTAAAACCGCTTTTATCTCACCCATCAGATAGAGGGATCCTACACAGAAAACCAGGCAGTCTTCATCCTTTTCATGAAGCAGAGCTTTCAGAGCTTCTTCCACAGAAGAATATCCCTTTACCTCTCTTTTACAGACCTCCTGAAACTCATTGAGCAGAATATCTGTATCAAGTCCTCTTTCTGAATCCATATGCGCCACTGCCACCTTGTTTATTGGCAGCGATTCTGCAATTTTTTTTATCATAAGACCGTGAGCCTTATCAGCAACTGCGGAAAACAGAAGATCTGCTTTCTTTTGCCTTGTTTGGCACAGGCTTACTGCTGCTTCTATAAACGCTTCAATCCCAGCCGGATTATGGGCTCCGTCTAAAAACACCCCTGGCATGACTTCTTCCATTCTGGCCGGCCACCGCATATTGGAGAAGCCTTCTTTGATTCCTTTTATGTCTCCTATCCCGGCTGCTAATAAAGCACGGAAGGAAAGAAGGGCATTCATCACCTGATACTCTGCGTGGGAAGGAATGAATAATTCATGGTAATCTCCATTGATGTCTGAAAGTCTGACACCATATCCCTCATCCCTTTGCTCTATAATCCGGTATCCCTGCTTGTCCACCGGATAGAAGGATACCCCCAGCTCTTTTGCCCTGTTTCGGATCACGAACGATGCCTTTGTATCATTATCGTCGAAAACGACCGGTACACCTTTTTTTATAATTCCAGCTTTTTCTCCGGCTATCTTTTCTATGGTATCTCCTAAATATTCTGTATGGTCCAGACTAATAGAGGTAACTACCGAAACAATGGGGTTCCTTACGACGTTGGTCGTATCAAGTCTCCCTCCCATACCTGTCTCCAGGATAACGTAATCCACTTCAGCCTCACGGAACAAATCCATAGCCATATAAAAAAGAAATTCAAAATAAGTGGGATGGCAAAATCCCTTTTCCATCATCCCCTCAGAAAGCTCTTTGATCCGCTCACAGCTTTTAGAAAAAGCAGCTTCCGGAACCATCTCTCCATTGATACAAAAACGCTCTCTGATATCAACCAGATGGGGAGATGTAAACGTTCCCACCTTAAAACCTGAGCTTAGCAAAGCAGACTGGAGAAATGCACAGACCGAACCTTTTCCGTTGGTTCCAGCCACGTGAAAGATTCTCATGTTCTCATCCGGATCTCCCATTTCGTTTATGAACCTGCGGATGTCTAAAAGGGAATTCTTCTTTTTTGCCCACATTGGAATCCGGTCTAAGTATTCTTCTGCTGTTTCGTTCACATTCATCGTAAGAGTACCAACTTCCATTATTAAATTAATCCTAATTTTCTTCCTAAAGGTAAAAACTTCCCCTCGATTCGTAATAGAATCTATCGAACTTCCTCAATTTATTATAATATAAGTCCGTCAATATGCAACCCATTTCTTTCGCAAAAAGCCCTTAATTTCTACAAGCAGCCCCGATTTTACTCTTGGAAGCGGAATATTTAAAAAGGGGAGCACCGCATCCTTACCTGCTGTACTCCCTTTCATCTTTCAGTTATGTTTGATTCTATCAGGCTTTTTATTCTCCCAAATAAGCAACTGCTTCAATTTCAATCAGTGAATCTTTTGGAAGAGCAGCTACCTCAAACGCAGCTCTGGCAGGATATGCACCTTCGAAAAATTCAGCATACACCTCATTCATAGCACTAAAATCACTGATGTTTTTTAATAATACTGTTGTTTTTACGATATTAGCCATGGTAAGACCATCACTTTCCAGGATAGCTCTGATATTTGTCAAAGCTTGTCTTGTCTGAGAAGCAATATCTTCACCTGCAAATGCTCCAGTCGCAGGATTAATGGGAAGCTGTCCTGAAATAAATACCATATCACCGCAGCGCATTCCCTGAGAGTATGGTCCAATCGCTGCCGGAGCCTTTTCCGTCGCAAGTACTTTTTTCATAATTGTGTATCTCCTCTCCTAAGCTAAATGAATAGTTCTAGATTATCATACATTCTTTAAAAGTCAAGAATATCTTATTTATCACCTTTTACCTCTTGTCATCTGGTATTGAATACTATATAATATGACAAAGGGCATCATCCCTTATGTGTGGCATTCTGCACACAGAACGGAGGAACATATGAAAACAAACGACGAAAGAATGCAGGATATTTTAGAGCATCTGAAATCTCTTCAGCATATAAAGCCGGAAACTATCCCTAACATTGATTTATATATGGATCAGGTCACGACATTCATGGATGAGCATTTAAAAGATACCAAACGCTATCCTAATGATAAGGTTCTTACAAAGACCATGATCAACAACTATGCAAAGAACAATCTTCTCCCGGCTCCTAATAAGAAGAAATATACGAGAGAGCACATTCTTTTACTGATATTTATCTATTATTTTAAGAATCTTCTTTCCTTCCATGATATTGAACAGCTTTTTAAACCAATTACGGATAAGCATTTTAATACACCCGAAGATCTGCCTTTGGAAGAAATCTACAAGGAGATCTTTTCTCAGGAAGAATCTGAGCTTAGCCGTATTAAAGAAGATATTATGGATAAATTCGAAAAATCAAAGACTGCATTTTCAGATAAGAACTTAGACCCTGAGGATCAGGAATATCTTCAGCTATTCTCCTGGATCTGCGGGCTCTCCTTTGATGTATATCTAAAAAAGCAGGTCATTGAAAAGCTTATTGACGGTTTATCCGATACGGATTCTTTAAAGAAGAAAAAATAAAACATAACAGGGGACAGCCAGATTAGGCTTGTCCCCTGTTTTTTAATCCTGTCTTCTTTCCTCTAAACGTTTAAAGACCATGTCATATCCGTCATTTCCGTAGTTTAATGACCGGTTGACACGGCTTATGGTTGCAGTAGAAGCACCTGTCTTTTCTGCAATCTCCAGATAAGTACGGCCCTCTCTCAGCATTTTAGCCACTTCATATCTCTGGGATAAGCTTAAAAGCTCATTCACCGTACAGACATCTTCAAAGAAAATATAACACTCTTCTGGTGTCTTTAAGGATAGTATGGCCTCAAACAGATGGTCCACCGCATCTGTCTTAATTTTTTTATTCATAGTATTATTCAATCCCCTTTTTTTAACTTTTACTCTTAGGTACATTTTAACATATTAAAGTTTTAAAATCCACCCCTGGACTGTCAGGATAGCATAAATTTTTCTATCACATGAGCAATTCCATCGTCATTATTTGAGTAAGTCACATAATCAGCTGCTTTCTTTACGGGAAGAACTGCATTATCCATGGCTACCCCAAGTCCGGCATATTCAATCATGGACAAATCATTATACCCATCTCCGCAGGCAATCATCTCATCCTTACTCATGGAAAGGCGGGATAACAACCTTTCTAGGCTTGCTGCCTTATCGATTCCTTTAGGCAGTATCTCCAGAAAAAATGGTTCAGAACGGTAAACGCTGTAATCACGGCCTAAAAATGCCTTTACCTTTGGCTCCACCATCTGGAGAATCTCTCCCTCTTCCAGCATCATGAACTTAACCACCGGAAAGTTGGCATAATTTTCCATATCCTGGACTTCTTTTACCTTCAGCTTATTAATGAAGGCCTCCTTTTGAACGTATTCATCAGAAGCATTGGGAGTAATGATAACATCATCTTCATAGGTAAGAACATTCACCCCATGGTCTTTGGAAAGTTTTATAATCTTCTCATTTGATTCTACAGGCAGTTCTTTTGCAAAAACTGTTTCACCTGTTTTTACATCAATGATCCGGCCACCATTAAAGGATAAGACATATCCACCTGTCTCATGAAGCTCAAGCTCTCTGGCAAGAGGCATGATGCCATAGGTGGGGCGCCCGGAGGCCAGAACAATAATACCGCCCTGTCGTTTTAATTCAAAAAGTGCCTCTTTGGTCCTGGGTGTAATCTCTTTGTTCCGATTGGTAAGAGTCCCATCCAAATCCAGCACGATCATCCGATAGTCCATTGTATTTCTCCTGCTTTTGTTAATTTACCATAGCAGTATACCACAATTTGTCTTCTTATTCCAATGTATTTTATAAATTTAATAATTAAGGGAACATAGGCAAAATCGCCTTCATACAATGGTACCAGAACGAAGAAAAAGGGGGATCCATGTGAATCGGCTTATTGTTTATATCCTGGCTGCTTTCATGGTTGCCGCTGCCTTAACAAGCTGCAGGCACTCCTACAGAAAGCAGATTCGTCCTCTTTTCTCTCAAATTTCCTGTGAGAATGTAAACTTATAATTTTTTATAAGACAAGGTACCATTTCAGACCTTTTTAATACTATGTAGTATTAGATTCCCTAAGGAGGATTGTATGAGAAAGGTTCTACACTTTTTTCTGACCGCCATGTTCACCGGAGCTGCCATCGTAAGCCTGGCAGGCTGCGGTTCCAAAGGAACGTCATCCGATTTAACTCCGGTAACCTTAAATGAAGTCGCCCATTCCATCTTCTATGCACCTCAATATGCAGCCATTGAGCTTGGATATTTTAAAGACGAGGGCATTGATTTGACCCTTGTGAACGGAGCAGGTGCAGATAAGGTCATGACCGCCCTGATTTCTGGAGACGCTGATATTGGATTTATGGGATCGGAATCCAGCATTTATACTTATGCCAACGGTGCTGATGATTACGCTGTGAACTTTGCCCAGCTGACTCAGCGTGCAGGAAACTTCCTTGTCGGAAGAAGCAGCCAGCCTGATTTTAAATGGGCGGACTTAAAAGGCAAAAAAGTACTTGGAGGAAGGGCCGGGGGAATGCCTCAGATGGTATTTGAGTATATATTAAAGAAAAACGGCATGGATCCAGCCACAGATCTTTCCATTGACCAGAGCATTCAGTTTGGTCTGACCGCCGCTGCTTTTACAAGCAACGATGCCGATTATACCGTTGAATTTGAACCATTTGCCACTGGCCTTGAAAAGGAAGGAAGTGGCTATGTCGTTGCTTCCCTTGGCGTTGATTCCGGATACGTTCCTTATACCGCCTACAGCGCAAAGAAAAGCTATATAAAGAAGCATCCTGAGACTGTACAGAAATTTACCAATGCCATTCAAAAGGGAATGGAATTTGTAAATACTCATTCCTCTGATGAAATTGCAAAGGTAATTCAGCCTCAGTTCAAGGAAACCGATGTTAAGACCATTGCTGTCATAGTAGAACGCTATAAAGCACAGGATTCCTGGAAAAAGGATACTGTGTTTGAAAAAGACAGTTTTGAGCTTCTGGAAAATATCTTAGAAGAAGCTGGTCAGCTGAAGGCACGGGTTCCCTATGAGGACTTAGTTACCACTGAGTTTTCTGAGAAAGCAGCAAAATAAGCAAAAATAATTAAGGGGACATTGCCAAAAGCAAATGTCCCCTAAGTGTTCCCTATCGCCAATCGAAAAAGTACTCCTGTTTGTTATATTAGGAGAAAAATTCCAATACATTGCAATTATAGTGATATTATGAGGTATAATCTATGGATATTCCATTAAATCAGGTATTGAATCCAACCAATGAACAACGACAGGACATGATTAAAAATTCTTTGGAAGCGGCTGGCCGGCCGGAAGATTACGAATACATTACCCGCTTACTGAGTCCTCCTCCGGATATTACAAATTACGCACAGCCAGGAGAATTGAAGGGTGTAAAAATAGGCGTCATAGGAGGTGGCCTTGCCGGTTTATCCACCGCCTTTGAGCTTCGCAAGCTGGGAGCCGATATTACCATTCTGGATTCCAATGACAGGCGAATCGGGGGAAGAGTTTATACTTATTATTTTGATGCAGATGGTAAATATTATAACGAATTCGGCGCACAAAGAATACCGGCTACCCATGAGACCACCTGGCACTATATTAATTTATTTGGTCTAAATACACGTCCTCTGTCTGTCAGGCGGCGCAACAATTTTTTATACGTACATAATACCCGTTTAAGGACCACTGATTCCATTGAACAGATTCTTTATCCCTTATACGATTTGACTCCCCAGGAAAGAAACACTCCCTGGGCAGAGCTTACTGACTATGCCTTCTTATATATGATGATGCAGCTTCCGCCTGATATCCGGGCTCAGCTTATACAGATTTTACCGGAATATTCCCCGGAATATCTGACGTTTACAAACTATACCGTCCGGCAGACTCTGGAAAACCTGGGATTAAGCCAGGGAGCCATCAGCTTGATCTCAGGAGTGGATCCAGGAACCGGAGCTCTGTTTGATATCAGTTACGCCGAAAACGTTCACGAAGAATATACCCTGGATTACCGCAACACCTATAACATAGAAGGCGGAATGGTAAACCTGCCCTACGCCTTTGTAAAGTCCTTCTTTACTGACAATTTAACACAATACGAAAATATCCCCGTCTCACAACTAGGCACGGTCACCTACCGGCCGGGGCAGACAGTCACAGGTATTTATGAGCTGCAAAACAGCAATCAAATTGTCCTGGCGCATCGAAATGTCCGGGATTTAAGCAGAAGCGAAGATGCTTTTGATTACGTAGTATGTGCGATTCCTTACTCCACATTGAGAGAAGTGGATATTAAGCCTCGATTCAGCAATCCAAAAATGCAGGCCATATTAGAATTTAATTATACCAATTCTCAAAAAACTGCCTTTTTGTGCAAAGAACGATTTTGGGAACAGGATACCGATTATGGCCGGATGGTGGGAGGATTTTCCCAGACAGATCTGCCGATTCAATATATCTTCTATCCTGGAGATCACCTTCTATGTCCTGATGTCTCCTCCTGCTCCCCAAATGAGCCGGGAGTACTGACAGCTTCCTATAATTATCATCTAAATGCAACAAGAGTGGGAAATATGGAACCAGTTCTTCGATATGAACTGATTAAAGAGAACGTAGAGGAAGTTCATGGATTGCCAGGAGGATTCTTAGATTCCATTGTAAAAGACCATAAGACAGTGGTTTGGGATAATGAACCTTTTATCCGGGGTGCTTTTGCACAGGCACTTCCAGGTCAGAAAGAATTGTTTTCTTATGAGATGTTAAAGCCTGAATTTAATCAAAGGATTTTCTTTGCCGGAGAACATCTGTCCACAAAACATGGCTGGATGCAGGGGGCGCTGTATACAGGTATGGAGGCAGGGAATCAGCTGGCGAAGGCTTTTCACAGTCAGTCTTATTAATATGCTATTAAAAAATATAAAACCCAGAACATCCACCTGTTTATAAGTTGGATATTCTGGGTTTTCCAGTTTATTTTGTATTTTTACGTAATGCCCGGTAAACAAACGTCAGCACCAATCCAAGAACTGAGAATAACATTGCAAACAGAAATGCATTCTGGTAGGAACCGCTGGCATTGTAGATGTAGTTTAAAATAATCGGTCCAATCGTACCGGCAAAAGCAAAGCCAATAAACATAATACCATAGTTCACACTGTTGTTCTTTGGACCAAACTGATCCGCAGTAAAGCCTGGGAACACACCCATAAAAGCACCAAAGCAGATACCGATGAGACAGATTGCAATATAAAAGGTTACAACGGATCCTTCTCCGGATATATACATGAGAATAAGGGCAATGATAGAGAATATACAAGCTAATCTTAAGGTATTAATTCGTCCAATCTTATCGGATATGGTACCAGCTAAAACTCTGCCCAATACATTAAATAAAGCCAGTACAGATACTGCAGCGGTTGCAGCTGCTGCTGACATACCGATCATCTTCTGCGCAATAGGTGATGCCAATGGTATAAACATCAAAGCGGCAAAAGCACCACATGTTAATAATATAATCATAACGTAAAAAATTGGAGTCTTAAGCATACCTTTCCAATCCATGTTAACAGGAGCTTTTGCATTTCCTTTAAGAGCTGGCGGTGTCCAGCCATCGGGTATAAAATCAGCCGGGCATTTTTCAATAAAGAATGCACTGCCGCATACAATCACAGCAAATACCACACCGATAATCTTAAAAGCGGTGGTTGGACCAGTCGCACTCATAATCGCTGCTGCGATTGGTGGAATAATCACCGAGCTGATTCCAAAGGTTGCTGTTGTAAGTCCTCCTACAAGACCCCTTTTGTCTGGAAAGAATTTAATAGAGGTGCTGATGGTTGCGCCGTATACCATTCCAAGTCCAAGACCAAGCAGTAATGAGTATGAAAAAATCAGGAACCCTACACTATTTGCAAATCCAGAAAGAAACATTCCACCGCCAAACATGAGCCCACCAATTAAAACAACAAGCTTGGGCCCTAAAGTATCATTAATCTTACCTCCACCAATCATAGTGATAGGACCTACCGCATTGGCAATTACAAATACAATAGACAAATCTCTAGCTGTCAGCTTTACCCCATTTAACTGACTTAAGTACTCCGCCATTGGACCTGCTAATACGCTCCACGCATACAAGGAACCGATGCATAAATTGATAAAACAACTTGCAACTAAAATAATCCAACGTTTTTTCGTGAAGTTCATTTAATACCCTCCCATATTGTTATTTTTATAACAATATTTATAACATATATTGTTCCATATGTAAATGTATACATGCCTGGCAATTTATATTCATGGGTACCAAATTACCAGGATTTGTCTATCTCCTCTTTTTTAATTCATTTCACAGTGGTATAATTTAACAAGCAGGGCCTGATTATCTTAGGTCCCGAAATTTATCATATGATCGGAGTAACGCTTATGAATATCGTACTGCTGGAATCACTTGGGATTCCAAACAACCTGTTAATGGAATGTGCAAGACCGCTGATGGAGGCCGGACACAGTTTTACTGCCTATGAAAAAGATACAAATCCACAGGTTCAGATAGAACGTGCCAAAGATGCTGATGTGATTATGATTGCTAATATGCCTCTCTCCAAAGAGGTGATTTCTTCCTGCAAACAGCTTAAATTCATAGATGTAGCCTTTACGGGTGTAGATCACGTAGATTTAGAAACGGCTGAAAAAAAGGGAATCAAGGTGAGCAATGCGGCTGGATACTCCACAGAAGCTGTTGCAGAGCTGTCAGTATGTATGATGCTTTCTCTTCTTAGAAATGTTCCTCAGGTGGAAGCCCGCTGCCGGGAAGGAAAAACAAAAGAAGGATTGGTCGGAAGTGAAATCATGGGGAAAACCGTTGGCATCATTGGCATGGGCGCAATTGGTACAAGAACGGCTGAGCTTCTAAATGTATTTGGCTGCAAGATATTAGGCTTTAAACGCCATGTGACAGGAAAAGAGCCATCCTTTATAAAATTCGTTTCATTCGATGAGCTGCTCTCCCACTCTGACATCGTCAGCCTCCATTGCCCTCTAAACGAAGAGTCCCGCCATCTAATCAACAGAGGAACCATTGAGAAAATGAAACAGGGCGCTTATTTAATCAATGCAGCACGTGGACCTGTAGTAGATTCTCAGGCCCTGGCTGATGCCTTAAATTCCGGTTATCTTGCTGGAGCAGGGATTGATGTGTTTGAATCAGAGCCTCCTCTGGATACCAGTCATCCACTGCTTCACAGCAAAAACACCATTGTGACTCCCCATGTAGCATTTGCATCGGCGGAATCCATGGAAGCAAGGGCAAAGATTGTTTTTGATAATATTGCTAAATGGATGGACGGAAATCAGACGAATATAGTTTTATAGAAAGCACAAAAAACTTCAAACTTAGCCCCGTTACTTCCATATAATAAACAGCCAAAACACCGGAACTCCAATGAAAAAGGAATTCCGGTGTTTTTGTTCTGCGTAGCAAATCCTTGAGGAAATTATTGTATTTAAAATCTAGAATGTAGTAAATTTTTATGAATTTATACGAATTACCCTCTATTTCTTGTACTTACTGATTTTTCATGGTATTATAAGGGGCGTAGTTGGAAAAATCAGGTAATGTAACCAGATTTGTAACAGATATAGTCTGTTTCACTTTAATTAATTTAGCCAAAGGCTTTTTTAATAAATACAAGAAAAGAGGAAACGAGTATGGATACCCAAAACACAAACAACCAAATTACGCCCCCAGAGGCACCAGAAAAAACGCCATTTTATCAGACAACATGGTTTATTCTGCTAACAACATTTTGTTTATGCCTCCCAGTAGGTCTGTTTTTAATGTGGAAATATAAAAAGTTCCATGTAGGCGTACGCATTGCACTTACAGCATTCTTCTCATTATATTCAATTGTATGGATTGTTGCGGCTGTCCTTCTAGCGGTACAAGCACCAACAAGCAAGGCATCCAGCTCCGCCTATTCAAAGTATAATATGGAAACAACTGAAGAGATACCGCTTGAATCAGAGAAGGAAACAACTGCAGAATCTTTTGAGTATAAGACGGAAGAAACTACGCGTGCAGCCTTAGAAGAGACAACAACCGCAGCTGCAATGTCTGAACCTACGACTTCTGCTGGTGATATTTACGATGTTTCAGCCAATGATATGATTAATGATTATTCCACAGATAGTGATAAAGCGGACTTGCTTTACAAGGGGAAAACTTTGCGCATAACAGCCACCGTCTATAACTTGGAGAATGACCGCTCAGACATAGCCGTTATCAATTTTAGCCGTACTGACAAGTTTAGTGCTTATTTTGTAAGATGTGAATTTACTGACCCTGCAGAAATCGCAAAAGTAAAAAACTTACAAAAAGACGATACCGTTACTGTTGTAGGTGTCAGCGACGGCTACTTTGTTGATCCTATATTAATCGATTGTAAAATTCAATAACTTTATAACAACAGCAGTCACTGAGCATAGATTATGCAGACAGTGGCTGCTTTTTTTACATCTTTGCAAATTTAAAACACAATGTGGTATACTTCTACTAAGTCACAAAGCAAGGAGGAATTCCATGAAAATTACAGTAGTTACCGGTACGGAGCAAAAAGGCTGCACATACCGGATCAAAGAAACTTTCTTAGGTGCATTGGGCCCAGGCCATGATATCACCGAATTTTATCTGCCCAGGGATCTTCCTCACTTCTGCTCCGGCTGTAAAGTCTGCTTTTTTAAGTATGAAGCGCTCTGTCCTCATGCAGATTACGTGGTTCCCATCTGGAATTCCATGCTGGATTCGGAACTGCTCGTCTTCGCTTCCCCGGTTTATGCTCTAAGAACAACAGCCCAGATGAAAGCTCTGTTAGATCATTTATGTGTCCATTGGATGGTGCACAGACCAGATGAGAGAATGTTCCATAAAAGAGCTGCTATTCTTACCAATGCGGTAGGTGCCATTCAAAAAGGGGCGCAAAGGGACATTCAAACCAGTCTTACGTGGCTTGGTGTTTCTCAGATTCGGACCTTGGGCATCGGACTGATGGAAGGTATTATCTTTAACCAGTTATCTGAGAAACGGCAAAAGGAGATCCTAAGAAAAGTAGTGAAATTTGCTGAGAAGTTTAAGAACCAGGCTCCTCCAAGGCAGGGATTAAAGGTCAGAGGACTCTTTGCCATCTGTAAGATGATGCATCAGCAGGCGGCCAGAAAAGAGACTGTTTTATCTGCTGATAATGAATACTGGGCTAAGAAGGGCTGGATAAAAACTCCATAAAATTACATGGATAAACCATGGCGGTCGCTCATATTAAATTCCTGTCTGCATAATATAGAACAAATGCTTCTATCGAATCAGGCTGGGGGGCTAATTTGGAAAAAATTATAGATAATAACTATTATGATCTTATTATCAATAACGTCTCGATTCCCACGTATGATTCGGGCGATAACATTACCACGATTAATTTTAGACACTCTCTGCTTAATATTCCTGTTGCAGAATTTAATCCCTGCATCCTTGGCTCCTTTCCTTACCATAACTTTCCTACCTTATACACTCCTACCTCTACCATCAGCATTGAAAAATCGGGAATTGGAACGGTTCAACGTAACCCTTTTCTTAATCTTTTTGGAAGAGGCGTTATCATCGGTATCGTTGATACGGGAATCGATTATCCCCATCCTGCCTTTTTATATAATGATAATACTACCAGGATACTATCTATTTGGGATCAGACAGTGCAAGATGGCAGTCCTCCCCAAGGCTTTACCTTTGGAACAGAGTACAACCGGGATATCATTAACCTGGCCTTAAGATCAGAAAATCCCTTAACCATTGTCCCGACGAATGATACCAACGGACATGGAACTTCCATTGCAAGTATCATTGCAGGAAGGCCCAATGAGGAGAACGCATTTTCAGGAGTTGTACCGGAATCGGAAATGGTAGTGGTAAAGCTAAAAGAAGCAAAGCCAGTGACCAAACAAATAATGTTCGTTCCAGAAGATAAGCTTTGTTATCAGGAATCTGATATTATGCTGGCATTAAGGTACTTGGAAAGCTACGCTTCCGCCGCCAGCAGACCCATTGTCATCTGCATTGCCCTTGGCAGCAGCATGGGCTCACACGATGGCAGCAGTGCTTTAAGCAATTATGTAAATTATCTTGCCAGAATACCCGGAATCGGCCTATCCGTATCCGCCGGCAATGAAGGGAGCAGCCGCAGGCATTATTTTAACAGCACCACGAATGCCCCCTTTTATAACGATTTTGAATTAAGAATTGGAGAGAATGACAAGCTGTTTTCCATGGAGATCTGGCCTTATGCATTGGGCCGGTTATCGGTTGATATTTCCTCTCCCAACAGAGAATCTACTCAACAGGTCTACCCAGCCATCAGTGACTGCAGAATGTTCGATTTTATATTTACTCCCAGTAAACTATGGGTCAATAATTTTCTATTTGAGGAAGAAACCGGCGATCAGCTGATACTGGTACGCTTCCAGGATGCTCTGCCCGGGGTCTGGAGAATCCGCATTCAAAGCCTGGATAATTCCCCTCTGTCCTTTCATGTATGGCTGCCGTCAGGAAATTTAATCTCCAATGATACCTTTTTCCTGAATCCCAATCCTGATACTACCATTACCTCTCCCGGAAATGGTATCAGCCAGATGACGGTTACCGCTTATAACCAGTTTGATGAAAGTATACTGCTAGAATCTAGCAGAGGGTATACCAGAAACGGTCTTGTCGCACCGGATATCGCTTCTCCAGGCTATCAGATTCCCTGTGCACTGCCTGGAAACCAATACGGGACTCTCACCGGAACCGGCGCTGCCTCCGCTCATGCCGCAGGTGCGATGGCTATGCTCATGGAATGGGGGATTACAAGAGGAAATTATACACTAATGAGTGGATACGATGCAAACCGCTTAATCATAAGAGGTGCCAGACGTGACGAATCTCTCATTTATCCTAACAACATATGGGGATATGGAAAGCTTGATGTTAACAGTCTATTTGAGCGTCTTACAAATATCTGATAGATTTACACATAGGATGACCGCTCATAAAGGGCATTGCCTCGCATAATATATAGTATACGCATCATCAGGATAGTCAGGAGGCTGGATTTTGAGCAAAATTTTAGACAATGATTACTTCGATCTTATCATTAGCAACATATCTGTCCCGGCCTTTGATACAGGCGATAATATTACATTTCTCACTGATCGCAGTTCTTTGGTTCATATTTTGAGAAGTGAGATGGATCCCTGCATTCTGGGCAGCCAGCCATACAATACGTTTCCTGCGCTCTTTACCCTTGAATCCATTATCAGCATTGAAAAATCAGGGATCGGAACGGTACAACGTAATCCTTTTTTAAGTTTGTACGGACGGGGTATTATAATTGGTGTTATAGACACTGGCATTGACTACCTGCATGAGGCATTTCGAAATAATGACGGCACTACCCGCATCCAATCCATATGGGATCAGACCGTACAGACCGGAACGATACCGGAAGGATTTACCTTCGGAAGCGAATACACCCGGGATACCATTAACGAGGCATTGCGTTCGGAAGACCCTCTTTCCATTGTTCCTACGGTAGATACCAATGGCCATGGCACTGCAATTACAAGCATCATTGCAGGAAAGCCGAATGAGGATGAGTCATTTTCCGGTATTGTAACGGAAGCTGATATTGTGGTTGTAAAATTAAAGGAGGCAAAAAATAATTTGAAGGAATTATTTTTTGTCAAACCGGAGGCTTACTGCTTTCAGGAATCAGATCTCCTTCTGGGAGTCAGGTATCTTCAATCTATAGCACAAAAAATTGGCCGTCCCATCGTAATCTGCGTTGCCTTAGGAAGCAATCAGGGAGGACATGACGGCCGTGGAGTCTTTAGCAGTTACTTAACCTACCTTGTGCAGCTGCCTGGATTTGGTGTGTCTGTGTCTGCAGGTAATGAAGGAAATAAAAGGAGACATTATTTTAACAGTACTACGACTGCTCCCTATTATCATGACTTTGAATTAAGAGTCGGAGAAAATGAGCCTGAATTCTGGATGGAGATATGGCCTTATGCACCAGAACGAATTTCCATTGATATTTCTTCTCCCAATCGGGAATCCACCCAAAGGGTCTTTCCTACCATCAATGACTGCAGGGAATTTAATTTTATTTTTACCCAGAGTCTTATATGGGTCAATAATATTGTATTAGAGGAAGAAACCGGTGACCAGCTGATACTGATTCGTTTTCGAAATCCTGCTTCCGGCATATGGTATTTTCGTGCCCAGAGTGTAGGCAACGAACCTTTTTCCTTCCACTGCTGGCTTCCCAGCGGGGATTTGATTTCCAATGAAACCTTTTTCTTAAATCCTAACCCGGATACTACCATTACTTCTCCCGGAAATGGTACCAATCAGCTGACTGTTACTGCCTACAATCAGCTGACAGACAGTATACTGGGAGAATCCAGCAGAGGCTATGCAAGAAATGGTCTTGTAAAACCTGATATCGCAGCACCAGGCTTTGAGGTCCCTTGTGCTGTTCCAGGCGGCAATCTATATGGAACCATTACCGGAACAGGAGCCGCCAGTGCTCATGCAGCTGGTATTATAGCAATGGTAATGGAATGGGCGGTACCAAGAGGAAATTACCCATCCATGACCGGCAATGACATCAACCGTCTTATTATACGCGGTGCCAGGCGGAGCACGACAGAAATTTATCCCAATAATGTATGGGGATATGGTCAGATTGATATTAATAACTTATTCCAGAGTCTTACAAACATCTAACAAAAAAGGAGGAAAGGCATATCAAAAAATACGTTGTAATAATCGGAATTATATTTGTATGGGTCATAGGGACCCTGTTTCACTTTGCCTATGAATGGTCAGGAGAAAATCCGGTGGTTGGACTTATATCTCCTGTCAACGAATCGGTTTGGGAACATATGAAGCTAATCTTCTTTCCTATGGTGATATTTGGCCTTCTGAAAAAAGATAAGGAAACCAATACCTGCCAGACATCAGCCTATTATGCAGGCATGTTAACAGGCACGTTCCTGATACCAGTGGTTTTTTATATCTATACAGCAATTCTTGGAAAAAGCAGCCTTATTTTTGATATATTATTGTTCTACGTCTCTGTTTTTATTGCTTTTGCAATCAGCCTTTATTTTTCAAAGAACTGTCTTCTTCAAAAATATAATAAATGGTTATTTGCTGCTGTTTTATTATTAATGGCTCTATTTTTTGTTTTCACTTATGCTCCGCCTTCGCTTCCCATTTTCATGACCTCATAAAACCTATTTGTAATGTTGTCTATTTTTTACTGTGATTTTTGTGCAAAATTTTATGGAAGCTTCCTATTTTTCCACACATACTAATTTTAGAAAAATAGGAGGTATGCCATGTTTCCGGATAAGATATATTACGAGCCTGACTCATTAAATTATGAGCTGGGCCAGACGTTAAAAGAAAAATACAGTGATGTTCCCTGGGTTCCCATCGAGAGTCATAATAAAATAGACGAATTAAGGACAAGACCCA
This sequence comes from Lacrimispora xylanolytica, assembly GCF_026723765.1. NCBI lineage: Bacteria > Bacillati > Bacillota > Clostridia > Lachnospirales > Lachnospiraceae > Lacrimispora > Lacrimispora xylanolytica. The sequence continues at coordinate 2,788,320 of NZ_CP113524.1, forward strand.
ATAAAGATTTTCCAGCCCTAAAACGGATTATAGTCATTGGTGTCCGCAAGACCCATAACTACGTTCCCAACCATAAAGTCTCAGATTTTCTTGTTCCTTACACCTCTTCCGGCTGTACTGCCATGTGTCACTACTGCTATCTGGTCTGCAATTATAATAAATGTGCTTATCTTCGCCTGTTTGTGAACCGGGATCAGATGCTTAAGAAAATTATGGATCACGGCATTCGCTATCAAAAAGACTTTACCTACGAAATCGGCAGCAATAGTGATTTAGTCCTTGAAAACACCATAACCGGTAATCTATCCTGGACAATTGAAAATTTCAGCATGAGTCAATATGGCTTTCTCACCTTTCCTACAAAGTTTAATCAGGTGGAACCTCTTTTGGGATTAAACCACAGAGGCCGTGTCATCATGCGGATGAGTGTAAATCCTCAATCCATTATCAGCCGTTTTGAACCTGGCACCTCCAGCCTTACTGCAAGAATCACAGCCATAAACCGCATGTGCGACGCCGGCTACCAGGTGGGATTGTTAATAGCTCCTGTTATCTTAACCGAAGACTGGAAAACCTTATACGGGGAATTAATAGACACTCTATCCCAGCTTCTGTCGGATAAGGTGAAAAAACAGGCTCTCATAGAAATTATCTTTATGACCTACAGCTACGTTCACAATGCGATTAATACAGAAGCCTTCCCTGATTCCGATCAGCTTTATTCCAAGGAAATGATGACTGGCCGGGGCAGAGGAAAATACTGTTATCGTAACGATTTAAGAGCGGATGGCGAGATCTTTATGAGGCAGCAGATTGAAGAAAAATTAAAAGAAATGACAATCTTATATGTCGTTTAATCCTAAGAGAATGCCCGGAAATTATCCGGGTATTCTTGTTGTTTACGAATAATTAGTGATAAAAAACCGTTACAATTTGTAGATTACTCTTATGTATGCATAATTATAGTAACTTTTTTTCATTTTTCCTATTATTTTATTGTCGATTCATGTCGAATATATTGATGTTGAACAGACTTTATCTGAATAAAAAAAAGAAAGGAGGTTATTCTCTTATATTTATACAAAATTTTTACTGCAACCCGTGCAGTATATTTTTTGTCCAGTGATTGGTATATTTTTCCAATTATTTGATTAAGGGAGCATAACACTTATGAAAAACAAGAAAAAATTGAAATTCAACGATTTTAAGCTTGCAACAAAAATGTCTATTATAACGGGCGTAATTCTTGCAGTGAGTTTGACTCTGCTGATCGCTATTTCTGCAATGCAGACAAGTATCTCATTGTCAAAGGCAATCAACGGAGAATTTAGCGGGATTGCCGCTAAAAACGGACTTATGGTACAATCCATGGTCAGCGGCGCTGCCGGTACCGCAAAAGAATTACAGGAATACTTAAACAATGTATACAGCGGAAATAAAACCGCTGCCGGAGTATTTAACGGGGAAAGTATTCAAAGCCATATTTACAATGCACAGCTGACAGAATCCAATTATGCAATTGAGACCTATGTGATGAACTCCGCATGGGCGGCCCTTAACAATAGTGCTGATCTTTACGGTATTGGTGCCTTTTTTGAGCCTGGCCAGTTTGACTCTTCAGTCAAAGATTACTCTGTGTACATGGACAGGAATGACGCAAAGAATAAAACAGCACAGTCTCTAGGCGCATACAGTGAGTATTCAAAGAATGATTATTACAAAATTGCCAAGGAGACAAAAGCTCCCTATATCACTGACCCATTTGATTACAAAGGAACCATGATGAGTACGGTTGCTTACCCCATTATGAAAGGGGATAATGTAATTGGAGTTGTTCTTGCAGATATCAGCCTTGCTAACTTTTCAAAAATCAAGACAACAGATGCAAAATATCCTACCATGTATGTAGATATTTACACAGAGGACAATATCATCTCTTTTGACAGTAAATCCAGTGATAATATTGGTAAGAAGCTGGAAGAAATGCTGCCCGCTTCCCAGTACAATAAAATTACAGAAGCCCAGAAGTCAAAGCAAGAGTTCCACGTTGATACAAGAAGAGACGACGGCACCTTTGAATCCAGACATTACTACCCCATTACCTGTGAGTCACAGACCTGGTGGGCCTCAAGCACCCTGGAAAAGAATGATTTAAATAAAGATGTCTACTTAATCGTTGCAATCATGATTGCAATGGCTGCTATTGCCACTGCTATTATCATTACTGTAATTACTACGGTTATGAAGCGAACCCTACGCCCTATTGAGGGAGTCGTGTCCGCAGCTTCTGATATTGCTGCCGGTAATCTTGATATCCATCTGGATATTAAATCCCAGGATGAGATTGGAATTCTTTCTAAGAACTTCCTTTCTATGGCAGAAAACTTGAAGCTGATTATCCAGGATATCAATTACGTGCTGGGCGAAATGAGCAACGGTAATTTTAGAGTAACTACCTCAAAAGAGGATCAATACGTTGGCTCTTACAAAAACATTTTAGAAGCAATGCACAACATACGTTTAACCTTAAGTGATGCACTGTTAGAGATTGACCATGCATCCGAACAGGTATCAACCGGCGCGTCTCAGGTATCTGATGCTGCTCAGGCTTTAAGCCAGGGTGCAACAGAACAGGCCTCCAGCATTGAAGAGTTATCTGCTACCATTACAGATATCTCCAATCGGATTAAAGAAAATGCTGCCAACGCCACTGAGGCCAATACACTGTCTCAGGAAGCCAGTGAAGGCGTATTAAGCGGTAATCAGAAGATGGCTGATATGATTGCAGCTATGAATGATATTGCCAGCACCTCCAATGAAATCGGTAAAATAATAAGGACCATTGATGATATTGCATTCCAGACCAATATTCTGGCACTTAACGCTGCTGTGGAAGCTGCAAGAGCCGGTTCTGCGGGCAAGGGATTTGCAGTGGTTGCAGATGAAGTCCGCAACTTAGCTGGAAAATCTGCGGAAGCAGCAAAGAATACCACACTCCTCATTGAAAATGCAATTACAGCCATTGGAAATGGTACTAAGATTGCAGGAGAAACTGCAGAAGCCCTTCGTCTGGTCGTGGAAAAGTCAAATGTCTCCGCCGTTCGTATTTCCGAAATTGCAGAGGCCTCTACGGCGCAGGCTGAGGCTGTTATGCAGGTCACAACCGGTATTGACCAGATTTCTGCTGTAGTGCAGACTACTTCAGCAACATCAGAAGAAAGCGCTGCTACCTCTGAGGAATTGTCTGCTCAGGCAGTTACCTTAAAATCTCTGGTAGGAAAATTCAAACTGATGGACTCTCACTCCAATGGCTACATGGAAGCACCAAATGAAACCATTTTGCCGGAGGAATCTTTGGAAGAAGAACATCAGAATCATTCCTTTGGAAAATACTAATCCATCTATTTTAGAAAGAACAGGCGTCTTCGATATCAGAACTGATATGGAGGACGCCTGTTCTTTCTAAGAATACAATCAAATACATGTGGGATTTTCATGATTACCATAGATAAATCGGATTGACAATAAAACTGACCGGTATTAAAGTATCATTGGAGGTAACAAATATGAATCTTAAAAATATTTTGAATACAAAAGAACATCACCCCACCTTTGGCTTAAAAGAGTTATTAGGATATATTGGACCCGGACTCCTTGTGACCGTTGGATTTATTGATCCTGGTAATTGGGCCTCTAACATTGCCGCAGGGTCTGAATATGGATATAAGCTTCTGTGGATGGTAACCCTATCAACCATTATGCTGATACTTCTTCAACATAATGTAGCCCATCTTGGTATCGTAACTGGTGATTGTCTTTCAGAAGCAGCCAACAAGCATCTAAAACCCTGGCTGTCTAAAACCATTCTTTCTACCGGTCTTTTAGCGGCAGTATCCACTGCTATGGCAGAGATTCTGGGAGGTGCCATCGCACTGAACCTGCTATTTAAGATGCCGATTAAATTTGGTTCAGTTATCATATTAATAGTAATTATATTTTTTCTATTTACAAATTCATATAAAAAATTGGAAAAGGTCATCATGGGCTTTGTATCCATCATCGGCATATCTTTTTTATACGAGCTAAGCGTCGTTCATGTGAGCTGGCGGGAAGCTTTCGTCGGCTGGACCACCGTTTCGTTTCCTGCCGGCTCTCTTCCAATTATTATGTCTGTGTTAGGAGCTGTTGTCATGCCTCATAACTTATTCCTTCATTCGGAGATCATACAGAGCCGTCAGTGGAATCTGGAGGATGATGCGGTCATTGATAAACAGTTAAAGTATGAATTTCTTGACACATTATTTTCCATGATCATAGGCTGGGCCATTAACAGTGCCATGATAATCCTCGCGGCCACCACCTTCTTTACTCAGGCGGTAAAGGTAGAGGAGTTAGGTCAGGCACAACAGATGCTGACTCCACTGGTTGGTCCCTTTGCAGCGATTATCTTTGGCGTCGCACTGCTTTTTGCCGGTATCTCCTCCACCATGACAGCCGGGATGGCAGCAGGAACCATTTTTGCCGGAATGTTTGGAGAGCCATACGATATTAAGGACAGACATACGAAAATCGGTGTTGTTGGAATTCTTGTCATTGCAACCTTACTTATATTCTTTATAACAGATCCCTTTAAGGGTCTGGTTTACAGTCAAATGTTACTTAGCGTGCAGCTTCCTATCACCGTATTTTTACAAATTTATTTAACCTCATCCAAAAAGGTCATGGGAAAATACAAAAACAGTCTGCTAAATAATATCGTTCTCTGGTCCATTGCAATCATACTTACCGTATTGAACATAATGCTTTTCTCCAGTTACTTGTGATTCTTTACTTTTTTAACTACTTATGTTAAAGTAAATCATATCTGAAACTTACGAAGAATAAGGAGAAACCAATGCTCACAGATGATTACGCAACAAGGATGACCAATAGTGTGGTCGGTACGTTATTAAAGCTGATATTTCATATAGAATTAGGGAAGAACGAAGATACTGCATGGAAGGATGAATCGTACTTTGAGACATATCACCAGCTGACAAAGATGATTGATGAGGGTCAGATCAATGAGGCGGAAAACCGTTTGTTTGATTTGTTAGACCCAAGCAATACAGAGATTTTTAAGATGTCTCTTATGTTCTATTATTATATGAACGATAAGGACGGCGACTTCCTTGAAAAGAACAATTATACAAAAACAGAGATTACCGATGGTCTAAGGCATGTTTCAACCCTTTACGGCTACGAAAGCATGGCAGAAGCCCTTCTCGGACAGGCATCGGAATAAATAATAAACTGCACGGATACAAAGATTATTTCTTTGCACCCATGCAGTTTTTCATTTTTTATGTCTTACTTTGACATATGGCTATTCAGTTTTTCCACAAGCGCATCGACCGGAACGCCATGTACCATGCAAGCCTCTTCCAGGCTCTCCATGGTTGAGGACGGGCATCCTAAGCAATGCATTCCCATTTCAAAAAAGAAGGGTGCTGTGGTCTGGTCCTCTCTTAAGATTTCACCAATTAATGTTTCTTTCGTCACTGTCATTTAAATTACCTCTCTTCTTAAATTAGTTTTACCAGAATCAAATGCCTCTAACAAACGTCCGCTTCCTTCCTTTTGCATAAGTACCTGCTCCAGTCTTGGAAGGGAAATACCAAGCGTCTCCTTCAGCACATCCTCTACAGTTTCTACTGCAATAACGGTCAGGTCTTTCTTGACCTCATCAGGCACATCGTTTAAATCCACCAGGTTATCTTTTGGAATCAGAACCGTTTTTATACCTGCCCGCTGTGCGCCTAAAAGCTTTTCTTTTAATCCGCCGATAGGAAGTACCGCACCTCGCAAGGTGATTTCTCCTGTCATTGCCAGCTTTGAATCCACCTTATGTCCTGTGACCAATGATGCCAAAGCCGTAAATAGTGCAATACCTGCGGAAGGTCCATCTTTTGGTACTGCTCCAGACGGCACGTGGATATGAAGATCCTTTTCCTTAAAATTAAAGGTGTTCATAGGTAGCCTTGATTTTAACAGACTCAGGGAGATTCTTGCAGATTCCTTCATGACATCTCCAAGCTTTCCGGTTAAGATCACATTACCATTCCCCGGCATATCTGTTGCTTCAATAAAGAGAATCTCTCCTCCCACCGGTGTCCAGGCCAGACCCGTGACCACTCCTGGCGGATTATCATTCTGGGCCTTTTCGTGGCGGGAAACTTTTCTTCCAAGAAGTTCTTCTAAATCCTCTTTCTTAATGGTAAACGGTCCGTCGCTCTTCTTTGAAACAATTCTCTCGCCAGCAATCCTTGCCAGAGTGGCAAGCTGCTTTTTAAGACCTCTGACTCCGGCCTCTAAGGTATAATCACTAATAATCTTTTTTAAAACATCATCTTCTAAGATTAGCTGATCCGTTTCAATTCCATGGTCTTCCAGCACTGCCGGAAGAAGATGATCTTTCCCGATATGGAATTTCTCTTCTATCGTATAGCTGGAAATCGGAATTACTTCCATACGGTCTAAAAGCGGAGCTGGTATGCTCTCTAAGGAATTGGCTGTTGCAATAAAGAATACATCAGATAAATCATAGGGAAGGTCCATGTAGTGGTCGGTAAAGGTAGAGTTCTGCTCTGGATCAAGCACCTCTAAAAGAGCACTGGAAGGATCTCCGTGGAATCCACCTGACATCAGCTTATCCACCTCGTCCAGCACCATGACTGGATTGGTATGTCCTGCCTTTTTGATACTCTGTATGATTCTTCCCGGCATGGCTCCCACGTAGGTTCTCCTGTGGCCACGTATTTCTGACTCATCTCTGACACCGCCAAGGCTTAACCGGGTATATTCTCTGCCAAGGGCTTCTGCGATGCTCTTTCCAAGACTTGTCTTTCCTGTTCCAGGAGGACCAACCAGCAAGAGGATGGAACCCTTTTTCTTTTTATTCAGCTGCATAACCGCCAAATGCTGTATGATTCTGTCCTTGACCTTCTGAAGGCCGTGATGCTGCTGGTCTAAGATACGTCTGGCTTCCTCAAGGTCAACCGCCTTTGCCTCCTCCTTCTTCCATGGAAGGGAAATCAAAAGCTCCAGATAGTTTTTAATTACATTGTAATCCATCTTATTGGGTCCCTGGTCATCCAGCTTGTTATATTCCTCAAGGGCTGCTTCCTTTACCTCTGGGGGCATTCCTGCCTCCTCAATCCGGCTTAAGTAGTCTGGTTCCTTTTTGCCTCCTTGTTCTTTCCCTTCGTTTAACTCCTCCTGAATTGCCTTAAGCTGCTCTCTCAGTACGGTTTCTCGATAGTAACGATTGGTACGCTCGGAGAACTTTTCTGATATCTCCATCTGGAACTGAATCATCTCTTTGTTCTTTAACAGATGATCCAGGAAACGGAGACCCCTTTCTTTTTCTGACTGCATTTCCAATAGCTCATACCGCTCAATAGCAGGAATCTGGAGGAACTGGGATAAGTATACGATCAGGGAGTTTAAATCGTCAAAGCCTTCTACGATTTTCTGGTACTGCTCTCCTCCCGTGAACCTGGAGCTGATCTCACCGCTGACTTTCTTAATGTATCCCACCATTTCCATTTTGTTTTTCTCATCAAGATCTTTATGATCCGGGGAAATCTCATAGGAAGCAAGCATGATATCGTCTTCTTCATGCAATTCTTTAATCTCTACCCGATCCAGTAATTTAACGGAAAGCCGTACCCCTTTTTCACCTCGTTCCAGGCTGATTACTTCGAATGTAACACCAGTACGGTAAAAGTCCTCTTCTGCCTTCCTGGTCTTTCCAAAGTTCTGCTTTAAGGGCAATGCTATTTTAACCGCCTCTTCGTTCTCCAGATACTCTGCCAGTCCATCATCCAAAAGCTCCATATGAATCGAAGTTACGACATTAGGCAATAAAACTTTATATGAGACTGGAAAAACAATTCCTAATTGATTATTTAAGTAATTTTTCATAGTTTTATCCTTTCTGTGCGTAGTCTAAAGTGAATGTTCATTTATGATTGAATATTTTTTTGCGAGATTTTCTGCAATTTCACTTGCAAAACAATCCCGCCTTAATACTAACGCAATAATATATACTGTATCATCTCTATCATCTCTTCCAGCAGCTCTTCCTTCTGGTCTCTGGTCTTTCTGCTGTCAACTGCTATGGCCTTTACAGGCTGGAACATAATCGCCAGAATATTATCTTCTCTGTAGTCTTTGATCATATTCTGCTTTTTCATATCCTCCACAAGACTGTAGATGTTACAGATGCCCTTCTTCCCGGTACACTTGCCACCAAGAGATGGGCAATTGGAGAATTGCTCTACAAAACTGAATATCTCTTTATTCTCTAAAATATAGCTGTAATAGCTGCGAATGAGGACTTCAATCTGCTTCTGCCCTTCCATCTTTCTGTCTATGGAATCCAGTAGATATCCATATATTTCTTCTGAATATTCCATGTAGATGTCGTGAAGCATAACATCCTTATTCTCAAAATAAATATATACCGTTGCCGGCGAAACCCCTGCCATCTTAGCGATTTTAGAGACAGAAGTGCCATGAAAGCCCTCCTGAAGGATCAGCTTAATAACTGCTTCTTTAATGCTTCTCACTTTTTCGTCGTCTTTCTTTCTCATGTCATCACCTCTATGATTTTATAATAAATGATCATTCACTTATTGTCAAGTTTTTTTTATCTCCATGTAGTTGCTTTTAACTTGGAACAGGCAGACTACCCCCAAAATAAAGAAATCCCCGGCATGCCGTACTCGCATCCCGGAGACTTCTAAATTCATTTCCAAACCTGTTGCTCTATGATAACACTCCCCTTGCTATTACTCACAACAGTTTTTTCTATACTGCTTCCTTCAATTCTTCCATATAAGCAGCGAGGGCATCCATACCACCCATTTGGTAACGCTTTATAAACTCAGTTCCTATAATGGCACCATCTGCGCCATTCCTCATCACTTCTTTTATATCCTTAGAGGACTTAATCCCAAAGCCTACAAACGTCGGTACAGCCGATAAGGACTTCACCCGTTTGACCACCTCAATATATTCCGTTGGGAGAGATTCGAAGGAACCTGTTTTCCCCTCTCCCGATACCACATAGGCAAATAACTGGTTATGCTCAAGGGCTGTAGAAAGTGAATGATCGTCACAGGATTTACTTAATACGGAGATTTGATTAGGAAAGGTTTCCGGCGGATAATCTCCATCTACACACAAGAAACCATGGTACAGCTCCTTTGGTATCTCCTTCAGGCGAAAATGCTCCACGCCTTCTTTATAAGTCATGAGTACTACTTTAAACCGAAAACGTCTTTTGATTTCTTCTAATGTGTCTACCACATCTTCTGGGGTGATGTTTCGGGTCAGTATTTCCTTTTGAATATCTTTGATGACAGCACCATCCATAAAGGGATCAAAAACCGGTATTCCAAGTTCAAGATATCCGGCCTCTTCCTGATCCAGGAGCTCCAGTATCCGGAAGAAGTTTTCCTTATCCGGATAATAAAGCGGAAGGTAAAACACTAAATTCTTCATTACATACCTCCAAACAATTTAAGCAATAATCCTAAAATCGGGCCATAGAAGGAGTAATCTGTTTCACTTAAGATACGCATGATCGGTGCATAGCTTCCAATCATCGGAAGAAGCAGGGCCTGTCCGAATATAAGAATCAGACCATTGACAAAGGAACCAATAATAGCTCCTCTTCGTCCGCCGTGAGCGTTACCAAAGATAGCTGTAATCGCACCGGTAAAGAAGGTAGGAATCAGTGCCGGGAAAACAACGACCGGATAATTGATAAAGCCAAGGATCAGCATACCGATCAGGCCTGCTACTAAACTGGTGAGGAAGCCTAAAATAACGGAATTTGGATAGTTAGGGAACAACAGAGGGATATCAAGTCCAGGTACAGAGTTAGGAATAATTTTATTGGCAATTCCGTGGAATGCTGCAATAATCTCGGAAAGCATCATTCTTACACCTGTAATGATAACGGTTATCCACATACCAAAGGATACTCCGCGCAGGATGCTGAATACTATAATATCCTGACCACTTGTTACATTTTCACGAACCCATGCTGGTCCTGCAATAAGGCTTAAAACAAAGAACAGTATTGTCATTACAATGGTCAGTGAAATGGTCATTTCTCTTAAGAAGTTAAGTTTTTTTGGTACTTTAAGATTCTCAAGATCATGTTCCTTGTTTCCAAATGCTTTTCCGAGAAGAGAGGAAATAAGGATACCTACGGAACTGGAATGGGCCAGTGTAAAGCCCTCTCCTCCTTTTACTTCCTTCATGAACAGGGAAACGTATGCACAGGAAAATGTCATATAAACACCAAGAATCAAGGAACCGATTAAAACAAGGGGAACAAAGGAAAGGCTTGTTCCAAATTTTAAAAGTGCTGCAATTAATCCTGCGTAAAAGAAGGATACGTGTGCAGATAAGTGTACGAATTTAAAACGGGTAAATCTTGCAAGAAGAAGATTCACAAGAAAACCTAAGGCAAAGATGAGTGCCATCTCTGTACCAATTCCAGATAAACTCTCACTGGATGCTGCTCCGATGTCAGCAGAAGCTGCCGGAACGTTAAAAATCTTGGAAATCAGGCCCTGGAGAGGCAAAAGTGCCATACCAAGCGTCTGCCCTCCTACATTAATCATGGTAAAGCCGATCATTGTTTTGATTACACTTGGAAGAATCTGATCCCAGGTCTTCTTCTGAGCAGCCATACCAACGATTACAACGATACCAATAATAAATACGGCCTGGCTGAATACATTATTAATCAGATACATGAATACTCCCATATTTATCTCCCTTCTAAGGCTTATCTAAGCCCCTTTCAGTAAATTACTTCTTATTAATTGCCTCCAAAAGCTGTTCTTTTAAATACTGCTTGTCCATCATATTGTCGATTCGGATGATGTGAGCTTTGGAATCTCTCAGTACATCTGCGAAATCAGATGTTGTAATTAAAATGTCATAAAAATCAGGGCTGACAGATCCAATGTCAGACGCATCAACGGTTGCTTCAATCTTTTCTGCATCAAGAATCTGCTGAGTGAATAAACGAAGCATCATAGAGCTTCCTACACCTGCGCCGCAAACTGTTACAATCTTAATCATAATGAACCCTCCTTAATAATTTCTAATATTTGTTCTGCATTTTCAGCCATGGTAAGGCGTTCTACCTTACTTTCATCCATTAGTATATCCGCTAGTTCTGTAAGAGCCTTTAGATGAGACTGATGGTCAATGGCACATAAGCCAACTACGATCCTTACTGGATCATTCTTTGGGTGACCGAATGGAATCGGCTCTTTTAAGGTTACAATGCTAAGTCCTATATCCAGTGCACCTTCTTCTGGTCTTGCATGGGGCATTGCGATTCCTGGGGCAATTACAATATAAGTGCCGTTTACCTCCACATTTTTTATCATGGCCCTGATATAAGACTCGTCTGCCAGACCTTTGTCTACCAGAAGTCTGCCGCTTTCTGTTACGGCTTCATCCCGGCTGGCGGCTTCAAATTTTGCTGAGATCAGCTCAGTGGTTAAGATTTCTTTTAACATAGGTTGGTAAATTCCTTTCTTTAATTGTGAATTTTCTGTAATTCCCAAATATATACTCAACTCATTTTTTAATGGGGTCAGCTGGTTCTCCTCAACCTTTACATATTTGTGAATAATGTTCATCACGTCGGATATATGAATCTTTGCAGTGAGAAAGGACAATTGATTCTGTATTTCCTTGATATCATAGTCAGAAAGATAGGGGGTGACCTTTAAGACCGGGATATCTCTAAATTGAAATGGCACCGTTGAAATGATGAAATCCGGATAATGCTCCTTTAGCCACAGTGCCGCATTCCTGACACTAAAGGTTCCAAGTATGTTTACATGGAACATGGATTGCAGCCTGCTTTTTAATATTTCGGAGGTACTGATTCCGGCATTGCACACGATGATTACATTGGGTGTTCTCCGGACCTGTTTTTCATTTCGTTCGATGACCGAAGCAAAAAACAGGGTAAAATAAGATATTTCATGCTCATTGAACGTTACCTTCAACTTGTCCTCTAACACCCTGACTCCCTGTTCCACTGCCTTGTTAAGTCTTGAAAAATGATCCAGAACGTATTGGAGCAATGGATTTTCTGCCCAGTCAGAGGATAATGCTCTCTTATAAGCAGGACGCAGGTGATTGAGAAGTCCCTCATAAAGTTTGGAATCCGTTAAAAACGCTTCAAAGCCATATTCCTTTTCCACTGCCTCGATGAACTCGTTGGTCACCAGATGAAAAGGCAGCCATTTTTCTGACAAAAGCTCCTCGTATTTGACTACCGAGGCTTCTCCCAGCTTATTGGCCAGGTAAAAGCAGTCATCAACCGGGACCTCTCTCTGAAAAAGCTCTTCCAGCTCTTTCTTTCGTTCTACAAAGGTAATCTCTTCTCTGGTAAGGGGTTCCCTGGGACCTTCCGGAAATCGCTTTCCAATGGAAAGTCTGGCATAGGTGACCCAAAAAGTTACCAGCATCCGCTGAAAAGATACATCACTTAGTTCCACATTGAGCCGCTTTGCCACATCATCCAGAAACGCCTCGCAGGAGTATAAAAACCGGGAGCTTCTCTTTTCTAATTTATCTTCGAAGAACAATGGGTCCTCGCTGATGGTCAGTATGAGAAGGTTTCGGATGCTTCGCTCATTTCCGGTAATTTGATAGCCCTTAAATGGCGTCGCTTCCATTCCAATGGTATGATAACGGAATATTTCCTTTATTTCCTTTAAATCTCCTAACAGGGTGTTTCTTGAGATATCCAGCTCCTTTAGAAGATCTTCTACGGTAAATTGGTCCCCGGATAATAAAATGGCTTCCATCACACGCAGACGGCGAAATCTTTGATTGGATAAAACAAAATCAGAAGTGGAACCGATCAGCTCTTCAAATTCAATCATCAAAGGTTCCTCATAAATCAATCTTCCTTTATCTGCTTTGATGACCGGATATTCGGCGGCCTCCAGCATTTCATTTAATTTTTTTATATCGCTGTATATGGTCCTGGTACTTACAGCCATCTGCTGCGCCAGCTCCCGGACGGTAAATTCACGTTTGTTTTGGCAAACCAGCAGGAATATGTTTGGAAGTCTGTTTTCCATTGGTTCCTCCTTTATGATGAAAGTATAACATTTGTGCAAAACCATCAACAAATCCATTTTGCTTCACTGATTTTGAACAGATATGTATATGGTGTATTATTGTCTGTTTTTCTATCTTAAAATATTAGATAACTTTACTTTTTCTCTTTTTTCTTTGGATTCTCAGGAAACCAGCCTTTTTCCACTCTCTGCTTCTGCTCAAAAAGCTCGTTGATACTCCACAGAAGAGAAAACCCCATAACAGCCGATAAGCAGGAGGCCGCAATGTTGGTCAAAAAAAGTGACAGGCCAATAAAAGCGATTCCTGTAATCAAAAATAAAGGCCATACCTTTGTGCCAAAGTAATACTCCGATTTAATTACCACCGGATGTAAAAGTCCGATGATCAAAAATGTTCCGATTCCAGTGATTAATCCCTGATAGTTCATAAGCTCCTCCATATAGATTTACCCTTATTACTGGGTCAATCTTTTTCGTTTTTATTTTATCTTATTTACCATTGGATGGAATTATACAATATACAACTGCTTATTGATAGGCATAAAAAAAGCAAACTGTCCCCTAACAGTGAAACACAGGCTCTTTTTCTGTGCTTACTATTAGGGGACAGCTTACCCCTTTTGCGCTGCTATATAGGAAATTTTAATAAAATCAAAGATTCTATGATTCTAAGTCAGGGGCTTCAGGATGATTACCACGAGTTTTTTCAGGCATCGCTGCCTTAATGGCATCAGCCTCTGTTTGTGTAATAACACCCTCATTCACCATTTCTGTAAACAGATCAATCCTTTCTTTCTTGTTATCAGAAGAAAAATATTCCTTTTTTTCTGCTTCGGTCATAGCTTCCAATTTGGCTCTCTCGGCTTCTCTTTCGGATTCAAGATTGTTTAAATAAGCTATAATCTTGTCAGATGCCTCCTGATTTATGGTTCCGGCAGATACAAGACTGGCAAGATTGTTTTCAAGGGAGCCGAAGCCTCGCTTTCTTTCTCCATCTTCCTTCTTGTGTTCCGGCATAGCTGCCTTTATTGCGTCTGCCTGGGTCTGGGTAATGATTCCCTCACTCACTAAATTTGAGAATGTATTACCTTTCTTTTCTTCCTTCTTTGCGGAGAAGTATTCTTTTCTTTCCTCCTTTGTCATAGCATCCGTCTTGGTTTTTTCCTCTTCCCGGATTGCTTCCTGGGCTTTCAAATACGCAATCACCTTATCGGCAGTTGCCTGATCTATGGTTCCGTTTGCTACAAAGCTTTCCAGACCGCTCTGGTCTAATCCAAAGCCACCCTTATGATCACGTCTGCCAGCTTTTCCTTCGGCTGCAGTTGAATCCGTCTGTGAGGAACCTGCAGATGATGCCGTCGTATTTGCATATACGATAGCGCTGCTTCCAATTGTTATAGATGCTAATGCAAAAGCTAATAATGAATAATTTTTAATGTTTTTCCTCATGTAATCATCTCCTTACATATAATAGTCAACAGTTGCTTTTAACTTTTATTGATACTGCCTCCTTTCGTTTACTCTTCCCAAATCATACCAGTTAAATTTGACGGACTTATGTTTGCAATCTGATTTTCCTCTGAATTTTAAGGCAACTTCCTGTCCTTTTGTTCCAGATAAAAATTTCAGTCTATTTTCAGGTAGAAGACAAAATAACGCCATTTCTATGTTATATAATAAACCGATGCTGTTAAAAAGAGGAGTTGAGTATATGGCAAAATTATTACTATGTGACGACGAGGCTGCACTGCGTGCCGTCCTTAAGCGTTATGCTATTTTTGAGAAACATGATGTGGTGGAGGCAGCAAATGGTATGGAAGCAATTTCGCTGTGCCAAAAAGAGTTCTTTGATATTATTATTATGGATGTTATGATGCCGGTGCTGGACGGCTTTTCTGCCGTGAAAGAAATACGCAAAACTAGTCAGACCCCAGTCATCATGCTTTCCGCAAGGGGCGAGGAATATGACAAGATACTTGGTTTTGAAATGGGAATCGATGATTATGTAGTAAAACCTTTTTCCTCAAAAGAAATTATGCTGCGGGTAAACGCTATTTTACGCCGCACCTCCATAAGCACTACCACTGTACTCGAAGATAGGAACCATATTATATATGAAAAGGAAGGACTTCGGGTTGATATCACTGCCTACAAGGTATTTATTGATGATAATCTTGCAGAGATGGCTCCTAAGGAATATGATCTTCTCTTCTTTCTTATACACAATAAAAATATTGCTGTTCCGAGAGAGCGCATTCTGTCAAAAGTATGGGGGTATGATTACTTTGGTGATGACCGGACCTTGGATACTCATATGAAATTATTGAGAAAATCACTTGGTCCTTACGCCAGATTCATCACTACCTTGAGGGGGTTTGGGTACCGGTTTGATGGATAAGATAAAATTACAATGGAGAATGTTTGCGTTTTTGCTGGGTTTTTGTGCTCTTCTACTGGTGGTGCTTTGGTTAATGCAAACCGTTTTATTAAACAGCATGTACAAAATGGTCCGAAGATTAGAAATGGAACAGGCAATAAAAACGGTGGAACGCAGTATAAACAGTCCTGATCTGCAAAACGTACTTGTTACACTGAAGGATACAAAAGAAATTACCGTATCCCTTGCCGATGAGAAAACTCCACGGCCAAAGAGAAGGCCTGAAAGTAAGCATAGAATGGAAATAACTCAGGTGAGAAATTTTACCCTGGAAGACGGGAAGACCATATCGTTATTGTTTAATGCAGTGATCACCCCTGTAAATGCAACCCTGACTACCCTGAAGCTGCAGCTTTATATCGTTACAGGTATTATGATCATCCTATCTGTATTTCTTGCTCTGCGAATCGCTAAAAAGGTTTCAACCCCCATAGCCGAGACCAACAAGAGTGCTAAGGCTCTGGCCTCCGGCAATTACAACGTCAGCTTTAAAGGCCATGGGTTCCTGGAAATTAAGGAGCTTTCTGATACACTAAATACCGCAGCGGCAGAGCTTCGCAAAACGGAAAACCTCCGGCGGGAATTAATGGCCAACATTTCCCATGATCTGCGGACTCCTCTTGCACTGATTTACAGCTACGCCGAAGTGATGCATGATTTCCCTGATGAAATATCTCAAGATCAAACTCAGATTATTATGGATGAAACGAAGCGGCTAAGCTCTCTGGTCAATGACATAATGGATGTATCACGTCTGGAAACCGGGACTATGGAAATTAACAAAAGGACTTATTCCATCACCAAAAACATAAGCCAGACCATGGAACGGGTCGCTGAGCTTGTCCGTAAGGATGGGTATAAGCTTTCTTTTGATTACCAGGAAGAGGTCTATGTCAACGCTGATGAGATAAAAATCACACAAGCTATTTATAATCTCCTGATCAATGCCATTCACTATAGCGTACTTGAAAAGGATATCGTGATACGCCAGATTTCTTACAAAGGCTTTATCCGGATTGAGATTGAAGACCACGGTTGCGGAATCGCACCTGAGGACCTTCCCTTTATCTGGGACCGCTATTATAAAGTAGATAAAATACATAAACGAGGCATCACAGGGAGTGGTTTGGGACTTTCCATTGTAAAAAAAATCATCGATCTCCACGAGGGTACCTGCGGCACAAAATCCAGTCAGGATAAAGGGAGTGTGTTCTGGTTTCAGTTAAAGTCAGGGTAAAAATCCATACAAAAGGATTTCTACCCTGACTTTTCTTTGCCATAAACCTATTTAAATAAAGCTTTGAATCAACTCGTCTAGCACATGGGGCTCTCTTTCCTGGTCAAGGAGCGGTTTTCCGTCTCTTAAGAGAGCATGCTTTTTGTGGAAATCTGCCTTATCCTCTCTATAGATAATTCCAGTTGGAATCTTATCATCAAGGCCCATTGCAATTCTCATTGCCTCCAGCTTATCGGAAGGGTCATAATCCTCCGGTAGAGGCATAACAGCATTTTTATAATATGCGAATGTATTGATCTTATTAAAGGTAATACAGGGCTGCATAATATCCACATATGCGTAGCCTGGATACTCAATGGCTGCTTTCATAAGGGCTGTCAGCTGCTTGGCATCACCGCTGAAGCCTCTGGCTACAAAGCCGGCTCCTGATGCCAGGGCCAATAGCATTGGGTTTAAGGGAGGATTAATGTTGCCCTCAGTCTGTACCCCTGTCACATGACCTTCCGCTGTGGTTGGAGATGCCTGCCCTTTGGTCAGACCATAAATCTGGTTGTCATGGACAAAATGGGTGATATTGACGTTTCTTCTGATGTTATGGATAAAATGGTTTCCTCCTTCTCCATAAGAATCCCCGTCACCGGAATTGACGATTACGGTAAGCTTTTCATTGGCTATCTTAGCTGCCACTGCCGCCGGCAGTGCTCTGCCGTGGAGGCCGCAGAAGCTGTTGGCACTGATGTACTGAGGTGTTTTCGCTGCCTGCCCGATTCCTCCAAGCATCAGCACCTCATAAGGATGCTTTCCCAACTCCTCCAAGGCTGTTTTTAAACTGTTTAATATGGAAAAATTACCGCAGCCAGGACACCAGGCTGTTTCATATGTTTTGAATTCACTCATGACTTTTTACCTCCTTCCAGTAATTGTTTCACGATTTCTTCTCCTGTGATCTGACGTCCGTCATATTTTAAGATGCTGTCGTCACAGGCAATTCCTGTTTCTCCGCGAATCAGGGAAGCCAGCTGACCGGTGGCATTCTGTTCTACATTAATCAGCTTTCTGCCGCTGGCATATTTCTTTAACCGTTCCTGGGGAAGGGGATAAATGTCTCCGAATACTAAAGCTCCATAGCTGCCGCCATTCTTATTCAGGGTCTGAACTGCTTCCTTTATGGGTCCGTAAACAGAGCCCCAGCCAAGGAGAAGGGTGGAGCAATTTTCATCACCAATAAATTCAGGCTCTAAAAGTTCTTCGCATAGGCCCTTTAATTTCCTCATGCGCTTTTCCACCATCTGGTTTCTTACAAGGGCAGATTCTGTGATCCAGCCTCTTTCATCGTGCTCGTCACTGTCAGCTGCCACCAGATGCTCTGTCTTTCCAGGCACCAGTCTAGGAGAGATTCCATCTTCTGTAATCCGATAGCGTAAGTACTCCCCTTCTGCCTCAGTGGCATGGTCTGAGAAGGATATCCGGGAGAAGTCGTAAGGCTTTACACAGGCCGTTCCATCGCCAAGATACTGGTCACTCAAAAGAATGACTGGTATCTGGTATTTTTCCGCCAGATTCAAGGCTCTGGCTGTCTGATAAAAGGCATCTTCCTGGGTCCGCAAAGCAATGACCATTCGGGGAAATTCTCCCTGAGAAGCAGAAATAACAAACTTTAAATCACTTTGTTCTGTTCTGGTGGGAAGACCTGTGGCAGGTCCCGGCCTCTGTACATCTACCACCACAAGGGGGATTTCTGCAATTCCGGAAAAGCCCAGGGCCTCTACCTTAAGACAGAAACCGCCTCCGCTGGTTCCAGTCATGGCTCTTGCGCCTGCAAAGGAAGCACCAATTGCCATATTGACAGCTGCAATCTCATCCTCTGCCTGCTCCACCAGTACTCCAGCAGAATTTCCTACAGATGCCAGATACTCAAGAACGGCTGTTGACGGTGACATTGGATAGGCGGAATAAAACTTAAGGCCGCCGGCTACTGCTCCTAACCCTAAGGCTTCACTTCCTGAAATGAGCATATAATCCTGAAAGCCTCCGTCAAGATGCTCAAACAACGGTTCTACCTTTCCATAGCCTGCCTCCGCTGCTTTTACATTCACCTCCAGAATCTGGTTCTTCATCAGACTCTTCATCACCTCTTCCACATAGGTGAACGGCTCTCCAAATAATTTTAATACTGCGCCGATTGCAACGCTTCCTGATGCCCGCGCATTCCCAAGTTCTTTTGCAATCTGAGTCATGGGAAGCTTAATAATATTTAATTCCGGATCTGAATAATCCAGACTGATGTCACATAATATAAAACCTTTTCCTTTTAATTTGTCTTTATGTAATACAATGGTTTCCTCATTAAGTGCTATGATTCCATCCAAAATATCGCTGTGAGAAGTAATCTCTTCTGTTCCAAAACGCAGGAGGGAAAAGTTATGGCCTCCCCGAACCCGTGACATGAAATCTCTCGTTGTAAAAATATAGTAACCGGAACGCTTTAACAGCTTTTCCAGAATAGATACTGTGGTGTCAATGCCCTGTCCGGCAGCACCGCCAATCAGAATATTATACATAAGCTTACCTCCTTGTATTTTTCACTAATTATAACTTAATTCGACAATATTTTCAATATTATATATATTATCTTTAAAAGTTTTATTATTTGTTTATTATTTGTTTATTTTCATTGCATTTTTCCGAGAAATTACCTGATGTTATCTCTTCAAATAATAAAACTGAGATTCCTCCTCCTGTGAAACGCTTTGTATTTTCACGCCAAACGTTTCGCCAATTCGTTCATGAAGTCCCTGATCGGCTGCAGAATTAAAGCTGACAATCCTTCCCTGATCCATTAAAATCACCTGATCGGCATAATTTAGTGCCAGATTCATATCGTGAAGGACCATGACTACCGTCTTTCCCATCTTTTCATTCAGCTCCCGTATCAGCTCCATCATATCGTAGGAGACGTTGATATCCAGATAAGCAGTGGGCTCATCTAATAATATTACAGGGGTATCCTGAGCCAGTATCATGGCAAGGAATACCCTCTGCCGTTCACCCCCGGACAGCTGACACATAGGTTTTTCTCTAAACCAATTACAATCCGCCATTGCTATCGCCTGTTCTGTTATGAGCTGATCCTCATGAGAGGCCGGTTCTAAAAAAGACTGATAAGGGTACCTGCCAGAACGAACCGCCTGTTCCACCGTCATATCCGGTATGTGGCTGCTTTGCAGCAACACGGAGATTTCTCTTGCAAATAGCTTTCGCCTGATGGAGCTGATATCCTGGCCTTTTAAAATTATTCTTCCCCGGCTGGGCTTTAACAGACGGGCTAAAAGCTTGATGACCGTACTTTTTCCGCTGCCGTTGGGGCCTATGATAGCCGTTATCCTTCCCTTTTCAAAGCTTATGTTCATATCTTCAATAAAGGGAATCTTGTCGTAGGAATAAGCCACGTGCTCAAACCGGATCATAGACTCCTCCTTTTCTAACCACTGATACGGTTCTTCCTGCTTTTTAAAATCAGATATAGAAAGCAGGGACTCCCAATCAACGACATAAAGATTCCTACCGGCAGCTCATAGGGCAGAAACATGGTTCTTGAGAGCAGATCGCAGACAATGACAAACCAGCCCCCTGTCAGGGCACTGGCAGGAATTACAAACCGGTTATCCGTGCCAATGAGCAGCTTTACACCATGGGGAACCAATAGTCCTACAAAGCCGATCAGCCCACAAAAGCTTACCGCCGCACCGGCCAGGATGGAAGCCACAGCCAGATACAGGCATCGGCTTACGGGGACATTCATCCCAAGGGTTCTGGCATAATCACTTCCAAGACTTAAAAGATTTAATCCTTTGGAAGAAAGAACGGAAAGTATCAGGCCAAGAAAAATAAGAACAGAGGGACAGGCCAGAGCTTTAGTGGTCACAGAAGAGAGGCCTCCCGCCAGGAAATTGCCTGATCCTACATAGGCATCGGGATATAAAATCATGATTGTATTCATTCCGGCGCTGAATATACTGTTTACTACAAATCCGATCAGCACCAGCATAAGCTGTGACATCTGTCCCAAAGCTCCAAAAAGAAGTACCAGCAGGCAGGCAAACATAGCACCGAAAAATGCAGCTGCCGGAAGCAGATAAAGAGAAGGAGGCAATAGAGCGGACGTCAGTAACACAAAGAATCCGGCTCCGGCATTGACTCCTATAATATTTGGGCTTGCCAGAGGATTATTGAGCACGGACTGAATGATGGTTCCGGACACAGCAAGGCCGCTTCCAGCTAAAAGTGCACCTAACACTCTGGGAAATCGTACTGTCATTATGATACGATATATAGAATCGTCAGGGTCCCCTTGTCTTAAAGTTTTTATAAGCATTGATACTCCTATGGGATTGGCTCCCAGACAGAGGCCCGCCATCAGTCCTAAAAGCAGACCTGCTGCTGACAAAAAAAGAAAGACCCATGCTTTACTTCTTTTCTCCTGAAAGAATGTTTGAAAGGTACTCATAGCTTTCCCCCCATTTTGCATCTGGTTTATATAAAAACATTTCTTTCGGCAAGATGATATAATGATTGTTTTTGACTGCTCGGAGGCCATTCCAGGCCGGATTTTTCTCCACCGTTTCCTTTCGGTTTTTATCTGCCAGTTCATCACTGTTTCCCATGGGTACGACAAAAATATAATCCGGGTCTTCCTGTATGATGGACTCCATGCTGAATTCCTTTAACAGGCTCTTGTTTTTATCTGCAATGTTATTACAGCCTAAATCCTTTAGCATTTTACCAGTCATGCACTGAGAATTTTTTACTATGGCACCTCCGGAATAAGTCACGAGAAAGAGAATCGATGGAGAGGGCAAACTGCTTTTTTTCGATAGAATGGAACCAATCTTCTGTTTGATTTCCACACCATTTTTTTCATAAAGATCCTTTCGCCCTGTAATATCTGTGCAGGTTTTCAGCATATCTAAATAATCCTCAAAATAAGTCACCTGAAAGTAAGCCGTCGTAATTCCCGCCTGATTCAGTGTATCCTTAAGTGCCACGTGTTCTTTTGTTTCGGAAGAAAGAATCACCAGATCCGGGGAGCATTCCATGATTTTTTCAAGGTTCGGACTGTTATAGGTACCAACTGTCACCATATCTTTTGGCAGGGAAAGTCCTCTTTCTTCGAAAGCATCATCGGTAACTCCAACAAGCTCTCCTCCTGCATTCAGCCAGGTCTCTGCAAAGCTTCCCATAAGGGCGACCACACGCTTTGGATTCCTGACGGTGACCTCCTGGCCTAAAGCATCCGCAAACCGATATCCTTCTAATGTGGGGGCCGGCTCCTCACTTTTATGGCCGCATCCATTCACCAATCCGGCAATCAGCATACAGAGCGTTGCAGCAATGATGTATTTGTATTTCATCTTCAAGCCCATGTCCCTCCTGCCTCAAAGCCTTTTCCGTAAGCACAATAGCTGTCCTCTCCCATATAATCCCCCTCATGATAGTACCCTGCCCTTGCCCGGCAGCCTCCGCATTCCTCTTCATAAGCACAGCCATGACATGTCCCTTTGTAATGCCGGGTGCGAAGATGATTTAATAAGCTGCTGTTTCTCCATATCTGGTCAAAGGGCTCCTGTCGGACATTGCCAGCTTCCTCTACCATATAAGCACAGGGTCTTACGGTTCCCGTTGGGTCAATGATGCAATAGGACAGTCCCGCAAGACAGCCTTTTTGAAACCGGGTCTTTACATCCATCTGTTTTGCCACTCGGATAAACTGGGGCGCACAGGTAGGCTTTATATCAATGGGCACCTGCTTTTGCTTTTCCATAATGGTTTTTAGCAGATTCTCATATTCCAGTACCTCAAGGGTGGTTCTTTCCAGGAACTTACCTCTGCCCACAGGAATGAGAAAAAACAGATAGCAGGCAATGGCGCCTGTTCTTACACTGAAATCAATGATGTCACATACCTCGTTCTGATTCCAATCCATAATGGTGGTATGAATCTGAAAGGGCAGGCCGGCCTTTTTACAGTTCTCAATGCCTTCCATGGTCAGCTGATATGCATCCTCTTTTCCACGGAAATAGTTGTGTTTCTCCTGGTCCAGGCTGTCAATGCTGATTCCCATTGCTTTTGCGCCGCATTCTTTCAGCTTTTTTGCAGTATCCTCTGTAATCAGAGTTCCATTGGTACCAAAGACCGGGCGAAGGCCCTGAGCGCTGGCATATGACACCAGCTCATAGATGTCCGGGCGCATGAGAGGCTCTCCTCCACTGAATATCATAATTTTAAAACCTGCGGCTTTGATCTCTTCTATCATTTTTTTTGCTTCTTCTGTGTTCAGTTCTTTGTCACGCCTGCTTCCGGCATCCTGATAGCAATGCCTGCATTTTAAATTGCATTGATTGGTGGTCAGCCATGATACAATCATTCTTTTTCTCCTTCCATTTCCGTCCATACATTTTGCAGCAAAGCGAAAAAGTATATGCTATTATATGTGAGGTGCCTGACCCATAGAATCAAGGCGACGGTTAAAATCATGGCCTTCGTATTTACTTTTTCTTGTGGAATGGTATAATGGAGTAGATGATTTAGATACCTGATATATTTTATATACCGAAAAGAGGTGATGTTTTGTCTACAAAAGTAATCTGCAGCAAACCAATGCATGAAGAATGCTATATGAAAGGGCAATGTTTGAAATACAACGTCTGTCCCATGGCCATGGTCCAGGAGCTTGTTTCCGGTAAATGGAAGATCCTGATTCTCTGGTATTTAAGCAGCAATACCTTACGATTCAGCGAAATCAAGAAACGGCTTCCCCAGATAACCCAGAAGATGCTCACCTCCCAGCTTCGCAGTTTGGAAGAAGATAAACTGGTAAAACGAAAGGTCTATCCGGTGGTACCTTCCCGGGTGGAATACAGCTTAACAGAGCTGGGCGAAAAAATCATTCCCATTCTGGAACTGATGCACTCCTTTGGCAGCCAGTACTTAAACGCGGAGCTTGATACGGAATACGATCAGGAAGAACGCGCCGCAGAAAACTAAAAGCCTCAGGAAGCATGAGACCCGCTTACGGTCCCATGCTTCCTGAGGCTTTTTCCTATGATAGAACTTTTAATATTTAATTATTTGACAGATTGATTACCGTTACCTTTGGTCTTGACATGGACTCAATGGAATAGCGGATTCCCTGAGTACCGATTCCGGAAGCCTTTACACCTAAGAATGGGAAATGATCCGGTCCTCTTTCTGTTTTGTTGTTGACCTGGACAGTACCTACCTCCAGCTTATCTGCCACATAAAAGGCATTGTTAATATTCTGGGTAAATACTGCGGACTGGAGACCATATTCTGACTCATTGGCAAGCTTTATGGCTTCATCCTTATCTTTTACCCGAATGATGGGAAGTACCGGGCCAAAAGGCTCTTCCCAGGCAAGCCGCATATCTGTGGTCACACAATCAAACAGCGTAGGCTGAATTAAGTTTCCGTCCCGATTTCCACCTGCCAAAAGCTTTGCTCCCTTTGCCTTGGCGTCATCCATCAGCTCGCAGACAAAATCCGCTGCTTTGGTGCTGATGAGGGGTACAATATCCACATCTTTTTCAACAGGATTTCCCATGGTAAGCTTCTCTAACTTAGGCAAAATCTTTTCAATCAGCTGGTCAGCCACTTCTTCCACCACCAAAATCCTCTTTACTGCGGTACATCTCTGACCGGAATAGGAATAACCGCCTGCAACGATATTGCTTGCTGTCAGTTCCAGATCTGCATCCTCTAATACGATAGCAGCATCCTTACCTCCAAGCTCCATTAGGAGCGGCACCATGCTGGTGATACTGGATATGTGAGCGCCAACCTCAGTGCTTCCTGTAAAGTTAATAAAATCTATGCCCTTATGAGTGGTGATATAATCTCCGATCTCACTGCCCTTTCCGGTTACCGTATTTAATACACCTGCGGGTACGCCTGCCTCTTCAAAGGCTCTTGCCAGATAAAGGCCGCATAAGCTGCCCTGAGACGCTGGCTTTAATATAACAGAATTTCCTGCCATCAGGCCTGGTGCGATTTTAGAGGCTGCAAGGTTAACGGGATAATTAAAAGGTGAAATAGCTAATACAACACCAAGAGGCTCTCTTCTTACGATGGATACCTTATTGTTCTTTCCACCTGGGAAGCTGTCTCCTGGTATGCTCTCGCCGGAGATATTTTTTGCAGTATCCGCAGTAAAACGAATAAAGTCAGCCGTTCTTTCTACCTCAGACCAGCAGCTCTTTCTGTCCTTTGATATTTCCCGGATCATTAAATCTGCCAGTTCTTCCTTATATTTTAAAAGAATATCTGCTGCCCGATATAAAATTTCCGCCTTTTCATCAATGGTAACATTTCTCCACAGCTTCTGTGCTTCTCTCGCTGTTTCTATCGCCAGATCCACCTCCTCCTTTGACATGGCCGGCACCGTCCCTAAGACTGTGTTGTCTATGGGGGACTTTATTTCAATATAAGTATCACTTTTGCTTCCGACCCATTGGCCATTTAGCAGATTCCTGTATCTGTTGTTTTCATCTCTGATAGCTGTTATCATGAAACCACACTCCTATCCTTTTATTGATATCACTCATGCCTGTCAGCCAGGCTGTGTCTTTTGATTCATGTTTTTTTGATTCTTCAGACAGTACTTGTGTCTTTATCCTTAATATTATAACATTTGTATTCTTTTATCCAGTAGGCACTATTTTGACACACAGTATCAAAAAAGTAACTATGAGTCAAAATAAGATTTTCTGGTGGTTTTATCTCATATATAGCTAAATTTTTTCAAATTTAGTCCTGTAATTGTAACATAAAGGGGATGCATTGGAAACGTTTTTAAATTACAATGAAATCAAGCTTATTTTATCCCATGTAAGTAAGCGCTTTTTGTATAGTATAAACCAAAAAATCATATCATATCAAAATCAGACGCCCTAATACAAAGGAAAATGCAAATAACTGCTCCCAGGCTATTTACATTTTTAATAGGAAATAATACAATTATTTATGAGAAAATAAAACCTGTTTCCGGTTCCGCATTTTGGGGATCCGCTTTCCTGATATTCGGTCAGGAAGGCCGTGTTAAAGGTTATCAGCAAAGGAGCAAATTATGAGTGAATATTCAATTTCTAAAGTTTCCCCCGATGATAAAAGGAGCAACCAGCTCATAGACCAGCTTCTTTTGGGAGAAGGAATCCGAAGAGACAAGAACCTGGATTATACATGTGCTATGTTTGACGAGGATTTTAACGTCGTTGCCACAGGAAGCTGCTATGGCAATACCTTACGTTGTCTGGCTGTCAGCAGCGATCATCAGGGTGAGGGTCTGATGAATCAGATTATGTCCCATCTGACCGAGTATCAGTTCTCAAAGGGCAACTCCCACATCTTCCTCTACACAAAATCAACTGCCTCTAAATTCTTTTCTGATCTTGGATTTTATGAGATTGTAAGAATTGAAGGCAAAGTAGTATTTATGGAGAACAAAAGACGGGGCTTTCAGGATTATTTAAGCCGTCTTGGTGAGAATAAAAAAGAAGGTAAGAATGTTGCTGCCATCGTAATGAATGCCAATCCCTTTACCCTGGGTCATCTTACCCTGGTGGAAAAGGCTGCTGCAGAAAATGACGTGGTTCACCTTTTTATCGTCAGCGAGGATGTAAGCCTTATTCCCTTTCCTGTGAGAAAACGCCTGATCATGGAGGGGACAGCCCATTTAAACAACATATGCTACCACGACAGCGGCCCTTACATCATAAGCAATGCCACGTTCCCAAGCTACTTTCAAAAGGACGAAACATCCGTAATCGAAAGCCATGCCCTTTTAGACCTTGGAATCTTCATTAAGATTTCAGAGTCTCTGGGAATTAACAGAAGGTACGTAGGAGAAGAGCCTACCAGCCAGGTCACTGCCATCTATAATGAGATCATGAAGGAACGGCTTCCCGAAGCAGGAATTGATTGCATTATTATCCCCAGAAAGGAAGCAGAGGGAACAGTAATCAGTGCATCGACCGTAAGAAAGCTGATTAAGGAAGGTGATTTCTCTCATCTAACTGCCTTACTTCCGGAAACTACCATACGCTTTTTTGAAAGCCCGGAGGCAGAGCCTATTATTAAGAAAATCAAAGAAGCAGAGCAAGTCATTCATTATTAAAACATTTAACGGCGGTCCCAGAAGGAACCGCCGCCATTTATTAATTCTGTTAGAATGTTTCAGCTATTTTCACAGCCTTTTCAATATCCTCTGCCACCTTTTTCTCCACGTCAACACCAATCACATCAAGCTGGTCAGCAGCTATGGTGGTAAAATCAGTAACTCCTAAGAAGGCTATGATGGTTCTTAGATATTTATCACCTAATTCAAATTCTTTTGCGATATCAGAGCTGTAATCTCCGCCTCTCGTGGTAATATTAATGGCTTTTTTGCCTTTGCAAAGACCAACAGGGCCTTCTGCTGTGTACTGGAAGGTGATAGAGGAAACACAGATATAATCGATATATGCTTTTAAAATAGCCGGAATTCCAAGGTTCCATAAAGGCTCTGCAAAAATGTATTTGTCAGCCTCCAAAAACTGATAAGCGTATTTTAAAATCGGATGATCCTTTCCCACTCCAGGAGCTGGATTGTGATATTCAAGATCCTTTTCCTCTAAAAAATGAATTCCCATCTTATATAAATCCAAAACTACTACTTCGTCGTCTGGATGATGTTTTTTATACGCTTCCACAAATGCATCTGATATCTGAAATGTTCTTGATGTTCCTTCTGGTTTTGAATTTGCTTTAATATAAAGAACTCTGCTCATAATTAAAATCTCCTTTATGTTATTTTCTTCACAAATTGATGGTTGACTTCGCTCCATTGCCATCTATTGATTAACTTCATTATAGCATTCCCCAAAAATTATGCAAGTAGGCACATTTTAGTGGTGTGGTTACTAAAAAGATACTTCCTAAAATACATATGCTCCTCTTATCTTCATTCGAATCTTCTACGGTATCCTTAAGTTACTAAGTAACTTATTGGTGCCTACTTTACGGCAGACTTCCACAGTATTATAATAACATTAAATCAATGAGCCATGTTTGTGGCTTTCATTTTAAGCTTATGGTTAGATTGACCTAACTCAAAAACGAAAAAAGATTTTGGTACATATCCAGGGAGGTGTTTGTTATGTTAGCTACTATAGTGATTAGTGCACTAATTGCAGCTTATGCAGGCTTTATTATTGTGAGAAGAATCAAAAAAGCGAAGCAGGGCGAATCCGGCTGTGGCTGCGGCTGTTCCAGCTGTTCCTGCACCAGCGACTTACAGGATTGAAGCATTGACAAAAATAAAAAAACGGATCTGGGATGGTGAAACCTACGCATCTCCCTGATCCGCTTTTCTTATTTCATGAATCGGTAACCCTTACTGTCGCCGTCTCCAATATAGAGAACCTCATCAAATGCAGGTACTTTCAATCTACCAGATTCGGTTAAGTAGGATTCTGCCACAAGACGGCCTTTGATCTTTGCCAGAATGTTGGTGATTCCCATGTGATTCTCACTTTCAATCACATCAGTCAGTCTGCATTCAATGGAAATTGGGCATTCTTCAATGATTGGAGCACTGACAACCTTAGATGGTACTGGAGTCAGATTGATGCTGTCAAACTTTTTACACTCCGCTCCTGTATTCTTTCCGCAGAAATTAATTGCTTCGATCTGGCTGCTGTCTGCAATATTGACTACAAAATCAGATACTTCCTTAATCCGGTTCAGGGCATAGCCTTTTGTACTGAAGCCAAGTGCCATCATGTCCCTTAAGGTATAGGAAGAGGATATGGTGGTTACATTTGGTGTGCCGTCCGTATCATAATAACTGACAAGAATGATCGGGAAGCCGTAATACAGTTTGTCATAAAATACATTTACCTTTTTCATCATTACCTCCATAAACTGAAACTATCTAAAAGTTATTGTAAGCCAGCACTTACACCACTATACTATCAAAAAAAGCTGGTGATGGATGTTGCCTGCGCAACGTCCATCACCAGCCAAAACAGACTGATTATGCGTTCATGAATAATTCCATATCTGCATCTACGCTTCCCATTCCAGCGATACCAAAGGTATCTACAAGAACCTTAGCAACATTTGGAGATAAGAATCCTGGTAATGTCGGTCCTAAGTGAATGTTCTTTACGCCTAAGTGAAGAAGTGCAAGAAGTACGATAACGGCCTTCTGCTCATACCAAGCGATGTTATAAGCGATTGGAAGATCATTTACATCATTTAACTCGAATACTTCTTTCAGCTTAAGTGCGATTAAAGCTAAAGAGTAAGAGTCATTACACTGTCCTGCATCTAATACTCTTGGAATACCGCCGATATCGCCAAGCTGAAGCTTATTGTATCTGTACTTTGCACAGCCGGCAGTTAAGATTACAGTATCCTTTGGAAGCTTCTCAGCAAACTCTGTATAGTAGTCTCTGGATTTCATTCTTCCGTCACAGCCTGCCATAACAAAGAATTTCTTGATTGCGCCGGATTTCACAGCGTCAACAACCTTATCAGCAAGTGCGAATACCTGATTGTGAGCAAATCCACCAACGATAGTTCCAGTTTCAATCTCATCCGGGCTCTGAAGAGTCTTAGCAAGTGCGATGATTTCAGAGAAATCTTTCTTACCATTCTCATCTGCTTCGATGTGCTTGCAGCCTGGGAAACCGGTAGCCCCTGTGGTATAGATTCTGGCAGCAACTTCTGGATTCTTTGGAGGAACGATACAGTTTGTTGTAAACAGGATCGGTCCGCGGAAGGACTCGAACTCTGTTACCTGTTTCCACCAGGCATTTCCATAGTTACCTGCAAAGTTGTCATATTTCTTAAATGCTGGATAGTAGTGAGCTGGAAGCATCTCGCCGTGTGTATAAACATCAACGCCTGTTCCCTGTGTCTGCTCTAACAGCTGCTCCATATCAACTAAGTCATGACCGGAGATAAGGATAGCTGGATTCTTTCTAACGCCGATGTTAACTGTTGTGATTTCTGGATTTCCGTAACGGGATGTATTTGCCTCATCAAGAAGCGCCATTGCACTTACTCCAAGCTCACCTGTCTTTAAGGTTAAAGCAACCAGATCATCTGCAGAGAGAGAATCATTTAAGGTTGCTGCAAGAGCTTCATAAGTAAACGCATAAATATCGTTGTTTTCTTTTCCAATGTTTAAAGCGTGCTCTACGTAAGCTGCCATTCCCTTTACACCGTAAATGATCAGCTCTCTTAAAGAACGAACATCTTCGTTTTCAGTCGCAAGAACACCTACGCTGGCAGCCTTTTTAAGCATATCTTCTCTTGAGCTTACAGAAAATACAGCCGCATCGTTATTTCCCTGATAGGAAGCGTCTTTTGCTAACTGATCTCTTAATCCAAGTACATTAACGATCTGAGCTTCAATGGCATCTGCATCAAAGTTTGCATTTGTGATCGTAATAAAAAGGCTCTTGATTACTTCATGATTGATCTTAGCGATGTCAGCAACGTTGGTATTCGTCTTTACTACGATTTCAGAAATACCCTTTACTGCATAGATAAGAAGATCCTGTAAATTTGCAACCTCTTCTGTCTTACCGCATACGCCCATGACTGTACAACCTGTGTTCTTTGCCGTTTCCTGGCACTGATAACAAAACATGCTCATATTCATTACCTCCTAAAGTAAATTATTATGCACAGCACCTTTTTTATTTGGTGCACATACTTGCCAACATTATTGTTGATTGATATAGGGTAGAGGTTCTTAAGGCACTTGCCCTGCCCTCATTCCTTGTACAGGATAACATCATCTAGGATACATGTCTGTTGTTATTACAACGTAGCACAATCTTTTTCAATTTTTTATTTCAAAATGGTTCAAAAGCATGGAATACAGGATTTCGCTGTGGGATCTTCTCTTCTTTGTTTCTGTTCCAATCAGGCAGATAGCAGAATAGGTTTCATAATTGGTTTTAAAATGAGAAAGGATATCCCTCTCCTTCATTAAGACCTGATATCCGTTCTCATACTGCTCCCATGAAGTCCAATGCTTAAGATATGGATTTAGAAGCTCATCTGTAGGGGCCAGGGCCAGATCATGGACATATGCGGCACCAGTAATGGTTCTCACAAAATACTCTAGATCTCTTTTTTTCGTAAAGCCGCACAGCTGGGAGTCATTCTTTTGCCTGATATCAAGTACCAGATCTACCTTAAATTGTTTTAGACTTTCAAAAAAATTTTCAGCGCTGGTCTCGTAGGCACTGAGTACATATAAGTTTTTCATTGGTACCTCCATTCTTATTGTATTTTCATGGTTTCGAATAACTTTGTCAATATCTGAAATAATAATACAAAAAACAAAAGCGAGGTTTCCTCATGAAACATAAAACAAAAGGTCTTTCTGCAGGCCGCTTAACGATGATGGCTCTGGGAACTGTTATCGGCGGTTCCTTTTTTTTAGGCTCATCGGTTGCCATACAGGCTGCCGGTCCGGCAATTATTCTTTCCTATCTCATTTGTGCGGTTATGGTCTACTTTATTCTGTTTGCACTTTCAGAAATGACGGTATCCAATCCTGATTCCGCTTCCTTTCGGACATTTGCATCTCAGTATATCAATAAAGGCACAGGCTTTGTCGTAGGCTGGGTCTATTGGACTGGTATGGTCATCTCTATGTCCAGTGAGGCTACTGCTGTTTCTTTACTCTTTCGGACCTGGTTTCCAACCGTCTCAATTCCTCTCCTTGGAACTGGTCTGATCGTGGGAGTTACCCTTTTGAATCTTTTAGGAGCAAAGCAGCTAAGCCATTTGGAAAGTGTTCTTTCTGCTATTAAGATTGTGGCTATTATTGGATTTATTCTGTTAGGCGGGCTGATTGTTCTTGGTGCTTTGCCAGGCATTCGTCCACTGGGAAACAGCATATTGCGCTCAGAACCGTTTCTCCCAGGCGGCTTAAAAAGTCTGGCCGGAAGTATGCTCATCGTTCTATTCACCTATGCTGGCTTTGAAATCATAGGACTGGCTGCCAGTGAGACCGATAATAAGGAAAAGAATGTGCCTCGAGCCATTCATTTGACTGTGTTCTGGCTGGTGACCCTGTATATTCTTTGTATATCCGTCCTCCTGCTTCTGGTTCCCACCAATTCCTTAAGCGAAGACGTCAGTCCAATGGTCACGGCCTTAAACCGGTATCAAATGTCCTGGGCCGGAACTGCCATGACAATCATATTAATCAGCGCAATCTTATCTACCATGCTGGCTGCCATGTTTGGTATTGGCAGAATGCTCCGCTCTCTTGTGGAGGAAGGGCTTGGTCCTGGGTTTTTAAGGGATAAGACGGATGTTCCTTATCGGGGTATCCTTTTTTCAGGACTTAGCATGATGATGTTTCTCTATGTAGGACTCTTTTTGCCTGA
This sequence comes from Lacrimispora xylanolytica, assembly GCF_026723765.1. NCBI lineage: Bacteria > Bacillati > Bacillota > Clostridia > Lachnospirales > Lachnospiraceae > Lacrimispora > Lacrimispora xylanolytica. The sequence goes on from NZ_CP113524.1 coordinate 2,820,645, forward strand.
GTTTTATCTGTTTTTAATCAGCTCCGGTGGATTTGCCCTGCTTTTTACCTATATCGTACTCATGTTTACCCACATCCGTTTCCGAAAAAAGAACGGGAAGCCAGAAGGGAGCTGTAGGCTTTGCGGATTCCCCTATAGTTCTCTGTTTACCATGGCAGGACTCCTTATCGCTATATTCAGTATGCCATTTTTAAAAGGGCAGACCCTGGGGTTTCTGGCAGGAATAGCCCTGGTAGCTTTTTTTACCGCATGTTATGGGATATTAAAAGCCGTAAACAAAAGAAAAGCGATGCAGGGAGAAGAGCTGCCAAAAGGAACTCTCAAGCATCGCCGTATCTTAACAGAATTTTCAGAGGAACTACACCCCGATGAAGAAAAGAAACAATAAATAAATCTTTAAAGCATTTGAACCGCATTCAAATAGGAATCCATGTGTATTTGAAATGCAGATAACGCCTGCTCCAGCGAGCCGCTGCGGCAGGCTTCTATAATATTTTTATGCTCTTCGTACTTCTCCTTAGCAGAACCTAAGGTGGAAGTATCCTTATTCATAGCGGTAAGCAATTGGAAGTACTGGTTTTGCAAAATATCAGCCCTCCTGAAACTTTCTGATTTCTTCCAGAAAAACTCATGAAAGGCCAGGTCACAGGAATTGAATACAAAATTTTTCTCCTTCTCATCTGACGTATTGTCTTTCCCTAACATAATCATCTCCTGGTTCAGTGCAGATAGATACTCTAAGTCCTTCTCATTTAGAAGTTTCTTTTCAAATATAATTGTCAGCACCTGCATTTCCAATGGAATTCTAATCGAAAAGATTTCTGCAATATCCCCCATATCCAGATTGAGAATCTGGCTGCCTTTTTTGGGCGAAAATGAAAGAAATCCTCTCATATGAAGTTCTCTTAATGCTTCCCTGATGGGCGCTCTGCTTATCTGAAGTTCTTCCGACATATCAGTTTCAACCAAACGGTCTCCACTTTTTAGCTCTCCCGTAAGAATCTTATTTTTCACATAAGTGACTACAATCTCACTAAGATTGGATTTGGAATATGTGATCATGTTATTTATTTCATATGAATGAAATAGCATTTGTCCACCTCTCAATGTATTTTATGCCTCAAAAGAACATTATACTATAGATGGAAGGCAAATCAAATTAAGATTTAATCTTTTCATAATAATTCTTTGCATAATTGATGAATAGTTCCTGGGCTGGTGTTAAAACCATATCTTTTTTTAGAACGTAAAAGATATCTCTGCTCAATTCTTCCGAGTCTATTTCTACCATATTTACTAAATTCAAACGCTTATAGATGGTTGCTGCCGCCTTGGATACAAAGGAAATACCCAGACCCTTGGATACCGCTTCCACGATTCCCTGAGTACTGCTAAAATAAGCAACGACTTTCATATCCTTTTCGTGAATATTATTATTGCTAAGAAACATCTCCAGCTTTGTTCTGGTACCAGACCCGGCTTCCCGCATAATAAAGTTCTTTTTCGAGATAAAAGAGATGATTTCAGAAACCGTACGGCCCCCCGTATATCTCATGCTCTTTGGCAGGATTAAGACAATCTCATCCTTACAGAAAGCTGTCAGCTTGTATCGGCAGCTTTCTGTTTCCGTTCCAACAAAGCCAATATCATACTGATATTGGCTTAACTCTTTAAATACACCTCCACTGTCTCTTTGATATAAGTGAAAGACAATGTTTTCATATTCCTTATTAAAATCAGAAATCAATTGCGGCAGTAAATACTGGGCCGGAACGCTTGAGGCCAGAATATTTATTTCTCCTGCACATTCTTTTGTAAACTTACCCATTTCAAATAAAGACTGATCGCGCAATGCCAGCATATTCTTGGCATGTTCATAAAACTTTACCCCTGCCTTAGTCGGATACACTTTCTTTGTGGAACGAACAAACAACTGAGTGCCAATCTCTTTTTCCAATGTATTAATCTGATTGCTTAATGTTGGCTGAGTTAAGTATAAGGCTTCAGATGCTTTTGAAAAACTCTGCAGTTTGGAAATTTGTACAAATGCTTCTAATTGTTTAAAATCCATACGTTTCTCCGCTTCTCTAAAGGTTGAATTTAGTGCGCTTGATTAGTCTTTTGTATCTTCCGATTTTAATGCTTTTAACAGACAAAAACAGGCAAGCAGCATGATAATTGCCAATGGGAATGCTGCGATGATAGAAGAATTCTTTAAAGCTGCTAATCCACCTGACATCAGTAAAACAAGAGTCAGCAATGCCAAAAGAGCTCCCCAAAGAATCTTTTTCCCATTTCCAGGATTCATATCCCCGCTTGACGAGAACATGGATAATGCAAAGATTCCTGAATTTGATGATGTAATGGAAAACGTAATTAACAGGCAGATAGCAATGAAAGAAAATACCATTCCAAGTGGATATTCCCGCAAAACTACAAATAACACGGTTTCTGTTGATTCCACTGCCTTTGCTATCATTTGTTTGTCCAGGTTCAAACCAAGACTGCCAAAGATGGAGAACCACAAAAAGGATACGATGGATGGAGCAAATATTACTCCTATTACAAACTCCCGAATGGTCCTGCCTCTTGATATCCTGGCTATAAAGGTGCCCACAAATGGTCCCCAGGCAATCCACCAGGCCCAATAAAATATCGTCCAGGACCCAAGCCATGTTTTGTCTCCAAATGGATTGGAAGAAAAGCTGTCTGCCACAAAACTGTTAATATAGCTTCCAAGTGAATTGATAAAAACATTAATCGAAAGAAGCTTAGGACCGATTAAAAAGACACCAAGCATAATAGTAAATGCCAATACGAAATTAATATCGGATAAAAATTTCACTCCTTTATCAATTCCTTTTACTGCTGTACAAGTATAAATCACCATTAAAGTAAAAATAATAATAACTTTTACCATGTCTGTCTTTGGCACCTGAAAAAGGAAATTAAGGCCGGAATTGATCTGCATGGTTCCTTGGCCTAAGGAGGTGGCAAAACCAGCCACTGTGGCAAAAACCGCACATACATCAATTAATTTCCCAATGGGTCCCTTTACCCCTTTTTCTCCCAGTAGAGGAAGAAAGATACTGCTGATCAGACCTGGTGCATTCTTTCTGTACTGAAAATATCCAAGTGACATCCCTATAATGGCATAGGCTGCCCATGGGTGGAATCCCCAGTGCATAAATACTTTTTTCATCGCCAGATTGGCGGCCCCTTCATCTCCCCCAAAGCTCATATAATGAGTGAGTGGCTCTGCGGTTCCCCAGAAAACAAGGCCGATTCCCATACCAGCAGCAAAAAGCATTGCAAACCAGGAACGATTGCTGTATTCAGGTACCGAATCATCCGGCCCTAATTTAATCTTTCCATATTTGCTAAATGCAATGCCCAATGAAAAAACAACAAATACAAACATACAAAATAAGTAAAACCACCCGAAATAAGTAACAAGAAAATCCTTTGCCGCAATGGTCGCTGCTGTAAATACATCATTTGCTAAGAGGCCAAGGGCGATAAATACAGCAGTTATAAATAGCGATATGTAAAAAACAAGGTTTTTCTTCATTTAGGAACCTCCTCCTGAAAGATAAAATTTACACAGAGTTCTACAAACTTTTATTTAAGTGATAGAAAACACTTTGCTCCCGTGTGGAGAAAGTGTTTTCTATTACTTGTTACTTCTGAACTAAATTTTAACTTTAAAGACCTGAGGTTCTTCAATATCACTGGTTAAGGCATCTAATGCGACACCGACTCTGTGGTAACGAAGCTTGAACTGTTCTTCCCTGGTTGTCGCCGGATCTCCCAGCGGATAAGGGATAGAGATGGTTGGAACCAAACGGTTTACTCCAACGGTTTTTGCTACTGGGATTAAGTTCGCCATCTGAACGATGGTAATTCCTTCTCTTTCAATTTCTCTTGTCATTGTTGCACCGCAACGTGTACAAGTCCCTCATGTAGAGGTCAGAATTGCAGCTCTGATCCCATCCTTTTTTAATACTCTTGCAATTTCTTTTCCCATTCTGGAGGCTTCAGCCTGAGTGGTTCCTGTTCCTACCGTAGAGAAAAAGTATTTATAAACTCCACCAATTTTACCTTCTTTTTGATATTTTCTCATGGCATCCAAAGGCACGATTACATCTGAATCGTTATTGGCAGCCGCAGGATCAAAACCGGCATGAATGGTCATGTATTCCCCTTTGACTAAGTCATCGGTCTGGGAAATATCGTATTTGCCCCATTTGGTTGCAGAGGCAGACTGGATCCGGTCCGGATTTCCTACCGGAACAATTCCGCCAGAGGTAAGGAGTGCTACCTCCATAGTGCTTAATTCCTCTGGGGTAATGGCTGGAGCGATGGCAACACGGTCTGACTTTGGTATGGGCAGCTCTGTCTCGTAGGGCTCCCCCTTTACCTTTTTTAGCAGCATGTCAATCACACGGTCTGCTGCTGTAACCGGTGGGTCAAGCCAGATTTGTTCTCTGATTCCTCTTCCAAAGTATCCCTCTTCTGCTGCTGGAAGTAAGGTTTCTCCCTTTAACAGCTTAAGAGCAAATTTAGCCATAGCACTGACGTCTTTTTTCATGCTTGCAGCACTGGCTCCGCCCTTAAATACATACATTTCCTTACGGAACATTTCAACGCCTGGATTTTCATCATTCATTGAAGTGAGTACCGGAACGTTAAATTCCTGCTTAACAGCCTTGCAGATATGGCCGCAGGCAGAGCCGTAACGGCCGGCTCGAAAGGCCGGACCAGCAAAGAAAACATCTATTTCTTTGCCTTTCAGCATAGAGATAATGGATTTCACTGCTTCTTCGGTATTGGATCCAATAAAGTTATCTCCGCAAATAATGGTATGGGTTATCTCAACTTCTTTTCCCAATGCCTGCTGCAGAGCCATTGCAGGACCCACAAGACCTTCTCTAATCTCAGGCTTAAAATCAGCATGTTCTTCTCCGCCGATCTGGCCAAAGAACTGATTTAAGTATAAAATACCCTTCATCTTTTTCCCTCCTTTAAAATTCTGCCATTGTCTTTGTTGACCAGCCAACGACCTGATCTCCGCAGAACATCGCATTATTCTCCATGATAATAGAACCATCCTCTTTTACGGAGGCTCCCAGGATTTCATCGTTGGACCAGCCTCCTGACATTCCATCTCTTGCCAGGGCCTCCAGTTCACCTAATACGGTCTCCATCCTTGGCAGACGGATGAGCGTGGAAACATTTCCGCAGGATACAATTGCATTCTCTTTTTCATCTAAAGATACGAGAGGCTGGCTGGCCCCGTCTCGACCGGTACATTCATTGGTAAGACCTACGGTCTTTACATTGGCATTTTCCAAAGCTACAATACAGCCTGTAAAGTCTGCATCCGGGTTGCCATAGCCTTCTTCTGCTACAATTGCAGAATCTGCTCCCAGGGATTTTGCCATCTGAGCCACAAATAAGGCAGCTCTGTCTTTCTGGTCAAGAGCCACATTTAAGTTTGACATAATGACTCCAAGGAAATTAATTGTTTTTCCATGCTCTCTGTAAAGCCTGCGGATCATGGGGAGATTCTGAAAATCATAGGTAGACCACTTGGAGGAGCATGGCATAAAGGAACCGCTGATCATCGCTCCGTCTAACACCTCATTGGGGTGCATAAAGGTGGGTAGCATCCGGTTGGTATCCCAGCCGTAATTCAAATCGTTATAACCGCCCTCTTCCATCTGGGACTGAGGCTGAAGCACTAAAACAACGCTTGGAAGCTCATTTACTTCCTTGCTTCTTTTCGTCACCGGTTCCAGTTCAAAGGTTTCTACCTCATCCGGCGTTAAGTCCTTTGTGACTGCACCAATGTATTCAGCCAGGCGCATACCTGCCCACCGCAAGGCACGGTTCTTTTTCTGCTGCTCTCTCTGTTCAAAGGTTTCATCGCTGTCAGCAACCAGGACCAGGTTCTTTAACTGGGAGTAGTATGTGTATTTGGCACCCTCTCCGCCCATATCAATGAGCCCATCCTGGAATCCGCCGTAGTGTTTTCCAACCACTAAGACGCTCATATCCTTTAAAGCGTATGTGGTACCATCACCGGCCTGCATAAGATCTCCGGTCACACCTGGGAAAACAGGACCTCCTCCAACGCGGTACCGTGGCTCGATTGCCTCCTTTACCGGAACGAGACGGACCATGTCCCCAGGTGATACAATATAAAGGTCTGCTTCTGTAATATGCTCATCTTCCTTTATGACCGAAAGAGCCTCCTCTTTGTTCACCGTAAGAATCCCATCTTTTAAAGAAGTTTTATCACCAAAGCAAATATCTTTTACATAAAAATTGCCTAATTCCAACTTCATTGGGTGTCTCCTTTCAAATTCTAAGACAAACTTGCATTCTTTTCATGCAGATTAAGTCCTTATAATTGATTTAAAAAATCTGCTGCTGTCTGAATGTCTTCTTCGCTCATGGTTCGTACATCAAACAGCACTTTGTTTTTATATATCCTTGTTACAATGGGGATGGAATTCTCTCTGAGCATACGTTCCAGCATTCCTTCTGAAATTTCTGTTCGGTATACACTGACAGCATAAGAATCAAGGCAGACTCCCGGCATAGACCCTCCGCCAATCTGACTCTGGGTTTTTACCACTTCATATTCTGCTTCCTGACACGGATTCAGTAACTTTAAAAACAACCGGGCCTTCTCCTCCAGACGTTCCAATGGCTCCATGATCATATGTAAGGTTGGTATCGTTTTCATTGCTTTCTCTTCGTCTAAGTACTCTCTTAACGTAAGCTCCAGGGCGGTTAACGTAAGCTTATCAATTCTCAGCGCCCGAAGAAGATGGTTTTTCTTCATTTTGCCGATGTATTCCTTACTTCCAACTATGATTCCAGCCTGGGGACCTCCAAGCAGCTTATCTCCGCTAAAGCAGACCACATCGGCACCATCGAAAAGACACTGTTTTACCGTTGGCTCTTCTCCGATTCCATGAGCTTTTAAATCCATCATCAGACCGGAGCCCATATCATATATAACTGGAAGCTGATGCCTGGCACCGATTGCTTTCAGCCCTTCGATTGAAACCTCTTTCGTAAAACCAATGATCTTATAGTTACTGGTATGGACTTTTAAGAGCGCACCTGTATGTTCACTGATACCATTCACATAATCGGATTCGTGAGTCTTATTGGTAGTTCCCACCTCTACCAGAGTACAGCCGCTGGCCTTCATAATTTCAGGTACCCGAAAAGAGCCGCCGATTTCTACCAGTTCCCCTCTTGAGACAATTACCTCTTTTTCCCTTACCAGAGAATTTAGGATTAAAAATACGGCAGCTGCATTGTTATTTACGACCAAAGCCGCCTCAGCACCGGTTAAAAAAGTAAGAAGCTGTTCCACATGGGCATACCTTGACCCTCTTTCCCCAGCTTCCAGATCATACTCCAGATTGGAATAATAACCGCCAATTTCTTTCATTTGATCAGAAACTTCCTGGGCAAGCTTTGCTCTTCCCAGATTTGTATGAAGCACGATTCCAGTGGCATTGATCACCCTTTTTAAATGAGGCTGATTCTGCCTTTTGATCTCATCTTCAATCCGGTCCAGCAAAACGTCACGAGTGCACCCGGTGGATTCTCCCGTTACTATTTTTTCTCTTTCTGAATCTATCTCTTTTTTAACAGCCAGCTTTATCAAAACTTCCGGTGCTTTTACGGCTCGCTCTATGATCATACAACGTATTATTTCATCTACCTTTGGCAGTTGTCTCATAAGACTGTTTTTATCGGTCATTCCATCATCCTTTAAAGAAATGTATCTCAGCCAATAAATTTTTTCTGGCTTAGAATTGTTCTTGCCTGTTCCAGATTGTGTTCCCCAACAAGCACCACAGGTCCTGTACAGCCCATACCGCTCTCTGCATAGATACCCGCTCCCCACAAGCAGGTAACCGCATCTTCAAGGTCCATAATTTCAATGCCCAGAATCTCTTCTGTTACGACTTCCTTTGGTGGTGCCTTTATGGCATCGGCTGACTCTTCCCGTTTTCCTGATTTAAGCTCAAGCAGGATATCATCCAGTCCTGCCTTTCTTGCTTTTTTAAATTCTTCTGATAATACCTTCTGATACTCTCCTAAGAGCATCTCTCTGGCAAATTCAACAGCACCTTCAATCACAGGAACTCCCGATGCTCTGGATACGATCATGATCAGCTTCTCAAAACCCTCTCCAATGCCAGGGCCATAGCCGTAGCCAAGAGATTCATATTTCCCTCCTGTGGTGTAGGCAGACAAAAGCTTAGACAGTACGTTGCCGGTTAAGGAATCCATAACCATGACATCGGCAGAGGCTGTCAATAAATCATTTCCACGCATAATCATACCGCCATCGCTTCTTCCAGAGGAAGCAAAACGGATATCGTATCCATTTTCTTTCAGTTTCTGAAGAGCAATTTCTGTCTGACGAGCCCCATCCACATTTAAGATTCCAACCAAAGGCTCACTCACTCCGCAGGCTTTGGCCGTAACGATACCGTAAATGGCATTTTTTATCATTCCCTCTACCCGGTTGACCGATGAGGTTCCTGTTGTCGTCGCCAGATACATCTTTCTTCCAGCTGCCGGTGTAATCACCCGGCCAACCGTTGATACTCCGATTGGAAATGGATAATGCATGGTAACTGCCCCATAGACTTCTTTGTTTGAGAGCATTTCATCCATTTTTTTATGTCCCTCCTCTTCGGAAGAAACGAGAACGGACTCTAAATTCTCTGCTTTTACGTCTCTGGTTCCAATCACCTTTACAGTAATTCCTTTTTTAGCAGCTTCCAGGGCTGCGCTGTAAATAGTCTCTTCCCCATGCTCACTGCCAATGGCCGTAACTGCTATGGGTATCTTTTTACCTGACTGTCCGGTTTCCAGCATATGTGCCAGATCAAGAAAGGTCTCAGCGACTATTTTTTTCATTTTCTTATCAGACATAGGTTCACCCCTCATCACCCTGAAGGTGCTTTGCAAAGTCCTTTAAGGAATCAGCAATCAGCTTTCTGACGCTGGCTTCTGAAACAGACTCGTCTTCTCCGGCACCACTGTTTTGTTGAAGGATAAAAGATACTCCATCAAATAAGTTGGTCATTCTGCCAAGAAACAGACTGCCTTTTCCGATCATCATGACTCTGTTAAGCTTTTTATCCATCAGTTCCTGTCTGGCAAATCCAAGGTAGGGAACACCTGATGGGATATGTCCCTGAGTAGGTGCCCAGCCAACCAGTCCATGATCGGTAACAAAATCTGCAAGCTGTGACTTTTCAATTTCTTTTCGCATGGCTGCAAGTGCCCCAATCATTTTATAATTGGCTTCCGGTACATTGCCTGCTCCAGCGGGCTTTGTAATATCCGGGTTCTGCATTTCCACGGAGTACTTATCAATATCTGATAATTTAAGACCTACCTTTTCCAGAGGAATCGCGGTCAGGGATGAGATGACATTTTGAGGAGAGGAACCGGTTCCTACCGTATGCCTTCCTACAATATCACTGTTGATTTCCGGACTCACGCCATCGTTAGTACTAACTAACACAGCAAACCCGGCAACGCAATCTTCCAGTATGGGCATATTTTTGTTTACATGATCTTTTCCGTTCATGCCAAGCTTAGCGGTAGAACCGCCAGCGGCAACAACCACATGTTTAAAGGTTCCGGATTTCACAAGGGCAGCGGCATGTAAAAGCGCATGGGCCGGGCCTGCGCAGAAACCTCTTACATCAGAGCCGGTTGCATTCACAAGACCTGCTATTTCGGAAGCAGCTTTTGCAAAGTTACCTCCGCCTCTCTGATTCATATCACCGCATGCTTCTTCCGAGCACTCAATAACGTAATCAATCTCTTCTGCATTTACTCCTGTTTTGCTGATGAGATGTAATAAGGATAAAACACATGATGCTTTTGAAACAAGATTCTCAAAAATGACGTGGGCAGAAAGCGATTGGTCAATATCATGGGCAGCTTTTATACAGCCAACTATTTTGCCTTCAAAATACAAGGTTTCTGCATGGGTATCCTGAATTAACTGTAAAACCTCAGGCAATGCAATTCCTTTTTCAAGGGCTTTTAATAGGGCTGGATTCATAAGGCTGTGTGATTCCAATTTAGACCTTACAGAATTGGCAAAATCCAATTCTAATTTTACCAGGTCAAATACGTCACATATGGCAATCAGGCCGATGAACTCATCTTCCGGCATGATTTCTCCGAATTTACCTTCTCTTTCTGTGTGTTCAGACTTCTGCAAAAACCATGGCTGCTCGTATCCTGCCAGCTCCTGTGGCGTCATGTTTCCAATATAGGTCTGATTGGGTAGATACGCCTTACACTCTTCATAGGTGCGCAGGCTCTTATCCAGGTTTTTTAAATATTCAGATTCCGGATCAATGGTTCTTTGCGTAGTTTGTGTCGTGCCATTGTGAATGACCATATCCGGCGTATGAGCAAGAATATAACTTGCTCCCTTTAAGACACTGTACATATTTGCCTCCTAATAATAAATCAATTCCTGTAAAATGTTGTTCCTTATACCATTTCACAAGAATTGATCTGTAAAGAGAAGATACTAGTATTTACAATACTCGTCTCTTATTGTCGACATTTCCTTTATGATATCATCTACATCTAAAACCATTTCCATCATACTGATCTGCTCGTCATAAACACTGCTGTCTACTTCGTCTTTTACTTCTGGCTCACAGGCATGATATACTTTTAGTCCCAACTGGACTCCTGCTAAAGGTCCTGCATAAGTAGGGTCTCCTGCAGTAACAGTCTCAGCAGCAAGGCCAGCAGCCTCACCTTCTGCGGCACCTAAAATAACAATAATATTTTCAGGTCCATACTGTTCTGCTAATGCTTTTACCCTCTTTTGATTCTCAAGATCCATAGCACCCGCGGCCGTTCAGACAAAGCATTCTGTTGATGAGAATACTACTTCTGCGCCAGCTGTTTTTACACACTCTTCAATGGCTGGGCCGGGAATGCCGTCTCTGTCACCGATAATGATGGCTTTTTTGTCTCTAAGCATCATAATTCCTCCTTATATTTTTTATATTAACGAAAGATCACCTGGGGAAGCTCCATGCATAGCAAACAGCCCACTCAGGGATCTTGCGCTATTACCAATGTTTGCTTTTCCAGCCGTTATTCAGCTAAAGCGTATTTTTTAACCATTTCTTCTATGGTGTCTGGAGTCGCATCTTCTTTGACCAGCTCCTCCACCTTTTCCCCGCCTTTGTAAATTGCCATAACAGGAAGGCCAAGTATCTTTTGTGAGATAGCAAGTCTTCTGGCCTTTGTGGTATTTAGCTTTGTAAATTTAAGCTTATCTCCATATTCCTCTGCCAGCTTTTCCACATGAGGCAAAAGAGCCTTACACGGCTCACAGCCATCTCCAAAAAAATCCACAAAAACAAAGCCGTCTGCTTCTAAGACCTCTGGTCCAAATGTGTCCTTATCAACGATTAACATAGTAACTCCTCCTTCTATTCTGAAACATATTTTTCAGCCATGACTGCTGCAATTGCACCATCCGCACAGGCTGTAACAACCTGCCTCAACTCTTTTACTCTGATATCTCCCACTGCATACACACCTGGGATGTTGGTTTCCATATTTTCGTTGGTCTTTATGTAGCCGTACTCCAGATCCAATATTCCTTCAAAGCACTTTGACTGGGGTAGATAACCAATAAATCCAAACACACCAAAGGTGCCGTCCTCTTCATCGGCTACGATTTCTTTTTTCTCCCCGCTTTTTAAGTTCTCAACTGTCATGCTTTGAACCATACCGTCGCCGCCTATCTCTTTTACCACGGTATCCCACATAAATTCTATCTTCTTATTTTTGAATGCCTTTTCCTGTATGGATTTTGCAGCTCTTAATTCGTCTCTTCTATGGATAATGGTGACTTTACGTCCAAACTTGGTGAGATAGATTGCTTCTTCCACTGCGGTATCTCCCCCGCCCACCACATAAATTTCAAAATCTTCAAAGAAATTTCCATCACAGGTGGCGCAGTAGGATACACCTTTTCCTATGTAATCTTTTTCACCCTCACAGCCGATGGGTCTTGGAAATGCTCCGGTTGCTATAATGACTGTCTTGGCGTAATAATCACTTTTTTTGCCGTGCAGTACTTTTACATCCTTTGTAAAATCTACAGATTCCACACAGTCTGCAGCTCTCTCAATTCCAAATGTCTCTACCTGCTTTGACATTCTCTTTACCAGGGAGCTTCCTGATTCCTCTGGAAGACATCCTGGGTAATTTTCGATCTCAGATGTGATGACAATCTGTCCTCCATCCTTTTCTTTTTCAATGAGCAAAGCATTCAGCCTTGCTCTGCCTGCATAAAGACCGGCTGAAAGTCCGGCTGGTCCCCCACCAATGATTACAACATCATAAATTTTCACTTGATACCCCCATTTGTTTGAATTTGTATTTTAGACGATGATTCGATCTTCTCCCTGGCGTTTGGTATACTTTTCCTGGTCAAACCGTTCCAATAGTATTAACGCAAACTTTCGGCTGGTTCCAACCATATCCCTAAAATCCGAAAGCTTTATAATACCCTTCTCATCGAATAGATCCTTGGCTTTCCCTCTTACTCCCTCATATTGACCTCGGTCCAGTATGTATTGACCTGGGAACAGGAGTAATTCTTCCTTTAACATAAATTCAAGCACTTGCTGCCTATCTTTATTATTCTCCGTAAGCTCTGAGATGGTCATAAGCGAGTAACCGCTTAAGTGTATCCTGCCTAACAAATCTTCCTTTATTTTTTGCTGATTTTGTGTCAGCTCAGGCTTAAAATAGAACAAGGATACGAGATTTTGCTCCAGCTTTAACCGTTTTACTTCCGTCAGGTACTGCAGTAGAATCTCTCCCTGTTTTTTGTTTGGTAAATGAAACTTATCAAGGAGCTCTGCCTTTGGCATCCCGCTTCTAAGTGGATTGCTTTCATGATAGTCCATCAATATGGACTCGGCCCCGGATTGGAACCGAATCAGGAATTCTTTATGTAAATACTGCTTTCCAATCTGTATGACAGTTCCTTCTTCTATCAGATGACTAAGCTCTTTTTCCACCGTTTCTCCATTGATAAATGAAGCGATTTCTTCCAGAACCGAAAAAGGATGTCCTTTTAGGTATTCTTCCATAATTTCATCTACAGAAGAGGAATCCTTTAAACTGACAGACCTTATTAATTCTTCTGTAAATTTCTTATATCGCTGAGGCTTGGGATCAATGATCATGCCGCCTCCTATGGTGGTTACCGGGGTTATGGTTCGTAAGACGAACCGGTCTCCTTTTAATACAACAATATCGTGATCCAAAATGATCTGGGCATAGCCCTCATCTTTTGATTTCACTGTTTTGTGTGTAATCGGAACGATTTTAGCAAGTACTTCCGATGAGCCTACATAAAGCTTCAAACGGGAAAATCTCTTTAGTTCGAACTTGGTATCCTGGACGATGCGAAACTTTACATCGATGATATTTGTTACATATACACTGTCTTTTGCAGCCACCGTGTTTCCTCGTTTTAATTCTTCTAAGGAAACCCCGGATAAGTTAATGGCTGTTCTCTGACCCGCATACGCTTCTTCCACACTGTGGTCATGAACCTGAAGGTTTCGCACTTTTGCAGAAAATCCCTGGGGATAAACAGTGAGCTCATCATTCACCTTAATGACTCCCTCCATAAGAGTTCCTGTTACCACCGTCCCGTACCCCTTTATGGAAAAAACTCTGTCTACATTCATGCGAGGTTTTTTCGTAAAGCTTCGTTCCTGTATATCAGAAGTCAAACGCTCCAGTTCCCCAATGAGGGTATGAAATCCCTTACGACTGATAGAATCAACCTCAACAATCCTGGTACCAGTAAGAAACGTTCCTTTTATAAAGTCTCTGATGTCTTCTATTACCAATTCCTTAAATTCTTCATCCACCATATCGACTTTGGTAAGCACAATCAAATATTTCTGAATTCCCAAGTATCCAAGAATTTCTATGTGCTCCCTTGTCTGTGGCATAATACCTTCTGTTGCCGCTATGACAATCAGTGCGAGATCAATTCCGGTTGCTCCTGCCAGCATATTTTTAATAAATTTCTCATGGCCCGGAACATCCACAATTCCAAGATTCCGTCCATTAGGCAGCCGAAAGCTGGCAAAGCCAAGATTGATTGAAATTCCTCGTTTCTTCTCTTCTGCCAGCGTATCCGTATCACAGCCGGTAAGTGCTTTTACCAAGGCTGTCTTTCCGTGGTCAATATGACCTGCTGTCCCCACAATAATGCTATCCATGGAAT